>NZ_JBMPQA010000031.1:0-859 GCF_049725055.1 Pseudactinotalea sp. Z1739 | reverse complement strand
TGGCCGACATGGTCGTCGTCGCCGACGCCGGGATGCTCTCGGCGGCCAACCTCAAAGAGTTGGACGAGGCGAACCTACGGTTCATCGTCGGCTCGAGGATGACCAAGGCCCCGATCGACCTGGCCTCCCACTTCCGCTGGCACGGCGATGCATTCACCGACGGCCAGGTCATCGACACCATCACCCCTCGGGTGTCCACCACGCGCGCCAAGGCCGTCAACGACGTCACGAAGAAGGCCGAACCGGTCTGGAACCCCGCCGAGCACGAGGCCTCCTGGCGGGCCGTGTGGGCCTACTCGGCCAAGCGCGCCGCCCGCGACACCAAGACCCTCACCCGGCAGGAGAACAAGGCCAAAGCCGTCGTCGCCGGCGAGAAAGCCGCCCGCACCCCGCGGTTCGTGAAGAAGGGCCAGGGCGCACCCAGACTGGACGAGGCAGCCCTGTCCAGGGCCCATCGCCTGGTCGGTCTTAAAGGCTATGTCACCAACATCCCGGCCAGCATCATGCCCCCCGGAGAGGTGATCTCCTCCTACCACGACCTCTGGCAGGTCGAGACCTCCTTCAGAATGTCCAAGACAGACCTCCGCGCCCGCCCACTGTTCGCCAGAAAGCGTGACGCGATCGAAGCCCACCTGACCATCGTCTTCACCGCCCTCGCCGTATCCCGCGAGATCCAGAACCGCACGGGCCTGGCCATCCGCAACGTGATCCGCCAACTCAGGCCACTGCGCTCGGCCACCATCGCGATCAACGCCAGCCAGCAGACCTTCCCGCCCCAGATCCCGACCGACAAGCAGACCCTCCTCGACGCCCTCCACCACCGCTGAGATCACGCACTAACGAAATGACCAAACTCAGG
>NZ_JBMPQA010000030.1:0-1119 GCF_049725055.1 Pseudactinotalea sp. Z1739 | reverse complement strand
ACCTGACACCCGGGGCCGGTGATGGCCAACCCTGGGCAGATCCCATGGCCATCACCGGGCAGATCTCGTGACCGTCAACGGGCAGGCATCACGACCGCCCCTGGGCAGTTCCCACTGTCCCTTGACATTCGACGCGCGCAAACACACCGGCAGGGTGCTTACAAAAATCGGTGAGAAGCACGGCGAAGGGTGGGAGGTGGACTCCATCGACCCCAGGGCCGGGACGTTGACCGCCTCCCGGTTCGCCCAGATTACCGAGGTCAGTGCCACCGAGTCGGCCGACACGATGTTGCTCGGGCTGGCCAGGGGGACCAGGCCCAGTGACGGGGAGAAGATCGCCGCGAAGTTCGAGGACACCCACCCCGGCTACAAGCTCACCAAGTTCGACCCCTACTTGGGTCAGGCCACGATGACCAAGCTGTCCAACCCCGTCATCCGCGCCCGGGATGAACCGCCCCGGGTTTGGTGGAGGGTTGCGATCTTGGGAGGATCGGACTCATGTCAACGAAGCGATACCCGGCTGAACTCAAAGAGCGTGCAGTACGGATGGTATTTGATTGCGAGAAGGATTACGACTCGCGATATGCGGCTATCAAGGCCGTGGCGAAGAAATTGGATATCGGACCGGAAAGCCTTCGTCTGTGGGTGAAGAAGACAGACGCAGCAGGCAAACCGTCTCGCGAGCCGAGTGTCGATCCGGCCCGGGTGAAGGAACTGGAGCGGGAAGTTAAAGAATTGCGGCGGGCGAATGAGATTCTGAAAGCTGCGGCGTCTTTCTTCGCGCGGGAGCTCGACCCGCCACGTCGGCAATATGCCACTTCATCGAGGCGCATAAAGAGCGCTTCGGGGTCGAGCCGATCTGCCGAGTGCTCACCGAGCATGGCTGCAAGATCGCCCCGAGCACCTATTACGCCTGGCGAGATCGCAAACCAAGTAACCGCACTATTCACGAAGCCTACATGAGAAATGAGATCCACGACATGCGATTTAGAGGCTCTTCCGGTTTGAGGGTGCGTTGAGGGGCTGATCAGGCGGCGTGGTGGGCCTGGGAGCAGGTGGGCCTTGGGTGAGGATTGGAGGTGCTAACCAGTCCGATCCAAACACCCAAGGCCCGCGATG
>NZ_JBMPQA010000029.1:0-2558 GCF_049725055.1 Pseudactinotalea sp. Z1739 | reverse complement strand
CGAACGACGTCGACCTGCACATCGTACGGGCGGTAGGAGTCGGTGACGCCGATGCTCACGCCGTCGGCCGCAGCCGCCGTCAGCAGTTTCTCGAACGACTGGGCGGCGGGTGCCCACAGTCTGTGGCCGGTGTTGCCTACCGGTTCCAGAGCCTCACGAGGGATGCGGCCGTTTCCGTACGCGGCAAGATCGACCGGCACACCGTCGGCGTTGACCTGGAACCCAGACGGTCCGAAGTTGGAAGGTGCGGCAATCGCAGCCGGGGCAGTGTCAGCGACGGCGTTGGCGAGGACGCCGGCGAACGATGTGACAGAACCTGCGGATGGCTGCACGCGCGGAACCGAGACCGAGCCGAGGGTCGCCTCGATCTGCGCCACGCGATGAGAGATGGCGAGGATCCGGTCCACCGTCCTCCGTTCGTTGTCTCCTTTCGTCCTATCGGCCTGCATCGACCAATCGTGAGGGAAACCGGCTGACTACTCAGTACGTGGTCAGGCCGTGGGCCCGGAACTGCTCGCGCGTCCGTTCGGTCAGTTCTGGCGACGGCGGCTCGGTGTCCGCGAGTGTGTAATCCAGGCCCAGGGCGGTCCACTTGTCCCGGCCCATCTGGTGGAACGGCAATACCTCGACCCGGCTCACGGTGTCCCATCGGGCCGCGTGGCCGGCCACGTTATCCACGTTCTGGGCAGCATCGGTCAGCCCGGGCACCAGCACGAAACGCACCCAGATCTCCACCCCGGCGCCGGCCAGCCGATCGCCGAACTCAAGCGTGGGCGCCAGTGACGCGCGGGTCACCCGCTCATAGGTCTGTTCATCACCGGACTTCACATCCAGCAGCACCAGGTCGACATCGCCCAGCATCGCCTCCGTGCAGGCCGCGCCGAGGTACCCGGAGGTGTCGATCGCGGTATGAACGCCCATCTGCTTGGCCCCGGCCAGGATGCGGGCCGCGAACGCCGACTGCATCAGCACCTCACCGCCGGAGAGGGTCAGCCCACCGCCCGTGGCAGCGAAAACCTTGCGGTACCGGCGCACCAGGGCGAGTACGTCGTCGGCCATCACCGCGTGCCCGTCCTCCATCCGCAGCGTGTCGGGGTTGTGACAGAACTGGCAGCGCAGCGGGCACCCGGCGAGGAACACCACCAGCCGTGTGCCCGGCCCGTCAACGGCGGTGGACAACTCCCAGGAGTGCACCGAGCCCAACTCGCCACTGCGCATGGCCGCGAAGCGCTCACCTTGGTCCAGTGCCGCCTCGGGCAGTCCGGCCAGGCCGGCGCCGGCCAGCCGCTGCCGGGGGGCCATGAAGCCCTCATCGCCCGGCGCGGCCGCCCCGCACGCACCATTCAGGGCCGTCATGAGGAGGTGTGGAAGGTACGGGACAGCACGTCGAGTTGCTGCTCACGGGTGAGTTTGACGAAGTTCACCGCATAGCCCGAGACCCGGACCGTCAGGTTCGGGTAGTTCTCCGGGTTCTGCATCGCATCGGTCAGGGTGTCCTTGTTCAGCACGTTGATGTTCGCGTGGAACAACCCTGAGCCGAACCCGGCGTCCAGCACCCCGGTCAGGTTCGCCACCTGCTCGTCCTTGGTCTGCCCCAACCCGGAAGGGGTGATCGTGTTGGTCAGGGAGATCCCATCCAGCGCGTCGCCGTAGGGGAGTTTGGCCACCGACAGCATCGAGGCGACCATGCCATGGGTGTCCCGGCCGTTGCCGGGGTTAGCGCCGGGGGAGAACGGAGTTCCAGCCTGGTGCCCACACGGGAAAGACCCGGTGGCCTTGCCGTAGACCACGTTGGAGGTGATCGTCAGCACCGATTGGGTGGGCACCGCGTTGCGGTAGCGGGGCAACCCACGGATCTTGTTCATCACCGTGGTAACCACCAGCCGGGCGATGTCATCGGCCCGGTCGTCGTCGTTGCCGTAGCGGGGGAAGTCCCCTTCAGTGCGGTAGTCGGTGATCAGCCCGGCCTCATTGCGCACCGGGGTGACCTGGGCGTACCTGATCGCCGCGAGGCTGTCCGCCACGATCGACAACCCGGCGATCCCGCAACCCAGGGTGCGCACGATCTGGCTGTCATGCAGGGCCATCTCGATCGCCTCGTAGGCGTACTTGTCGTGGCTGTAGTGGATGATGTTGAGTGCCTCGACGTAGGTTTCAGCCACCCAACCGAGCATGGCGTCGAACTTCGCCCAGACCTCCTCGTAGTCCAGTGGTCCGGTCCCGGCCACCGGTTCGAAGCCGGGCACCACCAACTGACCGGACCTCTCGTCCCGGCCGCCGTTCAGCGCGTACAGCAACGTCTTGCCGATATTCATCCGGGCCCCGAAGAACTGCATCTGCCGGCCGATGCGCATCGCCGAGACACAGCACGCGATCGCGGCGTCATCACCGAAGTGTTCGCGCACGTGGGCATCGGAGATGTACTGCAGTGAGGAGGTCTCCACGCTGATCGCTGCGGCGAAGTCCTTGTAGGCCGCGGGCAGCGACTCGTCCCACAGCACCGTGATGTTCGGCTCCGGTGCCGGGCCCAGGTTGCGCAACGTTTGCAGCAGCCGGAA
>NZ_JBMPQA010000028.1:0-2945 GCF_049725055.1 Pseudactinotalea sp. Z1739 | reverse complement strand
GGCTCTTCCGGTTTTAGAGTGCATTGATCCGGGTCGCCAGTTGGCCGGAGTGCAGTAGGCAGCGCAGGACGTAGTGGTCGAAGTTGCGGAACCCTAGGGCGATGCCGCGTAGGGCTTCGAGGCGTCCGTTGATCGCTTCGACGGGGCCGTTGGAGGCTCCGCCACGGTCGAAGAACGCCAGGATCTGGTCTCGTTTGCGCCAGAGCGTGCGGCCGAGTTGAGCGAGTTCCTCCAGCCCCTCGGGTAGCCCGCGCCGGAGCCTGGTGATGAGGGCCTGCATGCGCTTCTTGCCGGCGGCCGGATCTGGGTGTTGGTAGGCGCTGATGATGTCCTGGTAGATGTGCCAGGAGACCTCCAAGGCCGCGTGGTCCTCGTGTTCGGCGAACAGCCGCTGCAGTCGGGCGATCTGCTCATCGGTCAGTAGCGACTGCCGGGTCAGCAGTGTTCGCCGGCCGCGGTAGAGCAGGTTCTCCTTGCGGCCCCGGTGGCCGTGGATCTGCTGCTGCAGGCGCTGACGACAGACGGTGAGTTTCTCCCCAGCCAGTTGCACCGTGTGGAAGGGGTCCATCACCGGTGTGGCCTGCGGCAGTGCTTCTTTGGTGGCGCTGTGATAGCCGGTGAAGCCATCCATGGTGACCACCTGAGCCTGTCAATCCCTGTGTGTAAGGGGTGTGGCGGGGGTCATAGATAGGGTTCGATTCGTTCAGGGTAGATCAGGGCGAGTTGGCCCAGGGCGGCCTTCCAGTTCGTGGTCACCGAGCCTTCGATCAGCCGTCCGGGAGCTCGACGCTGGGCGCCGGGCAGGCCTCGTTCCTTCTCGCGCTCTCGTGCTCGCTTGTCCTCGATGTTGCAGATCGCTAGCCACAGCAGTTTGACCACGGCGGCGTCGTTGGGGAAGTGGCCGCGGTTCTTGGTGACCTTGCGCAGTTGGTAGTTCAGCGACTCGATCGCGTTGGTGGTGTAGATGACCCGGCGCAGTTCGGGCGGGAAGGCCAGGAACGGGATGAACCGGTCCCAGGCGGCCCGGAACGAGCGCGCCGCGGCGGGATACTTCGCCCCCCAGGGGCCGGCCTCGAAGGCCTCCAGCGCCTCCAGCGCGGCGTCCTCGCCGGGGGCGGTGTAGACCGGCTTGAGCGCGGCGGCGACACGCTTGCGGTCGGAGTGGGACACAAAGCGCATAGCGGCTCGGATGAGGTGGACCACGCAGGTCTGGACCGTGGCCAGGGGCCAGGTCGCCTCGATCGCCTCGGGAAACCCGGTGAGCCCATCGCAGCACACGATGAGCACGTCCCGCACGCCGCGGTTGGCCAGGTCCGCACAGACCTGGGCCCAGAACTTGGCGCCCTCGTGGGTCTGGACCCAGATCCCCAGCACGTGGCGGATGCCGTCCATGTCCACCCCGATGGCGATGTGGGCGGCCTTGTTGACCACGTGGGACCCGTCTTTGACCTTGACCATGATCGCATCGAGATAGATCACCGGGTAGAGCGATTCCAGCGGGCGGCGCTGCCAGGCCAGCACCTCCTCACCGATGGAGTCGACCACCTTGCTGATCGTCTCGTGACTGATATCCACCCCCACAGTGGAGGCCAGGTGGTGGGAGATATCGCGCAGCGTCATCCCCCCGGCGTATAGGGAGATGATCATTCCATCGACCCCATCCAGGCGGCGCTGGCCCTTACCAACCAGCATCGGTGTGAACGTCCCGGCCCGGTCCCGTGGGATGGCCAGTTCGATGTCCCCGACCTGACTGGTCACCGTTTTGGCGTAGTGCCCGTTGCGGGAGTTGGGGTGGTCGGTGGCATCCGGTGCACCTTTTTCATAGCCCACGTGCTCGCTCAGTTCGGCCTCCAGGCCCCGTTCCAGGGCGGCCTTGAGCATCCCGCCCAGCACGCCCCCGTCGCCGGTCAGCGGCTCCCCGGCATCGATCCGGGCGAACACCTCATCCAAGGCCCCGGTGGCCTTGAGGTCATCGGCCAACTCGGCCTGTTTCCTACGACGCTCAGCGCGCTCCTCGGCGCTCATCTTCGGCATGGAATCAATCGTCACAGTGTGTCTCCTTCAGGGTGTGGAGCCACACCCCTTACACACACCATCTGACAGCTCCGACCACCTCGATGCGGTCGCGGAACTCCTGGGTGTGCTCGGCCAACCAGTCGGTGAGTACCTTCGCCGAACGGCCTGCTTGCACATCCAGCAGCCGCGCCGGCCCGGTGCCCTCGATCGTGGGGGTCAGATCTACCAGGATCGTGACATACGAGTCCTCACCGCCGCCGCGCACGTGTTTCCACTTGTGCTCATCGACCCCCAAGATCCGCACCCCTTGCAGGTGGGTCGGGTCGTCATAGACCAGGGTGCGGGCGGCATCGACCGCGAGGTTATTGACCAGGTCCCATCCCAGTCCCAGGGCCCGGGCCACGGCGCTGATGCTCATCTTGTCGATCGCCAAGCGCTGCAGGATCCACCGGGTGCACCGGTTGGTGGTCTTGGCCCCCACCGCGGCGCAGTCCAGCCGTTGCTGGAAGATCCGCTGCGGGCACTGGGTCCCGGTGCACCGATAGCGAGGCAGGCGCACGTGCAACCTGGTGGGATGGCCGGCCACCGGTACGTCGGTCAGCACCCGCACCACGTGATCCCGCAGGACCCCTTCGGCCCCGCAGGACGGGCAGAACGGCAACCCCTGGCGCGGTCGGGCCTGGATGATGGTGACGTCTGCGGCGTCGATGCTGGCCCCGGTGATCATCAGGTCCAACTCCGCGGTGCGACAGATGACATCAGCAACAGGGCAACCAGAAACAGCGGCAGAGCAGGTAGATTTCATCGCGGGCCTTGGGTGTTTGGATCGGACTGGTTAGCACCTCCAATCCTCACCCAAGGCCCACCTGCTCCCAGGCCCACCACGCCGCCTGATCAGCCCCTCAACGCACCCTCAAACCGGAAGAGCC
>NZ_JBMPQA010000027.1:0-4446 GCF_049725055.1 Pseudactinotalea sp. Z1739 | reverse complement strand
GCCCGAGTGAGGGCACGGGCCTTGATGAGAAGGTGGCGGCCGATCCGCGCGACGATGGGCGCTGTGGCTGCGTCATCTCAGCGGCCGAAGGGCGTACGGCCACCAGCGCTGCCACTACATCCGCCCCTCGGCGCGATGGCTAAGCCTGGATCCACCGATGTGAGCTGGCGCAGGTCCGGCGTGTGAGAGCGAGAATGCCCCTCTGACCTGGGAAAATACGACTTGTTCAAGGCACGTATCCCACGCAAGAAGGGCATCTCGTAGATGCAACTATCTCATAGGTCGCCGGTAGTTTCGGCGAGGTTCGATGACCTGTCAAGGGACAGCGGGACCTCCCCGTGGGCGGACAGGAGACCTCCCTGTAGGCGGACAGTTCATCTCCCTGTCCGCGGACAGCTGATCTCCCTGTGGGGGTCAGTTCAAGGGGACCACCCCGCGTCCGGCGGTGGCCTCGGCGAGGCGTAGTGAGGTGCCCTCGGTGATGATGACGTGGGCGTGGTGCAGGAGCCGGTCGACGGCGGCGGTGGCCAGGGTCTTGGGCATGATGGTGTCGAAGCCGGCGGGGTGGATGTTGCTCGTGACGGCCAGGCTGCGGCGTTCGTAGGTGGCGTCGACGAGGCGGTAGAAGGCCTCGGCGGCGGCCTGCCCACTAGGGAGCATGCCGATGTCGTCGACGACGATGAGCTCGGCGCGGGTGATGCGGCTGATGACCTTGGCGACCGAGCCGTCGACGGCTGCCCTGCCGATCGCGGCGGTGAGGGACTCCAGGGTGAACCACGAGACGCGCATGCCGGCATCGATCACCTTGTGGGCCAGTGCCTCAACGAAGTGCGTCTTGCCCGTCCCAGACGGTCCGGAGATGGCGAGGTTCTCGGCGCGGTGGACCCACTCCAGAGTCGCTAGCGCCGACTGCGTCGGGACCGGGATGGAGGAGTCGTCCTCGCGCCAAGACTCGAACCTCTTCCCGGCGGGGAGCCCGGCGGCCTTGCGTCGCATGGCCCGGGTGGCCTCGTCACGGCCGCGGGCCTCCTCGGCGAGCAGGACGCGCAATACCTCGGTGGGGTCCCAGCGCTGGGCTTTGGCCGTCGCGAGGACCTCGGGGGCGGCGGCGCGCAGGTAGGGCATGCGCATGCGCTTGAGGACGGCGGTGAGGTCCTCGGGCAGCGGCGGCACCGCCGGCATTGTCGTTGTCGTGGTGGTGGTCATCGGGTGGTCTCCTTGCTGCTCGTGAAGCCGGCCCAGGTGGCGGTGCCGGGCTGGGCGGAGTGCGTTTCGTCGGCCATGACGAGGTCACCGGTGGCGGCAGCGGTTGCCTGATGGGCGACGATGGCTGTGAGGTCCTCCTCACCGAAGCGCCCCGCGGCCGCAGCTGCCGTCAGGGCCGCCGCGACAGCCGGGGTGCCGACCAGAGCGGCGAGCTCGACCGCGGCGGCCATCTTGGCCCGGATGCGTGTCGCTCCGGCGGCCGAGGCCGCGATCAGCCAGTCGCGGGCCCCGTCGCCCAGGGCGAGGAAGTCGCGCTCGGCGGCGCTGCGGGCCCGCGGCTGGGGCGGGCGCGGGGCACCGGTGGGGTCCTGGGGATGGTCGGGGTAGTGGGCCAGGTCGATCCGCGGATTGCCCGGAGTCGAGAGCCGGTGGCGGGCCACCTCGATCAGGCCGCGCCGCTCACCGGCCCACTCGGGACGGCGGGGCAGGGCGTCGAGGTCGGCGACCAGGACGAGCTCAGTGCCGGCGACGCGGACCCAGACCTCGGCGCCGACCAGGCCCGGCGGGGTGGAGTAGCGCACCGAGCCGTAGCGCACCGTCTGATCAGTGTTCACCGTCCTGGTCTCGCCCAGCACCAGCGTGTGCGGGGCGGCCGGCAGCGCATGAAGCCGCCGGCGCTCCTCGACCAGCGCCTCGGCCGGGATCCGCGCGGACTCGCGGTGGACGCGGCCGTTGACCTTGGCGCAGAACTCCTCACACGCGCTCTCCAGCTCGGCGAACGAGCCGTACTCGGGGCGCAGGTTGGCCTCGGTGGGCACCACGTCGGCCTTCGCCAGCCGGACGGTGGACTCCGTGCCGCCCTTACTCTCAGGGTCGAAGGGGACACAGGTGTGGACCTGGGTGCCGTAGTGCCGCCCCGCCGCAACGATCTGCGGGTGACGCACCGCCACGCCGGCGACGTGGTCGATGCTCACCGTCCTGGCGTTATCGGTCAGCACATAGGTCGGCACCCCGCCGATCCGTCGCAGCGTGGCGTCCAGGCAGGCGATCAGCGTGGGCAGGGTCCGGTCCCATACCGGGATCACCACGCGGAAGCGTGACCAGGCCAGCCACGCGCAGAACAGCAACGTGCGCCGCAGCGTCCCGTCCGGACCCGGGACCCGCGGTCCTTCGCCCCAATCGAACTGCAACCACAGGCCCGGCTCGGTGATCCACGGCCGATAGGTGCGCCGGTTCCCCACCCGCCACGCCGCCTTCGCCTCCGCGACGGCCCGGCGCGTGGTGCGCTCGGTGCCGGTGAACCCCATCGCCACGAGGCGGCCGTGGACGACGTCGGCGCGGACCTTGCCCGCACTGCGCTCGACCCACTCCTCGATCTTCGGCAGGTGCTCGTCGATCATCCGTGGGCGCCGTGAGGGCCCAGTCACCGGGCGGCCAGCGTCGCGGGCAGCGACATAGCGCCGCACAGTCTTGGCATCCACCCCGGCCAACTGCGCGGCCGAGTACGCACTCTCTGTGGCATCGAACGCTTCGAGAATCTCCATGATCTCCCTGTCACACTTCTTCATGCGTCCCTCCGGTGGAACCTGCTCAAGGTGTCGAGAACCTCGAGCAAACCCCGGAGGGACGCCTTCATCGGGACCGACACGGGCCGATCCCACGGGCCACAGACAGGGAGATCAACTGTCCGTCAGCAGGGAAGTTCGTGTCCGCCAACAGGGAGGTTGGCATGTCCGCTAGCATGACCCCAATCTCGTGTCGGCCGCTGGGCTGGTGCCGTTGATGGCCCTGGCCCGTAAAGCCGACCTGAGTGTTCTGGCGCAGGAGCGGTTAAGTATCGCTGGTGACAAGGGTGCCAATGCTGGTGCGAAGATCTCCTCGCTGGTGGCCGCGATGGCCGCCGGGGCGGACAGTATCGATGACATGGCCCTGTTACGTCATGGGGCGATGGGCAAGATCTTCACCCGCCCCTACGCGCCTTCGACCCTGGGGTCGTTCTTGCGGTCCTTCACCTTCGGGCACGTGCGCCAAGGCGATGCGATCGCCTCGCGGTTCCTGGGCAAGTTGGCCCAGCACGCCGACCTGCTCGGCGATGCCGCCGATACCGGGCCGGTGATGGTCGATATCGATGACACCATCATCGAAGTCCACGGCTATGCCAAGCAGGGCGCGGGGTTCGGCTACTCCGGGGTCCGCGGGCTGAACGCACTGCTGGCCACCGTCTCGGGCGCCTCCTTCTCCCCGGTGATCGCCGCCCAGCGGCTCCGCAAGGGCTCCACCGGCTCACCCCGCGGGGCCCAGCGACTGGCTACCGATACGTTGGCGCTGATCAAGCGCACCCATCTGGCCGGACGGGCAGTGCTGGTGCGCGGCGATGCGGCGTTCTACTCCCAAGAACTGGTGGCCGCCTGCCACAAGGCCGGAGCGCAGGTGTCGATCACAGTGCGGATGGACCCGGCGATCAAGCGCGCCATCGCCGCCATCGCCGAGTCGGCGTGGGAGACGATCAAGTACACCGAGGCGATCTTCGATGAGGCTACCGGCAAGTGGATCTCACGGGCTGAAGTTGCTGAGATCGACTACACCGCTTTCACTTCCAAGAAGAAGGCCCAGCACATCCCCGGGCGTCTGGTGGTGCGCCGCATCCCAGAATTGAACCCGAAGAAGGACACCGGGCAGGGCGCCCTGTTCGAAACGTGGCGCTTCCACGCCTTCTTCACCACCAGCAGCACCGACGAGCGCGACACTGTGGTTGCTGATCAGGTCCACCGGGCCCACGCGATCATCGAAAACGTCCACGCCGATCTGAAGGCCGGGCCGCTGGCGCACCTGCCCTCAGGGGTGTTCAACGCCAACGCCGCCTGGCTGGTCTGCGCGGTTATGGCCTTCAACCTCACCCGCGCCGCCGCCACGACCACCCGGGCCGCTGACCTGGCCCGGGCCCACACCGCCACGATCCGGCGCAAGTTGATCAACATCCCCGCCCGGGTGGCCTCCTCAGCCCGGCGCCTGCGACTACATCTGCCAACCAACTGGCCCTGGCACCAGGCCTGGACGAACCTTTACGACCACGTCCTGCCGGCCCGAGCACCATCCACCTGAGCGCCAACTCCTGCACCGACGACCAAGGAACCCCAAGTGGAAAAGCCGGACAGACCGGCGATTTACCCCTGCCCTTGCAGCGTTTCGAGCATCTCAGCCCAGATCAACTCGCCTTATCGCCCCATCGGTGGATCGAGG
>NZ_JBMPQA010000026.1:0-10758 GCF_049725055.1 Pseudactinotalea sp. Z1739 | reverse complement strand
TGTCAAGGGACAGTGGGAACTGCCCAGGGGCGGTCGTGATGCCTGCCCGTTGACGGTCACGAGATCTGCCCGGTGATGGCCATGGGATCTGCCCAGGGTTGGCCATCACCGGCCCCGGGTGTCAGGTCAACGGGCTCACCCCCGCTCCTGATAGTGCCTGGGCCAGACGGATGGACTCGCCACTGGTCTGGCAGACGTGAGCGTGGTGCAGGAGCCTGTCGACCGTCGCGGTCGCGATGGTCTTGGGCATCAGCTCGTCAAACCCAGCCGGGTGCAGGTTCGAACTGATCGCCACCGAGCGTTTCTCATAGGCAGCATCGACCAGGCGGTAGAGGCCCTCGGCGGCTTCCTCGGCAACCGGCAGGAGTCCGATGTCGTCGACCACGACCAGATCCGCTCGCAGCACCCGGGCGATGGCCTTGGTGATGGTGTCATCGGCGCGGTGACGTCGTAGCAGGGCGCCCAGGTCCTCCAGGGTGAACCAGGAGACCCGCAGGCCCTGCTCGATGGCCTGCTGGCCGAGGGCTTCGAGGAAGAACGACTTGCCGGTGCCCGAGGGCCCGTAGATGACGAGGTTCTCCTTGCGCCCGACCCACTCCAAGGTTCGCAGCGCCTGCTGGGTGGGTGCGGGGATGGAGGAGGCTGCGGTGTCCCAGGCTTCGAAGGTCTTGCCGGTGGGGAACCCTGCCGCGGTGCGCCGGGTGGCAAGGGCGGCGCGGTCGCGGCCGGCGGCCTCCTCGCGCAGCAGTGCCCGTAGTACCTCGGCGGGTTCCCAGCGTTGGGCCGTGGCGGTGGCCAGTAACTGTGGGGCGTGGCCGCGGATATGGGGCAGGCGCAGCCGCCGCAGCATCGCCTCCAGGTCATCGGGCAACTGTGGGGCCGGTGGCACTCCCAGCGACGGGACGCCGGTGCGGCTCGTCGTGGCGCTCATCGGAGCACCACCTCTTCCTCGCCGATGGCCTCGTCGCCGGCGGCAGCGTCGTCGGTGGCGGCAACTTGCCCGCCCAGTGCCGCCCAGGCAGCGGTGCCCTGGGTCAGGGACCGTTCCTCGCTGGCGCGATGATGCTGGCTGCTGGTGCCGGTGGCGCGGTGGTTCAGGATGGAGGGCAGGTCGGCCTCGGCGAACCGGCCGTGGACGGCGGCGTGGCCCAGTGCCCAGTCGACCTGACCGGCCTCGAAGAGTTTGGCCAGTGCTACCGCCTCGGCCATCTTGACGCGCATCTTCGTGGTGCCCGCAGCGGCGGCCTCGGTCAGCCACAACCTGGCCCCGGGTCCCAGCGCCAAGAACTCCCTCTCGGCAGCGTTTCGGGGGCGTGGTTGGCGCTCCAGCGCGCCTTGCGGTGCGGGTGGGAAGTGCTCGTCGTTGATCTTCGGCGACCCTGGCGCGGCGCGCAGGTGACGGGCGACTTCCCGCGGTCCGGACTCCTGCAGGTGGACGATGACGACCTGCTGGTCGGCGCCGGTGCCGTAGGAGCGCACCCATACCATCTGTCCCAGCAACTGGTGCGGGACGGAGTACTGCCCGCCGTCGTAGGTCACCATCGGGGTGGTGGCCGGGACCTTCCTCGTAGTGCCGAACGCCACCGTGTGAGGAACTGGCGGTAGCGCGTGCAGCCGGGTGCGTTCCTCGGCCAGCATCTGGTCCGGGGCGCGGCGGGTGGTGCGATGAACGCGGGCGTTGACCTGCTCACCAAACCGCTCGCATGCCGCCTCCAGCTCGGCGAATGAGCCATACTCGCCCAAGAGGTTCGCCTCGGTGGGCACCAGGTCGGCCTTGGCGATCTTCACCGCGTTCTCCGTGCCGCCCTTGCTCGCGGGGTCTGCCGGCTGGCAAGTCAGCACGGTGACGCCGTAGTGACGAGACCAGGCCACCATCTGCGGATTCCGTACCGCCATACCGGCCACGTGCTCCACGGTGACGGTCTTCTCGTTGTCGGTCAGCACGTAGGTGGGGGCGCCGCCCAGTCGGCGGAAGACCGTGTCCAGCGCGGCGAACACGCTGGGGAAGGTCTTGTCCAGCAGCGGGACCACCACCCGGAACCGTGACCAAGCCAACCACGCGCACAACAACACCGTCTTCGCGCCGTCGATCACCGGCCCATCGCCGAAGTCGTACTGTAACCACAGCCCCGGCTCGGTGACCCAGGGCCGGTGCACCCGGGCGTTACCCAACTTGTAGGACCGGCGCACCGCCGCCACGGCGCGTCGGGTAGTGCGCTCCGAGCCCTCATAGCCCATCGCAATGAGCTTGTCGTGGGCGACGTCAGCGCGGACCTTGCCGCGGCTATGCTCCATCCACTCCTCGACCTTGGGCAGGAACGCATCGATCAACTGCGCCCGGGCCACCGGCCGGTCACTCAACGCCCCGGCATCGCGGGCCCGCACGTACCGGGCCACCGTGTGGTGAGAAACCCCGGCCAGCACTCCGGCGTCTCGATAGGACTGTGTCAGGTCGAACGCTTCTAGAATTTCCATGATCTCCTCGGCAGACTTCATGTAACCCTCCTGGGGGCGATAGGCGCTTCAGCACCGCTATCGCACCCCAGGAGGGGCCCCAACCGCCGCAAGCAGCGCGGGGCGCAATGTCGTGTCGGGCAGATCCCATGACCGTCAGCGGGCAGTTCTCACGTCCGCCACCGGGCAACTATCTGGCCGTCTCCGGGCAGTCTGCCGTGGCCGCTGACAGTCGAAACCGGCGGGGAGTTTGACGGTGATGCGCTCGATCTTGCTGGTCACCTGGGGGGCCGTTCCTTCCACTGGCGAATGATGATGGGTCTTTATAGACCCATGCGCAGGCAATGGAACGGGAGCGGGTCAGTGGTGGGCTACCGGGCTGTCGGTGGGGGAAGAGGACTCATTGAGCGGCCACCTGCTGTGGGTTCATGTCCGGTCGGTGGCGGATGAACCTCAACGGATGCCGAAAGAGGACCCGGACCAGGCGGTATCAGCGCTGAGCTCGACCACGATCGGCTCGACGGGGTTGGCCGGACAGGCTTTCGATCCTTGATGAAGCGGTCAATGAACGAAGGAGTCACCTCGGTGGGCCACGGGTGGGCGCCGGCCGGGATGCTCAGTACGGGCACCAAGGCGCGACGTTGTTCAGGTCGCAGGGCAGTGGTCCTCCCAACGATGCGAAATTCGTCTCCCACCGGTAGGCCCGCCACGAGGGTTCGGGCTGAGTGAGTGTGCCGGTGATCGCACCGCAGATCACCTCACGGGTTTCGCGATGCTTGACCTTCACCCAGTCCCGCTTGCCGACCCACTCCCGCCCCTGCCCTGACAAAGATGACATGCATCCGGCCTAGGTGGCTGGTTGAGCCGGGTGGGCCTCGGTGGACTGGGGGTGAATGGCGGGGCCTCCTCAGCTCAGACGCAGGATGATTGCTGGTGTCAGCAGAGACTGCGTTCGACAACGTGGTGTCTTTGGAGCTTGAGGAGGTCCCAATGTCCATCATAGGCGGACTCGATGTCCACCGAAAGCAGATCACCTTCGACTATCTCGATACGCTCACCGGTGAGGTTCAGACCGGGCAGATCGTCCCGGCCGATCGATCCCGGCTGAGGTCGTGGCTGGAACGGTTCGCCGGTCGCGACGATGTTGAGTTCGCTACCGAGGGCTGCACCGGGTGGCGATATGTGGTCGAGGAACTGACCCGGGCGGGGGTGCGGGCGCACTTGGCTGAGCCGGCCGAGACCGCGGCGGCGCGCGGGCCCAAGCGTCGCGCGAAGACCGACCGGGCCGACGCGCGGCTGATCCGGGAACTACTCACCGATGACCGGCTGCCCGAGTGCTATATCCCCCCGAGCCAGATCTTGGAGTATCGGGCGTTGCTGGAGTTGTACCACGACCTACGGCGTGAGCACACCGCCTGGGTCCAGCGCATCCATGCGGTGTTGTTCCATCAGGGCGCCACCGGGCTCGGTGAGGCAGGGCTGAGCACCTGGGAGGGTCGCCGGCGGCTGACCGAGATCGCCGCAGCCCAACTCTCGGCCGTAGGCAAGGTCCAGGTCGGGACCGGGACCGAGATGCTCGAGGCTACTGAGGCACACCTGGACCAACTGCGTCGACAGTTGGGTGGTATCGCCCGCCACCTCAAGGGCTCGAAGGTGTTGGCCGATTCGATCTATGGGGTCGGGCAGGTCACCGCGCTGGCGCTGACCTGCTGGCTCGCGGGTGCGGATCGGTTCTCCTCGACCCGTAAGGCGGTCCGCTTCACCGGGCTGGACATCACCGTGTACTCCTCGGCCGGGAAGCGCTCACCGGGACACCTGTCTCGCCAAGGTCCGCCGGTGTTGCGATGGTGTGTCTATGAGGCCGGTAAGACTCACGCTCGGGTCAGCGCCCCGGACCACGGCTACTACGCCCAGGTCAAGGACCGTATTGACGGCAAACGCGCGGCGCTGTCGGAAGCCCGCAAGATCACTCGACGGGCCTGCCACATCCTCTCCGAACTCGGCGACGACGCCTTCACCCGGGTGTGAGCAGCGGTGTGGTCACTGGCGAGTGAGGATCGGTACGGGCAGTGGCGCCATCATCAAACCGATGTGCCCACGCGGCCAGCTCCAGCAAGCCCCCTGTCCGCCTTGCTTGACGTCCCTGCCGCGCAGGGACTATGCGGACGGCCTCAAAAGACTGAGCGGCCGCGTCTCCCGCTGGCGGGAGACACCCAATCCATCATCATGTCACCGGAGCCAGGAAGGGCTCCGCGGACCTAGGTAAGGCTGGATGCTTCGGCCCGAACCAGATCCGCACCCCCAGGTAACCACACCATCGATCACACCGAAGACCACCAACGACCAGGAGGCCCCCTGACCCCTTTGCCTGCAACCGTGGACCAGTTCCACTCCCAGCATCCTGCCCCCCGAAGGCCATCATGATCTGCTCCCGGGCGGCCGCCTCAAGGGCGCCTACGGCGTCGCTACGCGAGCGCTACCGCGCCCCCTTGACCCAACCACCCGCTCGCAGGGCATTGGCAACTACCGGGGAACAGGCTGAACAGCCCTGCCCACAACGGCCTCACGCCTTAACGACTCAGCCCTTGCGCCCACCGGGCCGAAGCAGGTAAAGGGGATGAAGACTCGATGAAGAATCCCCGTGAGGCCGCTCGGGCCTTGGTGTCGGTGCGTCGTGCGTGGTTAGGCTCCTTTAGCCGCGGACGAAAGGTCTGCCGGCTGCGGCTGGGCCTACGTTGCTCGTCGCCGACTTTCAGCAGATGGAGAACCCCGTGACACGCAGGACCCGACTCGCGGCCGTTGCCGGCGGGATCGCTCTGACTCTCTCCCTCGCCGCGTGCGTTGACGGAGGGGAGGGCACGCCGGATGAGCCGGCTGCGGAGGAGACAACCAACAACACCTCGCAGACGGAAGGAGAGGGCATGCATAACGACGAAGACACGATGTTCGCGCAGATGATGATCATCCACCATGAGGGTGCCATCGAGATGGCTGACCTGGCCCAGGAGCAGGCTGACAGCGAAGAGGTGCGTTCCATCGGGGAGCGGATCTCCGCCGCGCAGGACCCGGAGATCAAACAGATGACCTCCTGGCTCGAAACCTGGGGGGAGGAGACCTCCCCGGCGGGTGGCATGGAGGGTATGGACCATGGCATGGACATGGAAGGCATGAGCCAGGAGGAGGCCATGGCCGAACTGGAGTCCCTATCCGGCGCCGAGTTCGACCAGCGGTTCCTGGAACTGATGATCGCTCACCACCGCGGCGCGGTGGACATGGCCCAGGCCGAGCTCGACGGCGGGGAGAACCCCCAGGCGCTGGAGTTGGCTCAGAAGATCATCGATGACCAACAAGCCGAGATCGCCGAGATGGAACAGATGCTCGACGCCGTGAGGCAAGAGTGATCGGGGAGCTGGACCTCTCTGGAAACCGGAGGCGGCGAACCACAGCGGAGGTGTGATTGTGGACTGGCGCCACATGGGATCGTGGGGAATGGGTTGGGGCTGGATTTTCTTGGTCCTGTTGGTGATCGGCATCGCGGTGCTGGGGGTGGCGCTGGTCGGAGGTCTGGGTGGTCGTCGCCATCGGTCGGACCCGGGCCGGGCCCGACGTGGTCGAGCGCGTGAGATCCTTGATGAGAGGTACGCTCGGGGCGAGATCGACGCCATGGAGTACGACGAGCGGCGGCGGCGACTCGATGAGAACTTAGAGAATTAGACGTGGAACCGATCACGCGCCGCCAGGCGCTCCAACTAGGAGTAGCCGGATCGCTCGGTGTTGTGGTCGGCGGGGTGGGTTTGTCTCAAACCGGTCTGCCGTGGACTGATCCCGGAGGCGTCCCGCTGGCTCCAGCCGCAGGACGTGCTGGCGCGGCCGCAGAGTTGGTGGAGCCGGAACTGGTTGCCAGCCGGGACGGTCTGCTGCGCGTGGATCTCGTGCCCGCAGCCCAGGTGACCGAGATCGCCGGGCGGCAGGCAAAGGTGCTGACCTACAACGGCACCCTCCCGGGGCAGACCTGGCAGGTTCGGCCCGGGGACCGCATCGAAGTACGCCTGCGCAACGAACTCGACACACCGACGAACCTACATACCCATGGGTTGGTGGTCTCCCCGCAGGACAACGGAGATAACCCGTTCATCAGTATCGAGCCGGGCGAGAATTTCGACTACCGCATCGACCTGCCACCAGATCACCCCACCGGGGTGTTCTGGTACCACCCCCACCGGCACGGCACGGTGGCCGAGCAGATCTTCAGCGGCCTGTACGGGGCCATCATCGTCACCGGAGATGAGATCCCGGTCAGTTCGGAACGTGTCCTCATCATCTCCGATATCTCCCTGACCGCCGACGGAGAGATCGCACCCGTATCGGCTCAGGAGGTGATGATGGGCCGCGAAGGAGACCTGGTCCTGGTCAACGGCCAGCACCAGCCACGCCTGGCCGCCCGGCCCGGTGAGCGGGAACGGTGGCGAGTGATCAACGCCTGCACCTCCCGCTACCTGCGCCTGGCCCTGCCCGGGCAAGCCCTGGAACTGCTCGGCATCGACGGCGGTCACGAGCCGACGCCCCGAATGGTGGCGGATGTCGTGCTAGCCCCTGGCAACCGCGCGGACCTGCTCGTGACCATGCGCAACGGGACCAGCGAGTTCCGCGCGCTCGGCTACGACCGCGGCGGGATGGGCATGATGGGCGCAGGCATGTCTGGCCCTGTCACCCTGGCCACGCTCACCGTCGCCGGACAGCACGAGGGCACTATCCGCTCGGTGCCCGGGCGCCCGGTGGACCTGGATCTACGCGAGCGGACCGTAGACCGCCGACGGGAGATTGCCTTCACCATGAGCATGGGCGGAAGGATGATGGGGCCCGGCGGAATGGGCGACATGATGGACCTCGGGTTCGATGGCCGAGCCTTCGACGCGAACCGGGTGGACCAGCGCGTCACAGCCGGTGCGGTGGAGGAATGGACCATCGCCAATCCCACCCCGATGGACCACCCATTCCACCTCCACGTCTGGCCCATGCAACTCATCGAGGACAACGGAGAGCCAGTTGACCAACCGTCCTGGCGCGACGTCGTCAACGTCCCCGCCCAAGGGCAGGTCCGTGTGCTGGTCGACTTCACCCGCCACCCAGGTCGCAGCGTCTACCACTGTCACATCCTCGACCACGAAGACGCCGGCATGATGGCCGTTGTGGAAACAAGGTGATCGCCAACTGACGACGCGCACAGGTCCTGCGCACAGCGCGATCACAGGCCGGAGGTCTTGACCAATCAGTTGCGTCACGGCACAGCCGTTCTTGCCAAGCCTCAAGGACAGGGACTCGCGCTTATGTGCCACCCGACGGTTCACAGGCTGTGGTGCATCAGTGCAAGCGCAAGGTTGCCTCTTTGAGGATCTGGACCGGCTCGAACCACATTGAGGGGTAGTCGCTACCCCAGTCGGACTGGTCCCAGACCACGTACCACCGAAGTCATCGACCGCCTGATCCCGCCAATCGGTAACTTCTCATGAAGAACCCATGAAGATCAGC
Source organism: Pseudactinotalea sp. Z1739 (assembly GCF_049725055.1). The sequence goes on along the minus strand of NZ_JBMPQA010000026.1, from coordinate 2,775 downwards.
CGCACCTCGGCCCCTTTGCACCCAGCAGAGATACCTTGTAGGGGTATAGATGAAGATTTTCGACGAGGGGAAGTCATGACCACGCCAGAGTGTCAGCGGCCACGGCAGACTGCCCGGAGACGGCCAGATAGTTGCCCGGTGGCGGACGTGAGAACTGCCCGCTGACGGTCATGGGATCTGCCCGACACGACATTGCGCCCCGCGCTGCTTGCGGCGGTTGGGGCCCCTCCTGGGGTGCGATAGCGGTGCTGAAGCGCCTATCGCCCCCAGGAGGGTTACATGAAGTCTGCCGAGGAGATCATGGAAATTCTAGAAGCGTTCGACCTGACACAGTCCTATCGAGACGCCGGAGTGCTGGCCGGGGTTTCTCACCACACGGTGGCCCGGTACGTGCGGGCCCGCGATGCCGGGGCGTTGAGTGACCGGCCGGTGGCCCGGGCGCAGTTGATCGATGCGTTCCTGCCCAAGGTCGAGGAGTGGATGGAGCATAGCCGCGGCAAGGTCCGCGCTGACGTCGCCCACGACAAGCTCATTGCGATGGGCTATGAGGGCTCGGAGCGCACTACCCGACGCGCCGTGGCGGCGGTGCGCCGGTCCTACAAGTTGGGTAACGCCCGGGTGCACCGGCCCTGGGTCACCGAGCCGGGGCTGTGGTTACAGTACGACTTCGGCGATGGGCCGGTGATCGACGGCGCGAAGACGGTGTTGTTGTGCGCGTGGTTGGCTTGGTCACGGTTCCGGGTGGTGGTCCCGCTGCTGGACAAGACCTTCCCCAGCGTGTTCGCCGCGCTGGACACGGTCTTCCGCCGACTGGGCGGCGCCCCCACCTACGTGCTGACCGACAACGAGAAGACCGTCACCGTGGAGCACGTGGCCGGTATGGCGGTACGGAATCCGCAGATGGTGGCCTGGTCTCGTCACTACGGCGTCACCGTGCTGACTTGCCAGCCGGCAGACCCCGCGAGCAAGGGCGGCACGGAGAACGCGGTGAAGATCGCCAAGGCCGACCTGGTGCCCACCGAGGCGAACCTCTTGGGCGAGTATGGCTCATTCGCCGAGCTGGAGGCGGCATGCGAGCGGTTTGGTGAGCAGGTCAACGCCCGCGTTCATCGCACCACCCGCCGCGCCCCGGACCAGATGCTGGCCGAGGAACGCACCCGGCTGCACGCGCTACCGCCAGTTCCTCACACGGTGGCGTTCGGCACTACGAGGAAGGTCCCGGCCACCACCCCGATGGTGACCTACGACGGCGGGCAGTACTCCGTCCCGCACCAGTTGCTGGGACAGATGGTATGGGTGCGCTCCTACGGCACCGGCGCCGACCAGCAGGTCGTCATCGTCCACCTGCAGGAGTCCGGACCGCGGGAAGTCGCCCGTCACCTGCGCGCCGCGCCAGGGTCGCCGAAGATCAACGACGAGCACTTCCCACCCGCACCGCAAGGCGCGCTGGAGCGCCAACCACGCCCCCGAAACGCTGCCGAGAGGGAGTTCTTGGCGCTGGGACCCGGGGCCAGGTTGTGGCTGACCGAGGCCGCCGCTGCGGGCACCACGAAGATGCGCGTCAAGATGGCCGAGGCGGTAGCACTGGCCAAACTCTTCGAGGCCGGTCAGGTCGACTGGGCACTGGGCCACGCCGCCGTCCACGGCCGGTTCGCCGAGGCCGACCTGCCCTCCATCCTGAACCACCGCGCCACCGGCACCAGCAGCCAGCATCATCGCGCCAGCGAGGAACGGTCCCTGACCCAGGGCACCGCTGCCTGGGCGGCACTGGGCGGGCAAGTTGCCGCCACCGACGACGCTGCCGCCGGCGACGAGGCCATCGGCGAGGAAGAGGTGGTGCTCCGATGAGCGCCACGACGAGCCGCACCGGCGTCCCGTCGCTGGGAGTGCCACCGGCCCCACAGTTGCCCGATGACCTGGAGGCGATGCTGCGGCGGCTGCGCCTGCCCCATATCCGCGGCCACGCCCCACAGTTACTGGCCACCGCCACGGCCCAACGCTGGGAACCCGCCGAGGTACTACGGGCACTGCTGCGCGAGGAGGCCGCCGGCCGCGACCGCGCCGCCCTTGCCACCCGGCGCACCGCGGCAGGGTTCCCCACCGGCAAGACCTTCGAAGCCTGGGACACCGCAGCCTCCTCCATCCCCGCACCCACCCAGCAGGCGCTGCGAACCTTGGAGTGGGTCGGGCGCAAGGAGAACCTCGTCATCTACGGGCCCTCGGGCACCGGCAAGTCGTTCTTCCTCGAAGCCCTCGGCCAGCAGGCCATCGAGCAGGGCCTGCGGGTCTCCTGGTTCACCCTGGAGGACCTGGGCGCCCTGCTACGACGTCACCGCGCCGATGACACCATCACCAAGGCCATCGCCCGGGTGCTGCGAGCGGATCTGGTCGTGGTCGACGACATCGGACTCCTGCCGGTTGCCGAGGAAGCCGCCGAGGGCCTCTACCGCCTGGTCGATGCTGCCTATGAGAAACGCTCGGTGGCGATCAGTTCGAACCTGCACCCGGCTGGGTTTGACGAGCTGATGCCCAAGACCATCGCGACCGCGACGGTCGACAGGCTCCTGCACCACGCTCACGTCTGCCAGACCAGTGGCGAGTCCATCCGTCTGGCCCAGGCACTATCAGGAGCGGGGGTGAGCCCGTTGACCTGACACCCGGGGCCGGTGATGGCCAACCCTGGGCAGATCCCATGGCCATCACCGGGCAGATCTCGTGACCGTCAACGGGCAGGCATCACGACCGCCCCTGGGCAGTTCCCACTGTCCCTTGACA
>NZ_JBMPQA010000025.1:0-11163 GCF_049725055.1 Pseudactinotalea sp. Z1739 | reverse complement strand
TGTACCCAGCCAGGACGTTGGTGACACTCGCCGGCTTGGTTCGTTGACGTGAGGAGGACCTCCGGGTGAGGTGTGGCTTGTCGACAGTCCACATCTACTTCCCGGAGGTCCTCATGTCCCACCGTAATGCCCGCCTGACCGTCCACGGCCGCCGGTTGGTGGTCCAGCGAGTGCGCGAGGAAGGGTGGGCGGTGGCCCATGCTGCCAAGGCGATGGGGATCTCTCGTCAGTGTGCCCACCGCTGGCTCAAGCGCTACGACGCCTACGGCCCAGATGGTCTGGCCGAGCGCTCCAGCCGCCCCCATCACAGCCCACGAGCAATCCCGGCCCGGGTGGCCGAGCAGATCCTGGCCTGTCGAGGCAAGTACCGTCGCGGGCCAGACTGGATCGGCGCCGAACTGGGCGTGCCGGCCCGTACCGTGGCCAGGGTGCTGCGCCGGGCGCAGGTGCCCTACCTGCGGGAGTTGGACCCGATGACCGGTGAGCAGATCCGCGCCTCCAAGGCCACCGCGACCCGATATGAGCGCGACCGGCCCGGGGAGCTGGTCCACGTGGATGTGAAGAAACTGGGCAAGATCCCCCACGGTGGCGGCTGGCGCGCCCACGGGCGAGCCGCTGCGAACAAGACCAAGGACAAGACCCGGCGCATCGGCTATGACTATGTCCACTCCATGGTCGATGACCACACCCGCCTGGCCTACTCCGAGATCCACGACGATGAGAAAGCCACCACCTGCGCCGCTTTCCTGGCCCGGGCGGCAGACTACTTCGCCGCCATGGGCATCGTGGGGATCGAGCGGGTGATGACTGACAACGCCTTCGCCTACCGCCACGGCCGTGCCTTCATCGACGCGGTCGCTGACCTCGGGGCGGTGCAGAAGTTCATCCGACCCCACTGCCCCTGGCAAAACGGCAAGGTGGAGCGGTTCAACCGCACCCTGCAGACCGAGTGGGCCTACCGCCACCTCTTCACCAGCAACCAGGCCCGCCGCAACGCCCTTGCGCCCTGGCTGCACACCTACAACACTGAACGCCGCCACAGCGCACTCGGCGGCCTACCCCCGATCAGCCGAGTGTCACCAACGTCCTGGCTGGGTACAACTAGAGACCGTCATCCTGCCCTTCTGGCTGGAGCGAGGCGTCGATGACCGGCACGGCGGATTCTTCACGTGTTTCGACAACCGTGGGCGGACCTTGGTCTCCACCGACAAGTTCGCGTGGTCACAGGGCCGGTTCGTGTGGCTCCTGGCACGCGCTGCGGATCTGGGGCGGCGCGGACTGCTCGACGTCGACGCCGAAGAGTTGCTGCGCCTGGCGCAACAAGGAGCCCAGTTCCTGATCGACCACGTCATCACGGACGATCACACCACCCGGTACGTCGTCGGACGTGACGGAGGCGCACCACAGACACCCGGGCAGCCCGATCGCAGCATCTACGCCGACTGGTTCGTGTCGCTGGGTCAGACGGAGTTGGCCCGTCAGACCGGTGAACCACGCTGGCTCGACCAGGCCCTACCCATCCTGGACCGGGCGCGCGCGGACCATCTGGCCGGCGCCGCCCCCACCCCGCCGTACCAGGTACCGCCTGGTTACAGTGCCTTCGGTCCGAAGATGCTGCTGGTCAACGCCCTGCTGGTGGCCGGCCAGGCCGCGAGGGTGATCGGCCAGCACGGTCACCTGGACGCCCAACTCGGCCAGGCCGTCGATGATGCCCTCTCCCATCGCCTCCCGGACGGCACCTTCACCGAGATGGTCGGTCCCGACCCCCGGACGCTGGTGAACCGGCATCGCATCCCGGGTCATGCCATCGAAGGCCTCTGGATGATCCTGGAGTCGCTGGAACTGCTCGATGACGCCCGCGACCGCGCACCGTTGCTCGCTTCGATCTCGGCGCTTTGTGAGTCGGCCTGGGACGCCGAACACGGTGGGCTGTTCCGATTCACCGATGCCAGCGGCCCGTATCAACCCACCGGCACGGTCACCGGCACTGAATACGAGATCCTGGTGCGGGACACGTGGGCGGTGAAGCTGTGGTGGGTGCACTCCGAAGCAGCGGCTACCACGGCGATCGCCGCGCACAGGTACGCCGACGCCGGGGCCGGGGCCTGGTTCGACCGCATCTGGGACTACACGATTCGCACCTTCCCCGGGGGTGAGCACGGCGCGGAGTGGATTCAGATCCGGGACGTCACCGGCCGCCCGCTGGATCAGGTTGTGACCCTCCCGGTCAAGGATCCGTTCCACATCACCCGGAACCTCATGCAGATCATCGAGTTGTCCGGTCCCGGTCACTGACGCCGAACAGCGCCCACCGTTCCCCGGACCTCCAGTTCACCGTGCAGCGTCACGGTGCTGGGTTTGGCGCCGGTGATGAGCAGGTGGAGCATGTCCACTGCGTGCCGTCCCAGGTCCACGAACGGTGCGCTGACCGTGGTCAGCCCCGGGGTCATAGTGCGGGCCAACAGCACATCGTCACAGCCCACGATGCTGCGATCGGCGGGCACCTGCTCCCCCCGGTCGTTCAGACCGGCGATCATGCCGGCGGCCATCAGGTCATCGAAAGCGAAGGCCGCTGTGGCGCCACTGTCCACCAGATCCCCGGCAGCGGTCCGCCCCGCCTCGAACTGCGCCTCGAACGGTCCCAGTTCGACCAGGTCCACCTCCCGTGGCCGCGTCCACTCCCGGATCGCCTTCGCACGCTGCTCCGCCGCCCAGGAGCGCCGGGGCCCGCGTACCAGCGCCAGCCGGCGATGGCCGAGCCCGTGAAGATGCTCAGCGGCCTGCTGGAGGGCCCTGGTGTTGTCGCAGACCACGGAGGGCAGCCCGCGCACCGCGCGATTGACCACCACGCTCGGGATGCCGGTGAGCATCGCCCGCAACCGGGAGGTGGGAAGGCGCGGCGAGACGATCACCAGACCATCCACCTGCGGCCGGATCCTGCGCAGCAGATCCTCCTCCATCGTCTCGCTCCGCTCGGAGTCGATCAACAGCACCTCGGCATCGTGGTGCGCCGAGGCTCGCTGCACAGCCCGGACCATCGGCGGGAAGAACGGGTTGGTGATGTCGGGTACCAGCAGGCCCAGCACACCGGTACGACCGGTGGCCAATCCCCGGGCAGCCCGGTTCGGCGAGTAGCCGAGTTCCTGCGCCTTCGCCAGAACCTCCTCGCGCACACTGGCCTTGACCAGGTCCGGGCGGGAGAACGCGCGGGAGACGGTCGAGGCGGAGATGCCCAGTGCGTCGGCGATCGAGTAGATCGTCACACGCCGCATTCCGGGCCTCCTCCGTACCGGCCGAGCACCTCAGGGTGATCGAGGTTCACCGTAACGCCTTCGGCACATCGTCCCGGCCACACGCCACAGGACCTCACCAGGACTGTTGGCGACCACCGGCGCCCGCACTGCGCTGCGCGAGCAGCGCCACCTTCGTGGCCAGCAGGCTACTGGCCGTGCTCACCTCGGGTTCCACGCCGGCGTCGATCGCGTCGAAGAAGTACTGCGCCGGACGCCGTGGCTGACCCAACGGGACATCCCAGGTTCGGCGTTCATGGGTGGTGACCTGCAACGAGTGGTAGGCCCAGTCCAGTTCCGCAGTCCCTTCCGAACCCGCGATGCGCATCCGATAGTGCCCGTGGACATCGGCGGCCTCCGGTCCGAGCCAGTTCGCCTCGATGGTGGCGGCCACCCCGCCGGCGTGGAGCAGCACCGCCACGTGGTCGTCGAAACCGGGATGATCCGCGGCCCGGGCGTTGCCGGTCACCGCGCTTACCGAGCCACTCGTTGCGCCGGTCAGGGAGAGCACCAGGTCGATGTCGTGCACCGGCAGGTCCGCAGCGATCCCACCGTAGCGAACGGGATCCAGGAACCAGTCCGGACGACTTTGCTGACGCAGTTTGTGCGGACCGGTGCTGGCGACGAGGGCGAGTTGCCCGAGTGCGCCCTCCTCGATCAACTCCCGCAACGCAAGGGTCGCCGGATAGAAGCGCTTCTCGAACACCACCGAGACGTGCTTCCCGCTGCCTCGCACCGCCTCCTCGATCCGCTCCAGGTCCTCCAGCGAAGTGCACAAAGGTTTGTCGGCCAGCACGTGGGCGCCGGCTCCCAGGGCAGCCAGCACGGCGTCGGCACGTTCGGAATAGATGCCCGCGACCAGCGCGACGTCGACGTCGAGCTCTGCCACCAGATCCTGTACCGAGGCGAACACCGGAACATCGCCAAGATCGGCAAGGAACGCCTCGCGCATCTGCGGGTCGGCTTCAGCCGCGCCCACCAACTGCAGGTCCGGACGGTGCTGCACCTCCTGCAGGGCGTAATCGACGTGCGGGTGGGCCGCGCCCAGGATCGCCACCCTCATGTCAGTTCCTGCGGACGGACCGCGCGCCCGGTCCGGGCGGATTCGTAGATCGCGCTGATCAGCCGAACGGTATCGGCACCGTCCCTGCCGCTGATCGCGGGCGTGCGTCCGTCTCGGATCGATTCCAGCACGTCACGCCACTGGCTCACGTGACCGGCCACCCCGATCGCCGAGGGGTCGGACATCCCACTGGCCGCACCGGCGTCGTCCTGGGCGAACTCGGGCAACGGCACGTCGATCTCCCAGCGGTGCACCTGCCCCTGTCCGAGCTCGATCGTGCCGCGGTCCAGGTGGAGGGTCACTGTTGCCGGGGCGCCTGGTGGGGTCGCCGTCGAGGTGCTGATCATTCCCAGCGCTCCTCCGGCGAACCGTGCCGTCGCCACCGTGGTGTCCTCAGCATCCATCTGGTGTCCCAGCGTCCCGAACTGCGCCGTGACCTGCTCCACCGGGCCGCATAGCCAGTTCAGCAGGTCCACGTTGTGGACCCCTTGGTTCATCATCGACCCGCCGCCGGCGTCCATCAGGGAGCGCCACGGCGCAGCGGCGTAGTACTCCTCATCGCGCCACCAATGCACATGCGTCGTGGCCAGCCGGACGGCGCCGAGTTCACCGGCGGCGAGCATCCTCTTCACCGTGGCGTACTCCGGTTCGAGGCGGCGCTGGGACATCACCGAGAGCACCAGGCCCCGCTCGGCGGCCAGCGCGACGATCTGCTCCGCCTCGGCAACCGTCAGCGCCAGTGGTTTCTCCACCAGAACGTGCTTGCCCGCACGCAGCGCCGCGAGCGCCTGCTCTGCGTGCCGATCACTCGGCGAGCAGATCGCGATGACGTCGACACCCTCGGTCTGCCAAAGATCATCCGGCGCGACCTGGGTGGCCTGCGGCCATCCCGCGTCGGCAGCGCGTTGCTGATCTCCGCCGCTGAAGGCGACCAGACGTGCCTGGGTGGACAACTCACGAAGGGCGCGTGCGTGACTGGTGCCGATGGTGCCCAGACCAAGCACCCCTACGCCGACCGGTTCCTGCATCGATGCTCCCGCGGGTTCGGTGTGTGTGGGCCCTCAAACCTACGACGGCTCCGAAGTTCTCGCAACCGGTTGCAAGAACTCTTGACGTGCAATCGCTTGCAGAACAGACTGGCATCGGACCGTTCCCCTGCAGGAAGGCAACACCCATGATGCGCGTCGGCTTCGTCGGTACCGAGAACTCTCACGTCAAGCACTTCATCCGCTTCCTCAATCTGGACCAGCGCCACCCGGGCTACCGGGCCGTCGCGCTGTCCGGGGGCCGGGGTGAGCACAACGCCGATCTCGCCGAGTACGGCGGCCTCGACGTGATCGTGGACGAGCCGTCCGAACTCGTCGGCCACATCGATGCTGCGATCGTGTGCAACCGGGACGGGGGGCTGCACCGTCCGGCTACGGAGCCGCTGCTGCGCGCCGGAATCCCCGTCCTGGTCGACAAACCGTTGGCGACCACCGTCACCGATGCCCGCGCGATGCTGGACCAGGCCGAGGAGTCGGGATCGACGCTGGTCTCAGCCTCGGCGCTGCGCTTCGTGCCGGAGATCGCCGAGTTCACCTCCGGCGCCGCCGATCGGGGCGAACTGCGACACCTGCACGTCGCCGGCCCAGCCGATCCGGACAGCGAGTACGCGGGTCTCTTCTTCTACGGCATCCATCACGTGGAGACGGCACTGGAGATCCTCGGCAACCCCGTCGTGCGGCCCGGTGACGTCACCGTCCAGGCGGAGCGGCACGGCGACCTCGTCCGGGCCAGCACCACCATCGACGGCCGAATGGTCACGTTCACCTTCGTCACGCCGTCCGACGGCGGTCAGGCACCGTTCCACGCCACGGCCGTGCACACCCGTGGGGCCCTTGCGCACAACCTCACCCTCGGCCCGGACTACAACGCCGCCACGCTGGATCACTTCGTCACCGCCATCGGGCAGGGACGCGCTCCGCTGAGCCCTGAGCAACTCCTTACCCCGGTGGCCATCCTCTCCGCCATCGCCGAGCAGGTGTAGATGGGCACCCGCGGCCCGGGCGCCGAGCCCGGGATCGGCGTCGTCGGTCTGGGGATCATCGGGAGCCAGCACGTCGAACGCCTCGCCGACCCCGCCATCCCGGCACGACTGGTGGGCGTCCATGATGCCGACGGCGCCGTGACGGCGGACTTTGCGCGCGCCCACGGCGTTCCCGGGTGCACCGAGTTGCAGGAGCTGCTCGGTCAGGACGGGCTGGATGCCGTCATCATCGCCGTTCCCTCAGGGCTGCATCGGGACCTGACGATCGCGGCCCTGGACGCCGGCAAGCATGTCCTGCTGGAGAAGCCGATCGAGGTCAAAGTCGCTGCGGCCGATGAGATTCTGCGGGCTAGCCGCGCAGCGGGCACCGTGCTGTCCGTGGCGAGCCAGCGCCGGTTCGCCGATGCCAACGGGTTCATCAAACGCCTCCTGGAGTCCGGCGGGCTCGGCCGAGTGACCTCGGCGACCGTGGAGGTGCCGCTGTGGCGCACCCAGGCCTACTACGACTCCGCCGGCTGGCGGGGCACGTGGGCGATGGACGGCGGTGGTGCCTTGATGAATCAGGGAGTGCACCTGGTGGATCTGGCCCTCTGGTTGCTCGGTGATGTGGAGGAGGTCTACGCACACACCGGCCGACTCGCGCATGAGCGCATCAAGGTCGAGGACACCGTCACCATCACCGCACGGCTCGCCAGCGGCGCCTTGCTGACCTTCTTGGCCACCACCGCAGCCAACGCGCCGCCACCCATCCGCATGGCCATCATGGGCGATCGGGGCAGCGTGGTCACCCTGGACGAACAGATCACGCATTTCGCCACGATCGACGGTCCGCAGGACGTCGAATTCGCGCCACGAGTGGGCGAGGAAGCCAGGCACTCAGAAGTTGAGCACCAGCAACGACTGCAGTTGCTCGACTTCCTGTCTGCCCTCCGCGGCGAGAAGCCGCCGCTGGTGACCGCGGAGCAGGCGCGCAATGCCCTCGCCTTCATCGAGGCCGTGTACGAGTCCGGTCGAACCGGCCGGCCGGTGCGGCCCGCCCCGGTCGACCCGTCGGCCTGACCCGGGATTGCCCCTAGTCCGGCGCTTATTAGTGCGCTACTCTATCGGGACATTCGGACTGTCGTAATGAAGGGCCAATGATGACCACCCTCCCCACACTCAACCGCCGTACGCTGCTCGCCGGGAGCGCCTCGACACTAGCCCTGGCACTACTCGGTCGTACCGACACCGCATTCGGGGCACCTTCCCCGCTGGCCACGCTCGACTACACCTCGCCGGAGGCCTTCGCGGTCGCCGAGCAGGCCTACCTGGACCTCGGCGCCGAGCACAACGAGGCCGGACTGTATGCCTGGGGCGAGTCCTACTACCTGCTCGGGTTGCTCCTGATGTTCGAGGCCACGGGTGAGGGCCGTTACCTGGACAGGTTCGAGGAGCGCGCCCGGCACGTCATGGACTCGACCGATGAGGCACGCGGCGTCAGCGACTACTCCGGGCGCTCCGGGCCGGTGTGGCGTGCCGGGGGCAACTACACCGCCGGCCATGGTGAACTGCACCTGGAGGATGGCTCACCCGGCATCCAGGTGCGCTGGGCCGGCGGCACCTCCGTGAACGCCACCGCGACGGTGCGCCGGGTGGATGCGGACAGGTTCGATCTCATCCTGTCCCACCCGTCCTCGACCGTCGAGCTGACCGGTCTCACCCTCGATCCCACCGCCTCCGACTACGTCGTCGACGCCGTCGGCGAGGCCTACGCCCCCGGCGCCCGCTGGACCGCGGTCGACCACAGCGCCGACAGCGGAACCGACCGCACCCTGGCCGAGGGTACGGTGGCGTTCGAGCCCCAGTTCTACGCCTTCCCGGTGCACACCGGCATGGTGATCTACCCGCTGGCCCGGTACGTGCGCATGGTGCGCACCGACCCAGGGATCCCCGGGACCCGCAACGGCGTGGCCGGCCACCTGTTGGCCTTCGTGATGAAGGCGTTGCGGCACCACGAGGACGACTTCCACATCGACGAACGCGGCTACGGCGACTTCCGCTGGCCGCGCGAAGCGCCGGTCCCCTTCGACGGCACGATCCAGCCGCTGAACCAGTCCCACGCCCTGGGTGCCACGTTCGCCGAGTTGACCCGGGTCGTGGACAATACCCAGTACCGCCGCAACGTCGAAGCGATGCTGCGCAGCCTACGAGCGTCGTTGCAGGTGCAGGACGGGGCCTACGTCTGGCCGTACTGGCCGGTGCACTCCCACATCTACAACGGCTACTCCCGCGAGGACGACGTGTCCACGTACACCCCGTTCTACGGGGCGGTGCGCAGCTGGGAGGACATCAGCCACGGCGCGATCACGCTGGAGTTCATCCAGGCCACCCACGACGCCGGCATCGCGGACCTGAGCCAGGATCGCGAGCTCTTCGCCAGCACGTTCGTGCAGAACGTGGTCAACGAACCCGACTCGGTGTGGTTCCGCGTGAACGGGGAGGTCGAAGCGCTCCCGGCCCAGGCCGTTCAGTCCGCTCGGTGGCTGATGCTGGCGGACCTGGAGCCGGAGATCCACGATCAGGTCCTGCGGGTGTATGAGGCCGAGCCCCTGGAGCCGTCGCAGGGATCCCACGCGCTGGGTATCGCCTACCTGAATCACAGCCGGTGAGGCCCCGCCCTCATCCGGCGAGCCGGCCACCGCAGCGGTAGGACCGCTGCGCCTCCCCCACACCACGACCAACTGAGGAGTACACATCATGATCGCATCGCCCCCGGCGGCGCCGCACCCGGCCACCGAGGCGGACCTGGAGGACCAGCTTGCCACGCCGCTGCCGGGTGTGGGGCGGGCCCTTGAGGCCGTCGGGGGTGACGTTCTGTTGTTGGGTGCCGGTGGCAAGATCGGGCCCACGATGGCGATGATGGCGCGTCGCGCCCTGGATGAGGTCGGCTCCCGGGCCCGGGTCATCGCGGTGTCCCGTTTCTCCGACCCCGAGGTGCGCGAGCGGTTGACCGAGGCCGGCGTGGTGGTGCAGTCCGCCGATCTGTCCGAGCCGGAGAACTACGCCGATCTGCCTGATGCGGCAGCGATGATCTACCTGGCCGCGATGAAGTTCGGCACCACCGGCGCCGAGCATCAAACGTGGTGGTCCAACGCGGCGATTCCCGCCTTGGTGGCCGACCGCTACCGGGGCGTGCCCTCGGTGGTGTACTCCACCGGCAACGTCTACCCGTTGCGTCCGCTGGCGGCCGGTGGATCCACCGAGGATGACCCACCCGAACCGGTGGGTGAGTACGCCCAGTCCTGCCTGGCCCGTGAGCGCATCTTCACCCACGCCGCGCACACCTGGAACACCCCGGTGACCATCTTCCGGCTCAACTATGCCTGCGAGTTGCGCTACGGCGTCATCGCTGACCTGGCCACCCAGATCCTGGGTGGTGAGCCCATCGACGTCACCATGCCCGCGGTCAACGTGGTCTGGCAGACCGACGCCACCGCCTGGGCGCTGCGGTCGGTGGAGCTGGCCGCCACTCCCCCGCACATCCTCAACGCCACCGGGCCAGAGACCGTCTCGGTCCGCCGCCTGGCCACCTGGCTGGCCGCCGCGATGGGTACCGAGGTGCAGTTCACCGGGACCGAGTCCACCGACGCCCTGCTCTCCGATGCCTCCCACTGCCACGATCTGTACGGCTACCCCACGGTCCCGATGCGCCGGGTGGTGGAACTGGTGGCGCGGTGGGTGACCGAGGGCGGGCGGCAACTGGGCAAGGCCACGAAGTTCCAGCAACGGGAAGGCAAGTTCTGATGGGCACCGATCTGGCGGCACGTCTGGGCGGCGGAGTGGTGATCCCGGCCCACCCCTTGGCCCTGGACGCCGGCGGCGGCATCGATCTGCCGGCCCAGCGCGCCTTGAGCCGCTACTACCTCGATGCCGGTGCCCACGGGCTGGCCGTGGCGGTGCACACCACCCAGTTCGAGTTGCACAACGACCGCGCCATGCTCACCGACGTCTGGCGCCTGGCCGCCGAGGTCGCCCAGGACCACACCTCCGAGCCGATCCTGGTCGCCGGTCTCACCGGAGACGCACCGGCAGCGGTCGCCGAAGCACAAATCGCCAAGGACCTGGGCTACCACGCCGCCCTGATCAGCCCCTGGGGCATGAGCGACACCAGTGAAAGCGCCCTGCTGGCCCGAGCCGGAGCCGTGGGCGAGGTACTGCCCGTGCTGGGCTTCTACCTACAGGAGTCCGTGGGCGGGGCAGCGCTGAGCCGGAACTTCTGGCACAGCCTGTTCGACCTGGAAGCCGTCGTGGGCGTCAAGGCAGCCCCGTTCGACCGGTACCGCACCAACGACGTGGCCCAAGTCCTGCTCGAACACGACCGCTGGGACCAGATCACCCTACTCACCGGCAACGACGACGCGATCATCCATGACCTACTCACCCCCTACCGGCGCACCGTAGCCGGCAAGGAACGCCAAGTCCGCGCCAGCGGCGGCCTACTCGGCCAGTGGGCCGTGGGAACCCGGGCCGCAGTCGACCAACTCCAGCGGATCAACACCGCAGTCAACGCCGGCGCAGCGCCGATGGACCTGCTGAGCGAGGCCACCGCGATGGTGGACATCAACCACGCGGTCTTCGACGTCGACCACAACTTCGCCGGGTGCGTGCCCGGCGTCAACGAAGTACTGCGCCAACAAGGCCTGGTCCCCACCGCCAACACACTGGGCACCGATACGCTATCGGCCGGCCAGAGCGACCTGATCGCCCAGGTCCGTGCCCGCTACCCAAACCTGCTGGACGAA
>NZ_JBMPQA010000024.1:0-14511 GCF_049725055.1 Pseudactinotalea sp. Z1739 | reverse complement strand
ATGACCCCAATCTCGTGTCGGCCGCTGGGCTGGTGCCGTTGATGGCCCTGGCCCGTAAAGCCGACCTGAGTGTTCTGGCGCAGGAGCGGTTAAGTATCGCTGGTGACAAGGGTGCCAATGCTGGTGCGAAGATCTCCTCGCTGGTGGCCGCGATGGCCGCCGGGGCGGACAGTATCGATGACATGGCCCTGTTACGTCATGGGGCGATGGGCAAGATCTTCACCCGCCCCTACGCGCCTTCGACCCTGGGGTCGTTCTTGCGGTCCTTCACCTTCGGGCACGTGCGCCAAGGCGATGCGATCGCCTCGCGGTTCCTGGGCAAGTTGGCCCAGCACGCCGACCTGCTCGGCGATGCCGCCGATACCGGGCCGGTGATGGTCGATATCGATGACACCATCATCGAAGTCCACGGCTATGCCAAGCAGGGCGCGGGGTTCGGCTACTCCGGGGTCCGCGGGCTGAACGCACTGCTGGCCACCGTCTCGGGCGCCTCCTTCTCCCCGGTGATCGCCGCCCAGCGGCTCCGCAAGGGCTCCACCGGCTCACCCCGCGGGGCCCAGCGACTGGCTACCGATACGTTGGCGCTGATCAAGCGCACCCATCTGGCCGGACGGGCAGTGCTGGTGCGCGGCGATGCGGCGTTCTACTCCCAAGAACTGGTGGCCGCCTGCCACAAGGCCGGAGCGCAGGTGTCGATCACAGTGCGGATGGACCCGGCGATCAAGCGCGCCATCGCCGCCATCGCCGAGTCGGCGTGGGAGACGATCAAGTACACCGAGGCGATCTTCGATGAGGCTACCGGCAAGTGGATCTCACGGGCTGAAGTTGCTGAGATCGACTACACCGCTTTCACTTCCAAGAAGAAGGCCCAGCACATCCCCGGGCGTCTGGTGGTGCGCCGCATCCCAGAATTGAACCCGAAGAAGGACACCGGGCAGGGCGCCCTGTTCGAAACGTGGCGCTTCCACGCCTTCTTCACCACCAGCAGCACCGACGAGCGCGACACTGTGGTTGCTGATCAGGTCCACCGGGCCCACGCGATCATCGAAAACGTCCACGCCGATCTGAAGGCCGGGCCGCTGGCGCACCTGCCCTCAGGGGTGTTCAACGCCAACGCCGCCTGGCTGGTCTGCGCGGTTATGGCCTTCAACCTCACCCGCGCCGCCGCCACGACCACCCGGGCCGCTGACCTGGCCCGGGCCCACACCGCCACGATCCGGCGCAAGTTGATCAACATCCCCGCCCGGGTGGCCTCCTCAGCCCGGCGCCTGCGACTACATCTGCCAACCAACTGGCCCTGGCACCAGGCCTGGACGAACCTTTACGACCACGTCCTGCCGGCCCGAGCACCATCCACCTGAGCGCCAACTCCTGCACCGACGACCAAGGAACCCCAAGTGGAAAAGCCGGACAGACCGGCGATTTACCCCTGCCCTTGCAGCGTTTCGAGCATCTCAGCCCAGATCAACTCGCCTTATCGCCCCATCGGTGGATCGAGGCTAAGCAGTGGCGTGGTTTCAGCCAGCAGCCGCTCGGAATGATTTGGCGTCTTGCGCAGCGCTGGGGCGTCCCGGCGGGCGATCTCCACCGGGACGACGGTTGGTCTGACTTCGGATAGGAGACCCTGCGCGTCATGCCGCGTCTGCGCGCCCTATTTGGGCCAGTCTGCTGTTGCGGTACGGCTGCTGACGGCTAGGACTGGCGCGGCGTTAGCGATGCTCCTGCAGACCGTTTCCACTCCGGTAGGTCCTAGCGAGCACTCCACAGTTGCCACGTTCGCCTGGTCGGCGCCTGTGCCGTACTGCATGTGGTGGATGGTGACGCGTCGCGCGTGCAGCACGGAGAGGACTTTGAGGAGACCCGCGGTGCGGTATCTCGGATTGAGGCGGACGACGAGCGTGTACCTCGGCTCTGGGTGGCGTGCCGGGGCGTTAGGTGACTTCACCGTGGGATTCCAAGGAGTTGATCAGGAGGAAGCGGGGCCTCATCCCGCTGAAGTCTGCGCGCGTCGAGTCTCCGAAGCGGCACTCCATGAGTGCGATTCTGGTCAGTGCGATCAGCGCTTCATGGCCAGGCATAGTGCGTGGCTCGCGAAGGGCACCGTGTCTTAGCCGAAAAGTGGGGGACTATCTGGTATCGGCGGAACGAGGTGTGGGTCGGGGGAATTCATGCGCTTGCGGCCTGAATGGGAACGTTCTGGGTCGCCGCAGGGCGAAGAACAGCGCGACGGAGTGCGAGGAAGAAGACGATCATTCCGGCGGTGATGAGCATGTGACCCAGGCCCGCGATGCCGGCGATCATGCTGCTCGACTCCTGGCCCAGGACGGTGAGGGATCCGTGCGCGATGAGCATCGCGGAGGTGAGGATCACTCCGGCGTTGTAGAGCCCGAAGAACCAGTCGAACAGTTTCTTGCTGTTGGAGATCGTGAATGCTTTCTCGAGGGTGAGGGCGATGAGCAGCACGATGGATCCGAGGGTGAGCAGGTGGGTGTGGGCGAGGCCGAGCTGGGTGAACTGGCCTTCGGGAAAGTCGTTGAGCTTGGTGAACTCGCGGTAGAACAGGCCGGAGCCGACGCCGACGAGCATGTAGGCGAACGAGGCGTAGAACAGCTTCTTCATGGGGTGGGGTCCTTCAGTTGGAGATGTCGTCGGGCGCTAGATGAGCCCGGTCTGTTGTGCCAGGTGAACGGCTCGGGAGCGGCTGTCGACGTTGAGCTTGGTGAAGATGTGGTTGAGGTGGCTCTTGACGGTGGCCTCGGTGACGAACAAGGCGCGGGAGATCTCCTTGTTCGTGGAGCCGGTGGCCAGGAGCTTGAGTACGTCGATCTCGCGCGCGGTGAGCCGGGGCAGCGGGTTGCGCATGCCGCGCAGCACGCGTGAGGCCAGGTCGGGCGCCAGGACCATGTCGCCGGCGGCTGCGCGCTGGATGCCGTCGATGATGACGTCGGGTGCGACGTCCTTGAGGAGGTAGCCCGCGGCGCCGGCTTCGATGGCACCGAGGATCTCGGCGTCCCGGTCGAAAGTCGTGAGGATGAGGACGGCTGGGGCCGGGTTGAGTGCGCGCAGGGCTGCGGTGCTCTCGATACCGTCGATCCCGGTTCCCAGTCGTAGGTCGCACAGGACGACGTCGGGGCGGAGGTGTGCGGCGAGGGTGATCGCCTCTTCGCCGGTGGCAGCCTCACCGACGATCTGCACGGCCTCCCCGTTGTCGAGGACGGCGCGCAGCCCGCTGCGGACGACCGGGTGGTCATCGACGAGCAGGACGGTGGTCGTCATGGCTTCTCCTGGACGGGGTGGATGGGTAGGTGCACTGAGATAGCGGTGCCCTCGCCGGTGGTGCTCTCGACGTCGAGGCCGCCGCCGAGCTCGCGCAGACGGGAACGCATGAACTGCAGCCCGTAGTTCGAGGAGGGCCCGCCGCCGCACTGTTCCCAGGCGGTGATGTCGAAGCCGGTGCCGTCGTCGATGATGTCGAGGCGCACGGAGTCCTCGGCGTCGATGAGGCTCATGACCACCTGGGAGGCCGAGGAGTGCAGGCGGACGTTGCCCAGGGCGGACTGCGCGGTGCGTAGCAGCGCGACCTCGACCTCGGTCGGCATGGTCGGCAACGTGTCATCGACATGGAGTTCAGCCTGAATCCCGGTCTCCTGGCGGAGTCGGTCGAGCATGCGCTGTAGCGCAGCGGCCAGCGCGTCCTCCTCCAGTTCGGCCGGTGTGAGGGCTGCGACAATCCTGCGCACGTCGGTGAGACTGTCCCCGGCAAGTGTCTCGACTTGGCTGAGCGTGCGCGTGACCAAGGAGTCCTCGGTGCGGTTGGCTTCTGCGTGGGCGAGCAGCCGGATCGAGGACAGCCCCTGGGCGACGGTGTCGTGGATGTCCCGGGAGATCCGAATCCGTTCGGCAATTGCTCCGGATTGGCGCTGGGCCAGGGCCAACTCGTCCTGCAACTCGGCCATCTCCCGCTGCGCACGCGTGAGCGAGGCGACGAGCTGCTCCCGCTCGGCCGCCTCATGCAGGAGCCGCAGGTAACCGCGGGAGATGCCGAAGGCAAAGATCCCGCCGATAAGCGGACCGAAGACGTCGGCGTAACTCGTCGTGCCGTAGTGGAGGATCGGGGCGGTCACGACGACGACGAAGACGACGAGGGAGAACACCAGGCCCCATCGGAGGGGCAGGAGGTGCCCGGCCAGCAGCCACAGCAGAAACGACAACCAGACGAACTCAGCCGACACGGCAACGGCGGCTGCCCACACGAGGGCGAACCCGATGAGCCACCCAAAGACCAGAGGCCAGGAGCGGACCTTGGACGGCAGGATCGTGCCGGCGACGTGCCAGACCAGGATCGCCACGCCCGCGCTGACCGCCGCCGCGGGCATGACTCCCACACCGATCGCGCGGATGACACCGATCACGGTCAGGACACCGGCAAAGAGGTGCTGGCCAACCTCCATGGCCCGCACGGTGCTCGGCGTGGGCGCCGATCCGGCCGGCTCAGTGCGCGACAGCGGTGAACTCACGAGACTCATGTGCCGATTCTCCGCTCAACTTGAGGTGGCCAGGCCACCAGATGCGCTCGCCCACGAGGCTGAAGATCGCTGGAACGATCACCGTACGGACAATGAGCGTGTCAACGAGCACTCCCAGCCCCACGATCAGCCCCAGCTGGCTGAGCGTCACCAGAGGCAACACTCCTAGCGCGGCGAAGACGGCCGCCAGGACGATCCCGGCACTGGTGATGACGCCACCGGTGTTGGCGACCGCCTCGACCATCCCAGCGCGGGTGCCGAGCCTCTCGGCCTCGGCTCGGGCACGGTGCACGAGGAAGATCGTGTAGTCGATCCCCAAAGCGACCAGGAACAGGAAGGCGAGCAGCGGGACCTGCAGGTCCAGTGCCGGCTGGTCGAACAGCGCCCGGCTCAGGAATGCTCCAGCGCCGATCGCGGCAACGGCGCTGACAAGGTTCACCACGAGCAGCAGCACGGGCGCAACGACGGACCGCAAGAGCATCACCAGGACCAAGAGGCACACCGCGAGCACCAGCGGCGCGACGAGCACGAGGTCCTGCTCATTGCCCACCCGGGCGTCCATGTCCTCGGCGACGGCTCCACCGACCAGGGCATCGGCGTCGGGCACACCGTGGACGGCCGCGCGCAGCGCCTCGACCTGGTCGAGGCTCTGGTCGGTGCCCGGCGTGTACGCGCTGGTCACCATGATGCTGGTCAGCCTCCCGTCGGCGGTCGTCCCGGCCGGGTGAGCCCGCACGACACCCTCCACGCCTTCGATCGCGGTGAGCACGTCGTCGGTGAGCTCGCTGTCGGTGACGACGAAGATCGGCTGGGCCTCACCAGGCGGGAAGTGCTCCGACAGGACCTCCAGGCCGGTGGCCGACTCGGACTGCACGCGGAACTTCTCGAACTGGTCCAGCCCGACCGATGTACCGAACAGGCCGGTGGCCATCACGGCTAGCAGCGCGAGAGCTGCCAACAGGCTCGTGCCCGGGCGCCGTACCACGTGCGAGGCCACTGCCCGCCACGCCCGGCCCTGCCGAGGAGTCGCGCCGGGACGGGGGATGAACGGCCAGAAGATCTTGCGGCCGAGAACTGCCAACAGAGGTGGGAGCGCGAACAATACGGCAGCCAACGCCATCAGCAGACCCATCGCGGCAGGGACGCCCAGCCCGCGGGTCATCGGGATCGCCGCCAGGACCAAGGTCAGCAAGGCGAGCACCACAGTGACGTTCGAGGCCAGGATCGCCGGCACGGTCTTGCGCCACGCCCTGCTCAGAGCCAACCGATGGTCCTGTGTTGTCAGGAGCTCCTCGCGGTAGCGAGAGATCAGGAGCAATGCGTAGTTCGTGCCGGCGCCGAACACCAGCACGCTGATGATGCCTCCGTCGAAGGCCAGGCCCCACGCGGAACCCGCCGCAGCGGTCAGCCGTCCGGCCAACCCATCGGCGATCGCGATCACGATCAGCGGAACAAGCCACAAGATGGGTGAGCGGTAGGTGACGATCAGGAGGATCGCCACGATGGCGATCGTCACCAGCAGGAGAGTGACGTCCGCTCCCTCGAACGCCGAGGCCACGTCCGCCCCGAAGGCCGGTCCGCCGGTCACCTGGAGAACCAGGCCACCCGGGGCCTCGGCGGCGATGTCGGAACGCAGTTCCTCGACGATCTGCGAGCCGTTCTCACCTACGGTGATCGGCACGACGATGACAGCGGCCTGTCCGTCTTCGCTCACCATCGGCCCGTTGGCCTCAGCACCGGCCGAAGAACTCAGGACGGGCACAAGGGACTCAAGGGACTCAACATCGGCTGCCGTCAGCACTCCGACGTCCGCGCGCGAGCCGACCACCAGGACGGACTGCACATCCGCGTCCGGGAATGTGGCCAGTAGTTCGCCCACCTGGTGTGACTCGGAGGCAACAGGCGCATGTGCAGTGCGCTGGGGAGCCTCTGCCCCACCGAACAGACCGAAGAGCGCCACCAGCACCACCACGACCACGCCGATACCGACCCGAGCCCCCCGACGCGAGGTCAACATGTCGGAGAGGCGGGAGCGAGCAAGGAAATCGGCCATGCCAACAACTACATCAGGCACGGCACGGGCAATCATCGGGGGCACGACCGAAGAAAAGATCAACCAAATGGTTGATACGGCCGATCACCTCAGGCTGCCAGGGTCACCGCTGACCATCCTGAATCGGGACGGTCGCCAGCGCAGGGCCGCCAGCATCACCCGGGTGCGCAGGCAGTTACGAGGTTTCTACGGGACCGCGTTCATCAAGGGGCGGGCACGGCCGACGGCTGCCCTCTCTGCTCGCGGTGCTTCCACTCCTCGGGGAGGTTTCGATGGGCACGTAACGGGGATATGAGGAAGACCGTCGCGGCGACGGTCATCAAGGACGGGGATAGCAGCAGCACCACACCGTAGGGCAGTGGGCTGGCCAGCAGCCCAGCGAGCAGGGCTCCCACCGGCATTGCTCCCAACGTGACGAAGCGGTTGGCCGACGAGACGCGACCCATCATGTCCGGTGGGGTGACCTCGGCGCGCAGGCCAGCTGCGCTGATGGAGGAGACAACCACGACCGACCCGAAGGAGAAGCTCGTAGCTGCGACGAAGACTGCGCCGGGCGCGGGAAGGACATACCCGAGCGGAAGGATGAGACCGGCCAGCGGCAGCAGCCAGTAACTGACCAGCATGGTGCGGATTGCGCCGAGCCGGTTCCGGATAGGCATCGCGATGAGCGATCCCAGGATGCCTCCGGTTGCACCGATAGACCCCGCCAGCGCATAGTTGCTCGCCGTGAGCCCGAAGTCGTCTAACGCGACGAGCACGATCAGGGTCGCAAAGACACCAGCGCCCGTATTGATCAGGGCATTGGTGACCATGAAGACCCGCAGGGCCGGATGGCGACGGATGAAGTTGAACCCGTCACCGATGGACTTGTGAAGGGGCGGGTGCCGCACGCCATTCTGCTGCGGTTCAGGCGCGCGGATGGACCAGGCAGCCGCCGCGGAGAGCACGCCGGTAACCGCGGTGATGACGTAGAGCAGCGGCGCAGCCATCCGCGTCAGGAGAGCCGCGGCCAACGCGGGGCCCACCACCTGCATGGTGGTGTCCGTGGACTGCAGACGGGCAATGGCCTCTGAGACGTTCGCCGGCCCAACGATCGTGGGCACGAACGCCGTCTGGGCCGTGTCGGAGAAAACCGAGGTGAAGCTGATGACCGCTGCCACCAGCATCAAGTGCTCGATGGTCAACCAATTGGCAATGTAAGCTACCGGGACGCTCAACGTCGCACCCGCTCGCAGTAGGTCAGCGGTGACCAGTACCGGGCGCTTCCTCCATCGGTCCACCCACACCCCAGCGGGCAGACCGATCATTAGATACGCACTCGTCCCGAGCGCGGTGATCAGTCCGACCTGCCAGGCGGCCGCCTCGAGGACGACCACCGCCGTCACCGACAGCGCAAGCGTGCCGAGCTGTCGTCCAACCTCCTGCGACACGTTCGAAAACCACAGCCGACGAAAGTCCCGGACCCGGTGGACCCCGCCACTCCTGTCTCTGCTCACCGAGGGCATGCTGACGTGTATAGCAGTGGCGCCTGCCCACCCAGGTGACCCGCCCACCGGTATGGCTGGGAGGATCGTTCAACAAGAGCGACGGCATGTTCTGCTCGTTCCTGTGGCCCAGCCGTGCCCATTGCTCGGCGACAGGTTCGGACGTCCTCGACGCCGAACTCCTCGGGGTCGACGCGCGCGTAAGCGACGGCAGTTGGGTAGCGACCAAGACGAGAGTGTCCGGTTCGGGATCGACAACTAGCACAGTTTGGTGCCACACTGGCACCATGAGGCGGATGAACTTGCGAGACGTGCCTGAGGATGTGTATGCGGCGCTAGTTCGGGCGGCCGAGGCCAACCGACAGTCGCTGTCGGCGTTCGTCGTCGAGCGGCTTGCAGAAGTCGCGAGGGTGACGCGCCTCGACGACTACGTCGCGTCGTATCAGCCCCCTGAGGGTAGCGGTGTGACCATCGAGGACGCGGCCGCCGCGGTGCGGGAGGTGCGCGAGGCATCATGACCCTTGCCGTTGTCGACGCTTCCGCCCTGGTCGCCTTCTATGCGGCCGACGATCCGCGACGGGAGGCAGTTGCGGCTCGGCTGGCGGCTGGTGACGCGCTGTTCGCACCGGCTCACTTAGACGCCGAGATCGTGTCAGCACTGCGCGGCCTGAGCCGGCCGAATACCACCCTGCGGGCGTCCGTCCCGGCGGCGTTGCGGCATCTGGCGGGCTTCCCCATTCGGCGGATGCCGCTCGCACCGCTGCTACAGCGAATCTGGGAGTTGCGCGAAAACCTCACCGCTTACGACGCGGCGTACGTTGCCCTAGCCGAGCGGCTGGACGGCAATCTCATTACCTGTGACAGGAAGTTTGCCGGGGCAAGCGGACCGCGCTGCTCGTTTCAGCTGATCACCTGACTGCTCGTCTCGATGGTCGATCCTTCATCGGGATGCCGCTCTCGTGGCTGGCTTCGAGGGAAACTCGCTTGACGGCGTCCCGCGAGGGTGTCCGGAGCGGGACGCCGTCAAGGTGAACGTTCAGCCTCGTGCCGACGCGTCCGCGAGTCTCGGCCTTGGCTGCCAGCCGTTGGCGTTGGATGGCGCGATAGACGGTAGAGCGGCCGACACCGAAAAGTTCGGCGACCTCGAGAGTGCTGTACTCGCCGCTGTGCACCAGCGACACCAGATGCGCTTCCTGCTTTCGGCTGAGTTTGGGCTGCTTGCCCTTCAGCCGACCCTTGGCTTTGGCGACCTTCATGCCCTCGACCGTGCGCAGCCGGATCAGGTCGGACTCGAACTCCGCGACCATGGCGAGCACGTTGAACAGGAGACGACCGACTGAGTCGGTCGGGTCGTAGACCGAGCCGCCGAGCGAGAGGCTGATCTGTCGGGCGGTCAACTCCTCCGCGATCGCCCGCGCATCGGGCAGGGACCGGGCCAGGCGGTCGAGTTTCGTGACCACCAGGGTGTCCCCAGCCCGGCACGCGGCAAGGGCCTCGCGCAGTCCAGGGCGTTCTCGGTTGGTGCCGGTCAGACCGTGATCGACGTAGATGCGTTCGAGCTCGACGCCGAGGCTGAGCAGGGCATCGCGTTGCGCGGTGAGGTCTTGCTGATCGGTGGAGCATCGGGCATACCCGACAAGTAGTGCGCTCATGGCGCACCTCCCTAAGGGATCGGCCCGGCCGCGCCACCGAATGTGGTCGGCTCGGGCGTCGGGCAGAGCCCGACACCACCAGCGACTACCTTTCCTACTCGGTGTGCAAGTGCCTCGTTAGTCGGGTGCGTCCGACACGGCCCGCAACCAAGGGGACTCATAGCCAGTGGTGCCTCTTGAACACGGCGTACAGGACCGCACCGAGAGCGACCATCCCGAGCAGGGCGAGGGGGTAGCCGTAGGCCCAATCGAGCTCTGGCATGTGGTGGAAGTTCATGCCGTAGATGGTGCCGACCAGGGTGGGGGCGAGGAGGATCGCCCCCCATGAGGAGATCCGTTTGACCTGCTCGCTTTGTTGGTAGGTGGCCTCGGTGACTCGACGCGTCTCTTCGCTCTGCTGCTGGGCCACCAGGGTGGCGTTGACCGCCAGGGCGTTCTGCAGCAGGCTCCGAAACGCGTCGGCACGTTCAACCACATGCAACGTGTGGTCATGGACGTCACGAAGCCGGTGACGCAGTTCCACGTCCACGTCGTCATTGACGAAACTCTGCTCGAGCCCTTCGAGCATGCCCACCAGGGGGTGGGTGGCGCGCTGGAAAGCCATGACCTCACGGGAGAGTTCGTAGATTCGGCGTGAGACCGCCGGGTCGCTGTCGAAGAGCTCGTCCTCGATCTCGTCGATGTCGTTCTCCAGGCCGACCACCACCGGGCCGTACTGGTCCACGACCTCGTCCAGGATCGCGTAGAGCACCGCCTCGGGACCGAGACGGAGAATGTCCGGGTCGGTCTCGAGCCGGTGCCTGACCCGGTCGAGATCAGGTGCCGCCTGTCGCCTGACGGTGACGACGAGACCAGGACGGGTGAATACGTGCAGTTCACTGAACTCGACCTGTTCGACATCCTCGAGGTATCGAGCAGGGTGCAGCACCGTGAACAGGGTGTGGCCGTATCTTTCCAGTTTGGGCCGTTGGTGCGCCTTGTCGGTGTCCTCCGCGACCAACCCATGCAGGCCGAACTCGCCCGCGATGACGCTGACCTCCTGGGAGGTGGGCCGGTAGAGCTCCACCCAGGCCATGCCACCATGTTGATGAAGCAGTTCGAGGGTCTGCTCCAGGCTGTCCGGTGTGGCGACCGGTAGGCCGTCGACGTAGATGGCGCTGGCGATCACGCTCATGAGTGCCCTCGTCCCAGGTGCCGTCGGCTGTTCAGCCCCATGGCGACCGCGTACTGCTCGGCGATGTGGCCGAGCCCTCCGATGCCGGAGATCAGCACCCATCCTCCGGGCTTGGTGTCTGTCACCTTTAAGCCCTTGTAGCCGGTCATCGTCGCTCCTCTCGGGTCCCGGGGCCCGATCGGGTCCCGGAGCACCGATGTCGGCACGACGCCAGTGAACCACGGTCGACGGCCCTGCGAGCAGGACCGTGGCCCATACCTGCGCTCTACGCCGATGGCGGCGCGCCCGCGCGCCGGGATTACCGGCGACGTCTGCATGTCCAAGGACTTTAGTCGGTTGCGTCCGCGCGCCCGCGGAGGAGAGTGGGAGTGACCGAGGAGTCCAGTGAACACTCTGACCGAGCCAACGGCCTACCGGCACCACACAACGCTCGACCTCAAGGAGGACCGGGGTGGCTGTGGTGCTCGTGCAGGTCAGCTTTCTGTACGAGAGGAGCACACCGACCATGGATGTCACCATCGTCTACGAATCTGCCTGGGGGAACACCAAGGCAGTCGCTGAGGCGGTTGCCGTCGGCGTGACTACTCAAGCCGGCGTCAACGTCACAGTCCTCGACGTCGGTGCGGCACCGCCCGCCGACGCCCTGGACACCCACCTTCTCGTCGTCGGCGCCCCTACACACGCTTTCGGCCTGAGCCGCCCGCAGACCCGCGAGGACGCCGCCCGACGCGGAGGCCACCCGGGCGACGCCGGGCTGCGGGAATGGATCGAGGCGGCCGGCAAGATCCGGCCGCCTGTGGCGGCCTTCGACACCCACGTCCGCCACCCCAACCTGCCGGGCGCCGCGAGCAAGAAGGCCGCCAAGCTGCTCCGTCGGCACGGCGCCACGCTCCTCGTCGAACCCGAGAGCTTCTACGTCCACGGGTACGAGGGGCCGCTCCTTGCCGATGAGATCGACCGCGCCCGGTCCTGGGGCACCGACCTCGCCGACCGGCTAGCGGAGGGGGCGTCCCAGGTGCACTGACGCAGCCGCCCACGCCCATACATCCGGCATTGAACTACCCGCCGGTTCAGTTGGAGCAGGTGGGCCACGATGGCCTCGGCACGTGGCCGTGGTCGTGGGTGACATGATGCTCGGCGGCGCCGCACTCAACACCGCAACTTCGATGACAGGTACAGACCTATGACGACGGACTAGGGCCAAAGGAACCGACGACATACCAAAGGCCATGGGCTGGCTGCAGTTGTGACACCAGGTTCGAGACACACGGGACTTGCGCGAAGTGTCGGCTCAGGGGCCCAGCGCCGATATCGGAATGACATGGACTCCGTCAGGGCGCCTTCCGGCGTACCCGGTGCTAGTGATGACACCCAGTGCTCCTGGTGCGCCGTGTTTGCTGACGTCAATCTTCGACGCGAAGTGGAGCAGGCTCGCGGCTGCTTCGTCGACAGCAGTGGGGCTCATCTTGACCTCGAACGCCGCCCACCTGTCACCAGGGAGACTGACGACCGCGTCGACCTCGTTGCCGTCAGAGTCCCGCCATGCACCGATCGTGCCAGCCAGTGGCTGGGTGTAGATGCGCAGATCCCTCATAACGAGGGACTCGAAGTGGAAACCAGTGGCCCTGAGATCTGCGAGAAGTTCAGCACTTCCGATCCCCAATGCAGCCAGCCCTACCGAAGGGTCGACGAAATAACGAATAGGCGCTGCGCGAAGCCGGGTCCGAGAGCGCATATGCGGGCGCCAACTCTCAGCATTCTCGGTCAAATGGAGCCGCTCCAAGGCATCCAGATATGCATACAGACTGTCTCGTGCGATTGGCCCCTCAGGGCCTCCAACGTCCTTCGCCAACTCGGTGACCTTGACGGCCTGCCCGGCGGAACGAGCAAGTGCGGCCATGAGGCGGTTGATGTTGCGGGGGTCACGGCGGGCACCGAGCGCGTGGATGTCGACCTCTGCGATCTGGGTGAGATAGTCGCGCAGCCACGAGCGGGCCTCGTGCTCATCGGCATCCATCAGGCTCGGCCAGCCGCCTATCACGATTGCCGAATCAGATCCTCGAAGTTGAGGGCCGCGCCCGACCCCGTCTGGGTGTGGCCGTTGAGCAAGTTGCGCATGGAGACATCGCCACTGGAGTGCCCCGACTCGAACAGGCTCATCGGGCGCATTCGGAGTGTGCCTATGCGGCCGGCGCCGGAGTGGCGCTTGGCGTCGTCCTTCGGAGTGGCCGATCCAGTGAGGATGTAGAGCCCTCGCTGGCCGCGGTCGTCGACGTTCCGGCGGACACGGTTCCAGATTGCCGGCTCAACTTGCCACTCATCGAAGAGGATTGGGGTGGGCTGGTCGAACAGTTGGTCGGGTGCCAGCGTCAGGGCCATCCGGGCTGACTCATCCTCATCTAATCGCACTGTGGACTTGGCGATGCGCAACGCCGTGGCCGTCTTACCGCACGCCTTCGGCCCCTCGATCAGAACTGCGCCGATGCCGTTCATGCGGTCGGCAAGTTCGCAGAGCCTCTAGTTGTACCCAGCCAGGACGTTGGTGACACTCGCCGGCTTGGTTCGTTGACGTGAGGAGGACCTCCGGGTGAGGTGTGGCTTGTCGACAGTCCACATCTACTTCCCGGAGGTCCTCATGTCCCACCGTAATGCCCGCCTGACCGTCCACGGCCGCCGGTTGGTGGTCCAGCGAGTGCGCGAGGAAGGGTGGGCGGTGGCCCATGCTGCCAAGGCGATGGGGATCTCTCGTCAGTGTGCCCACCGCTGGCTCAAGCGCTACGACGCCTACGGCCCAGATGGTCTGGCCGAGCGCTCCAGCCGCCCCCATCACAGCCCACGAGCAATCCCGGCCCGGGTGGCCGAGCAGATCCTGGCCTGTCGAGGCAAGTACCGTCGCGGGCCAGACTGGATCGGCGCCGAACTGGGCGTGCCGGCCCGTACCGTGGCCAGGGTGCTGCGCCGGGCGCAGGTGCCCTACCTGCGGGAGTTGGACCCGATGACCGGTGAGCAGATCCGCGCCTCCAAGGCCACCGCGACCCGATATGAGCGCGACCGGCCCGGGGAGCTGGTCCACGTGGATGTGAAGAAACTGGGCAAGATCCCCCACGGTGGCGGCTGGCGCGCCCACGGGCGAGCCGCTGCGAACAAGACCAAGGACAAGACCCGGCGCATCGGCTATGACTATGTCCACTCCATGGTCGATGACCACACCCGCCTGGCCTACTCCGAGATCCACGACGATGAGAAAGCCACCACCTGCGCCGCTTTCCTGGCCCGGGCGGCAGACTACTTCGCCGCCATGGGCATCGTGGGGATCGAGCGGGTGATGACTGACAACGCCTTCGCCTACCGCCACGGCCGTGCCTTCATCGACGCGGTCGCTGACCTCGGGGCGGTGCAGAAGTTCATCCGACCCCACTGCCCCTGGCAAAACGGCAAGGTGGAGCGGTTCAACCGCACCCTGCAGACCGAGTGGGCCTACCGCCACCTCTTCACCAGCAACCAGGCCCGCCGCAACGCCCTTGCGCCCTGGCTGCACACCTACAACACTGAACGCCGCCACAGCGCACTCGGCGGCCTACCCCCGATCAGCCGAGTGTCACCAACGTCCTGGCTGGGTACA
>NZ_JBMPQA010000023.1:0-14722 GCF_049725055.1 Pseudactinotalea sp. Z1739 | reverse complement strand
GACCACCTCGATGCGGTCGCGGAACTCCTGGGTGTGCTCGGCCAACCAGTCGGTGAGTACCTTCGCCGAACGGCCTGCTTGCACATCCAGCAGCCGCGCCGGCCCGGTGCCCTCGATCGTGGGGGTCAGATCTACCAGGATCGTGACATACGAGTCCTCACCGCCGCCGCGCACGTGTTTCCACTTGTGCTCATCGACCCCCAAGATCCGCACCCCTTGCAGGTGGGTCGGGTCGTCATAGACCAGGGTGCGGGCGGCATCGACCGCGAGGTTATTGACCAGGTCCCATCCCAGTCCCAGGGCCCGGGCCACGGCGCTGATGCTCATCTTGTCGATCGCCAAGCGCTGCAGGATCCACCGGGTGCACCGGTTGGTGGTCTTGGCCCCCACCGCGGCGCAGTCCAGCCGTTGCTGGAAGATCCGCTGCGGGCACTGGGTCCCGGTGCACCGATAGCGAGGCAGGCGCACGTGCAACCTGGTGGGATGGCCGGCCACCGGTACGTCGGTCAGCACCCGCACCACGTGATCCCGCAGGACCCCTTCGGCCCCGCAGGACGGGCAGAACGGCAACCCCTGGCGCGGTCGGGCCTGGATGATGGTGACGTCTGCGGCGTCGATGCTGGCCCCGGTGATCATCAGGTCCAACTCCGCGGTGCGACAGATGACATCAGCAACAGGGCAACCAGAAACAGCGGCAGAGCAGGTAGATTTCATCGCGGGCCTTGGGTGTTTGGATCGGACTGGTTAGCACCTCCAATCCTCACCCAAGGCCCACCTGCTCCCAGGCCCACCACGCCGCCTGATCAGCCCCTCAACGCACCCTCAAACCGGAAGAGCCATCAAGCCGCCCATGTTGGTGAAGAAGGGCACCGTGAACAAACCCATTCCGCCACCGACACCGGCAGTCGCAGAGCCCGTGACCCACCGCACCGACCCGATCACGAACGGGACTGCACCCGCCAACAACGCCGCGCTGAGCAGTCGCATGACCAGAGAAGCACGATCCCAGCGCAGTGTCTCGCCACCCAGCGCTGCGGTACCAGCAGCGATCAGGACGTAGTAGCCAGGCGGGTGATGCACCATCCCATCGCGTCCGAAGTCGTCCAACGACGTCGCAGCCCCCAGCGTCGCCCGATCCTCAGGCGCGACGAACTCCGTGAGCACCTCTCCCTCCACAGGAAGGCCGGCCTCCCGCATGGCCTGTCCGGTGCTTCCGAGGAGGGGTGCCTCGTACGGTAGGGGCCATCCCCCACCCTGCAACAGCCGGCTAACGGAGTTGAAGTGCTCTTCTTCATCGGGACCATCGAAGTGCGGAATGGTGAGCGACCAGAAGGTCGCCGTGAGAAAGAACAGCACGGTAACTGCCGCAACTACACGGTGATAGTTCCGACGCTTTGGGCAAGCGCGCGCACGGCGTTCCGGCACCGCAGCCGAAGCGGCGTCGGCACTGCGCCGATTCGAACGCAGTTCAGTCAAGACCGCCATTTCACACACCACAGCGTCATGGTCGACATTGGCCACCCGCATTCACGCGTAGGACGCCTCGACACGTAAACGATACGTAGGAAACGCATCCACGAAACCACGTCGTCCGCATCCGATGCTCGCATGCTCTGTTCGGCTCCAGGGCCTACGCCGCGACCCACCAGCGACCGCGACGTCCCGGGCAGCATGCCCCGTCGCTGTCGGGTACTCGCTGCAGGTCGCATTTCGAGCACCTCCTCGTCACGTTTGCCGACTCACGACCCTTTCGATGACTGACACTTGCTCCATGGCGCGGGCGCGCACCTGCGGGAGGGCCACTGAGATCTGCGCGGCAACTTCATCACGATTCTGAATGAGGTCGTCCAACATCTGGCGGATGCGCTCCGGAGTGGCGTCACTATGTGCGACAGCCAGTTCGGCTAATCCGAACATCTCCAGGACTTCCCGATACTTGTGGCTCCAGCCAATAACGAGCGTCGGAACACCCGTAGCGAGCGACGAGACCATGGCGTGGAATCGGGATGCGATGAAGATACCGCACCGGGAGATCAGGAACCGCAGCGTCTGCGAACTCAACTCGTCATCAACGAACAGTACCTTCTCCGGCCTCGCGACTCGAGCCTGGATTTCCCGACACACGGGCAGGTCATTGTTGTGTGTCTTTGCCGTCTGCGCCCGTGCACTGTGGGCCACGAGAAACACAGGTCGGTTGAGAACCTCGGTAACGTAGTCGATCTGCGCGACTACCTCACTGATGTAGTCGTCGCCACGGGCTTCTGCCGACTTGCGCAACACGGCACTCGGCGAGACACCGACAACATCACCGTTGTCGAAGAAGCCGACATCAACCCGCTCACCAGCCGCGGCAGCATCGGCATCGCCAACCTCCAGAGTGAACGCAAGGTCGGCGCCCTCCTGCACGTTGGTCAGCCCAGTGGCGACGAGATGATCGTGTGTAACTGCACCGCGCGAGATGATCGCCGCCATGCGCGGCAGCAGGATCTTCGCAGCAAGCCGGTTCAGCGGCTCGTTGAAGGGGCCCATCGCCTGGGCGACCTTCACGACAGGCGTTCGGACAAGGAGCGCGGGTAGTATGCTCGCAACGTTGTAGATGAGGTACTTGCCGCGTCCATCGACGAATGTGATACCCCCCTCGTCCAGGAGGACATCGGCATTGGCGAGCGCTCCAATCTCCGGTACTGCGCGCTCGATTGCCAGCCGCAGCGGCGGCAACAGTCTGTGGAGCAGGCTCGCGCCATTGATGAGCACTCCGAGGCGCAACGGACTTGCGTCCAACACGCGCAGGTTCGGATATGTATTGAGTCGGGCGTCCGCGCTAGGGTACATGCTCAGCAGAATGAAGCGAGCCTTGTCATTCCTCTTGGACAGGTGCTGGACTGAACTCTCGAGCATTGCAGCCGCACCCTTGTTGCCTGACAAAGCAGAGCCGATGATTGCGATTTTCATGAGACGCCTGTCTTCCTTGAGGTAAACGTGAGTAGACCATAGATGACTGCTACAACCCCATCGCCAAGCGTCGCGAAGAGGCGTGCGGCCAAGGCCAGTACGATGGCCTGCTCAACCGGCAGGTATGCGACGCTAAGGAGCACAAATACCGATTCACGCACGCCGACCCCGCTAGGAACAAACACGGCGAGCAGGCCGGCAGCACCAGCGAAGATGTAGGCACAGGCTAACGGGATGTAGTCAGATACGGGAACGTCGAACATTGAAATCGCTATCAGAACGGCTCCAGCGCCGTTCACTACCCGAGGTACCAAGTACTGCAACTGGTACTTGAGGGCCTGCGCAGACCCTAGGAAATACGCTTGGGGCACCTCACGCTTGAATACCCTCCGGGCGACATGGTTGGTTCCCCATCGGAGGATCGGCCTGCTGGTAAGTAACAGCAACGGAACAACTGAGGCCGCAGTTACGACTACGACGCCGCCCTCGCCCAGTTCAACACTTCCCAGCATCAACAGAATCAGCCCTGGGGGGATAATGGATCCGATAATCAGGAAAGCGTTCTCATAAAAAAATGAAAGCGTAGTAAGAGAGCGTGAAACATTCCTCGATCCCGCCCACGCCAACTTGTTCGCTACCGACCCTACCTGGCCGGGAATGTACTTCAACAGCCAGGATAGACAATGCACGCGGACACTCTCGAGCAAGCCAACACGAATCTCGCCCAAGTGAGCAACCATCCGCCCCCACAAAATGCCTGAAACAACTACGGCGGAAGCGAACAGGAGGACCGACCCTGCAATCCATGCATCCGGGCGTAGATCCAGATCGGCTAACGCGTCCCAGTTACGCACGAGAGCACGTGCGAAGAGAACGCCCACCACGGCGACTATGACCGCAGTGAGCGTCACCCGGATCACACGGCGGTGTTTGAGTGTCAGAGTTCCCCTACTTCGCAACGTTGAATCTGCGCAGTACGTCAAGGGACTTCTTAGGCGACGACGCTACCAAGGCGTCGCGATCTGCATACCCCACGGCGATCAGGCAAATCACACGCTCATGAGGCTGAAGGCCCAGGGCTCTCGCCATCTTCATCTCAAGGGGTTCGAAATCTGGCCAGTTGATCACGGATGAACTTAGTCCGAGCGTCTCAAGCGCGTAGAGGAATCCCATAGTCGCGAGCGAACTGTCGATATAGATCGCGTGTCGATCTCGTGGCGAGAAGTAACTATCGAGATTTCCTTTGACCACCACAATCGCTGGAATCTGATGACTATACCCAGCCGTGCCGAAGGGAATCGACGCAACCTTCTTGACCAGTTCAGGGTCGTCGAAAATAAGAAACTCGTACGGTAGCCGGTTGCATGCTGTCGGTGACTCCCGGGCAACCTGGAGTGCTTGATCGAGAAGTTCGCGCGGGACAGGGCGGTGCTCGAACCATCGGACCGAACGCCGCTGCTTGGCCAGAGCAAGCAACTGTTCGAAGGTGATATCGCTGGGCTTGATGTCCCGTTGCGGGTAGGGACGCATCGGGATCCCGTTAGTCTCACCCTCCGGCTTTGGAACGGCGGCGAACCTATCCCGCGCGCGATCCACAACCGGATCCCCTGGAGCGATGACGTCGAAATACTCGGTGAGAACTTCGCGTGCCCACAAAAGTTCAATCGGGTCGATCAGTCGACCTTTGGGCCCCTCGGTAACCGCGACTCGATAGAAGTCGACTGTTTCGGCGATGTAATCCACCGCGAAAACCGGTCGTCGGGGCTGCATTGACATGCCCTTTTCCAACCGATGAATGTTACGCCGAAGTTCGACATGAGTATTACGCGAGGTGCTCAGACGCCGATAGTAGGCGCGACGGCCAGCAAGCACCGCGAACTGTTCGCGGTTGAAGGTGAGGAAGGCAGGCAGAGAGTAGGCAGTAGCAGGAAGCCGATGCGATCCGACCACCGTGAGGATCGCACGGTTTCCACCCTCAAATACTCTGCGAACTAGCGGGATCGCAAGAGTATTCTTGGCCAAAACCTTGAGCCTGCCAATCATCGCGTCTCCTGTTGCTCGCTCTTCCGCAAGCCATCCACACCATCGTTGACCATCGCCTTAGAACTCTCTAAGACTTGATCGTTCCCGTCCTCTGCTATCTGGGGGCGAGCACCCGAAGCCTTGGGGCTCCCGTACGTCGTCCGCGTACCTGCGTCCGGCTTTCTGAGTTCGTACTTCATGGTCGTAGGTGCCGGCCTGGAATACTGAAGTTCCTTCAATCGCTCGAGTTGCTCCTCGAGCAGGACCCGGTTGCTCCGTTGCAGATCCGCGATGACCAGGAGCGCCAAACTGAGAAGGCCGCCGACCAACATCGCACTCCCGAAGATGAGCGATTGCACGTGACCCGCCCCGCTTCCTTGCAGCCAGAACACGATGAATCGCACGAACGGTATGACCCCCGCTACCAGGAGGATCGCACCGAGACCACCAAGGATGACGTGCGGTTTGTACATCAGGTAGGAGCGTGTAATCGCAGAACCCGACTTGGCCATGTGTTGGCCCATGTTGGTGAATAAACGGGACTCGCGCGTCTTAGCATTGGTCGTGATCGGCAAGGAGACGATCCGGAGGCGCTTGTTGCCCGCCTGAATAATGGTCTCCATGCAGTAGGAGAACTGCGTCAAGACGTTCAGTCTCAGAAGGGACTGCTTGGAATAGGCACGGAAACCGCTGGCTGCATCGGGAAGATCTGTGCCGGCCGCCCGATTGACAATGTGTGAACCGAAGCGTTGCATCGTCTTCTTGAACGCGGAAAAGTGCGCAATCTTGGCGGTCTGTCGGTCTCCTATGACGACATCTGCATCACCTCGCACGATCGGTTGGACTAGGTCCCCGATGCGCTCTGAAGGATACTGGTTGTCGCCATCGGTGTTGACCACGATGTCGGCACCATGGGCGAGCGCGTAGTCGACTCCATCACGAAACGACCGAGCAAGGCCCATGTTCTGGACGTGGGCCACCACGTGGCGGACGCCACGGGCGCGAGCGACCTCGACCGTACGATCCGTGGAGCCGTCGTCGACGATGAGAATCTCGATCGAGTCAATCCCGGGGATCTCCGTCGGTATGTTCTCAAGAACCTGAGGGAGCGTCTGCTCTTCGTTTAGGCATGGAATCTGGACAAATAGTTTCATGACACTCACGTCTCGGCGGGGATGGGCTCCAGCCACCACGCGATCAAGTTCGCTTCAGGTCAGGCCGGACGCAGCCATCGTAAACCCCACCAGAGGCTCCTCCGACTTTCGCTCAGGGTACGCCGCAGATCCGCGCAACCCCACCTCAGGGTTCAGTCTCCTGAACAGGCATCACCTGGGCATCTTGAGAACGCCGAACCTTCCAAGCACCCAGAATGGAGTTCACGACGAGCGTGATCGGCGCGAGCGCCAGTAGAGCCCCCATGGCGGCCAATTGTCCCGTTGTCCCGGGACTCCACTGCACCCACCGCGTGAACGCGTCGATTTGGCTCTCACCCGGCCCCACGTAGGAGGCGGCGAACCACACGTAGAGGCCGTAGGCGCTCACCAGCAGGCCGACCACCACCAAAGTGGGGTTCAAGAACGCAGCACTACGTTCGCTTCGTCTCAGCACACCCCACACGCCGAGCGCCGCAAGGACTGTCAGTGCCACGAACGCGGCGAAGAAGTACCTTCCCTGCAACCCGACGAGTTGACCCAACCGCTGGTAGTTGAACAGGCCGCGTACTGCGACCGCCACGATGAGGCCTCCCGCAAACGAGCCGATAGTGAGGACTTCGGCCCACAGACGGCGCGCGTTGAACAGGCCGACTGTGATCAGTGCGAGCGCAAGGAGGGTCGCCCCTACTACGAAGGCTCCCGGCAATGGAACCTCCAACCAACCGAATCGTCCCCAGAAGGACTGGGTCAGCATGTCCCAGGCGCGGCCGAAGTACCAGTCGATGGGTTGCTGGCCGCCTCCTTCAATCGGTTGGCGGTTCATTCCCGAGGGCTGGAACTGTCCATAGAGTAGATAGTTGCGTATCCACCACC
Organism: Pseudactinotalea sp. Z1739; assembly: GCF_049725055.1. The sequence goes on along the minus strand of NZ_JBMPQA010000023.1, from coordinate 7,721 downwards.
AGCCGCCGATAGCGAACGCGACAGCCATTGCAAGCGATGCGTGACCCACTCTGCGTAGCCACTGACCACCCTCGGCACGAGAGAACAAGTAAGCGAGCAGCACCATTGGAACACTAAAGGCCATGAACGCCTTGGTCAGCAATCCTGCTCCAACCGCGACGCCTGCAAGAAGCGTCCAGCGCATCCGCAGATCACCGCCCACCACGCGCAGGCTGGCGTAGGTGGCGATGGAACCTGTGAGGACCATCAGGGCATCGTTTGTCACGGAGCCGCTGATGAATCCGAACTGTGGAACAAAGAGTGGCACGGTTGCAGAACCCAATGCGAGGTGCTGCGAGTCGGTAACCACACGCACACTTCCGGCTATCAGCGGAACCACGGGGATCGTCAACAGGATGCTCATCAACCGGAGTGCCAGCAACTGCAGATCCCAACGGTCTTCTGCCATGCCGATAGCCGTGAGTCCCCCGGCCAGCAGCCCGTAATAGAGCGGCGGGTGCTGGCTCATCTGGTCGATTCGCGTCTGTCCCTCCACATCCAGGGCACGACCAGCATCCAAGATGATCCGGTTCTGATCCGGTGTAGGGGTGACGTCGACGAACCAACCGTACCCAGAGCCCCAGTTCTCCCGCGTGCTTCCTGGCAGGCGGGCGAGATACTCCGCCTGATCCATCGCCTCGGACATGCCAGCACTCATCCGAGCATCACCCACTGGTGGCCACCCCCCACCGTGTGCGAGCCGCATCACCGAGTTGACGTGTTGAGGTTCGTCCGGTGTGCGGTAGGCATGCGAGACAAGCGCCCACGCCGACATCACCGAGAAGACAGTCAGGGTAATCAGGATGAGGGAGATCCGATACCGGCGTTCCGTCATGCTTGAGTGCGGCGTCGACTCAATTGGACGCCCGGCGCTACTGTCCACCATCGAGGTATAACTCCAACGCACCCCACTGGTCGGGCATCGTCAGTCCCGTGGCTTCCAGTTTCGTCAGGTCCAGGGTGCTGACCGCCGGTCGTGGCGCGACAGGCTGGTCGGTACCCGCCAGATACTCGGACGTGGCCACCGCATTGACGTCACTGGTGTCGCGGCCGGCGAGGGTGTACACGCGGCGGGCGATCTTCGCCCAGCTGGCCGGTTCTCCGCTGTTCGTGGCGTGGTAGGTGCCGTGGGCGGCACGGGAGTCGAGGAGGTGGACGGTGGCGGCGGCGAGGTCTGAGGTGAAGGTCAGTCGGCCCACCTGGTCGTCCACCACGTTCGGTTGTACGCCCCGCTCGGCGAGGGAACTCATGGTGCGGACGAAGTTCTTGCCCTCCCCGACCACCCAGGAGGTGCGGATCAGGTAGTGCTGCGGCACCTGCTGCACCGCAGCCTCGCCGGCGGCCTTGCTCTGCCCGTAGGCACTGACCGGGCTGACCGGGTCGGTCTCGAGGTAGGCGCCCCCCGGTCCGGACCCGCCGTGCCCATCGAAGACATAGTCGGTGGAGTAGTGCACCAGCGTGAAGCGGTGCTCCTGGGCTGCTCTGGCCAGCGCAGCGACCGCCGTGGCGTTGACGGCCCAGGCCGCCGCGCGACCCTGTCGGGTCTCGGCCTGGTCCACGGCCGTGAACGCAGCGGCGTTGATCAGCACGCCGACGTCACTGAAGTCGAAGTCGGCGATGGCAGAGGGGTCGGACAGGTCCACCTCCTGCCTGGACAGGACGTGCGCGTGCGGCAGCGCCGCCCGCAGTGCAGTGCCGAGTTGCCCGGTGGCGCCGAGGATCACCGTGCGCGCAGGTGTCACCGGGCTGGCCTGGGCGAGGCGGGGGTGGTTGCGGTCCTTCTCCGAGATCTTCGCGCTACCCAGCGGGATGGGCCATGGGATCGCCGCCGACTCATCGGCGAGGTTGAGGTGGGAGTAGGACGCTTCCGGGGACCAGTGCGCGTTCACCAGGTAGGAGTAGACGGTGCCATCGACCAGGGTCTGGTAGGAGTTGCCGACCCCGCGGGGCACGAACACCGCTTTGCCCTCATCGAGTTCCTCGGTGTGCACGGCGCCGTACCCGGGGCCTTCGCGAAGGTCCACCCATGCGCAGAAAGCCCTGCCGTGGGCGATCGACACCAGCTTGTCCCAGGGTTCGGCGTGGATGCCGCGGGTCACCCCTGCGGCGGCGTTGTACGCCACCGAGTGTTGCACGGGTGCGAAGTCGGGTAGCCCGAGGGCGACCATCTTGGCCCGCTGCCAGTTCTCCTTGAACCAGCCGCGGGCATCCCCGTGGACCGTCAGGTCCAGGACCAACAGGCCGGGGATGGCGGTGCTGTGCACGGCGAGTTCGTTCGGGCCCGTCACGTCACTGTCCCCGGGCTGCGTACTCCGACTCCACCGCGTCCTTGTGCGGGCGCCACCAGTCGCTGTTGTCGCGGTACCACTCGATCGTGTCCGCCAGCCCGGCGCGGAAGTCCGGGAACTGCGGCTCCCAGCCCAGTTCGGTGCGCAACTTGGTCGAGTCGATCGCGTACCGCAGGTCGTGCCCGGCGCGGTCGGTGACGTGGTCGAAGTCGTCCTCTGGGCGGCCCAGGATGCTCAGGATCATCCGGACCACCTCGAGGTTGTTCTGTTCCCCGTCGGCGCCGATGAGGTAGGTGTGCCCGATCTGTCCCCGGTTCAGGATGGTCCACACCGCCGAGGAGTGATCGGCTGCGTGGATCCAGTCCCGCACGTTCTCGCCGGCTCCGTAGAGTTTGGGCCTGCCCCCGGCCAGCACGTTCGTGATCTGGCGGGGAATGAACTTCTCGATGTGCTGCCAGGGCCCGTAGTTGTTCGAGCAGTTGCTGATGGTGGCCGCCACGTCGAAGGAGCGCACCCACGCCCGCACCAGGTGGTCGGCACCGGCCTTGGACGCCGAGTACGGGCTGGAAGGCACGTAGGGAGTGGTTTCGGTGAACCGTGCCGGGTCATCCAGTTCGAGGTCGCCGTAGACCTCGTCGGTGGACACGTGATGCAGGCGCACCCTGTGCCTGCGGACCGCCTCCAGGATCTCGAAGGTGCCCACGATGTTGGTGCGGATGAAGGGGCTGGGATCGCGCAGACTGTTGTCGTTGTGTGACTCCGCCGCAAAGTGGATCACGGCGTCCTCGGCGCCGGCGAGGCTGCCCACCAACGAATCCACCAGGGCCGTGTCGGTGACATCCCCTTCCACCAACTCCACGCGATCGCCCGGCAACGGCTCCAGCGCCTCCGGCGAGGCCGCGTAGGTGAGTTTGTCCAGCACCACCACGTAAGCGTCGGTGTGCTCCACCAGGTAGTGCACGAAGTTGGAACCGATGAAGCCGGCACCGCCGGTGACGAGAATCCTGCGCATTACTGCACTGTAGCGAGTCTGCGGGGTCTAGCCGAGCGACATGCGCCAAAGAGTGAAGCCATCCGTTATCGGCACACGTACCTCCTGGCGCAACCGCCTGGCTGCGATCCTCGGCAAGTTGCGCAAGACTGCGCGTATGCATGGAATCATCCTGGCCGGAGGATCCGGCACCAGACTGAACCCGATCACCTTGGGCGTGAGCAAGCAACTGGTCCCTGTTTATGACAAGCCGATGATCTACTATCCCCTCTCCACGCTCCTGCTCGCAGGGGTCCAAGACATCCTGGTGATCACGACGCCACATGACGCACCGCAGTTCCACCGGCTACTCGGCGACGGCGCACAGTTCGGCGTGAACATCTCTTACGCGGTCCAAGATGAGCCGAACGGGCTCGCCCAAGCCTTCGTACTTGGAGCGGACTTCCTCGGCGCCAACACCGCTGCCCTCGTGCTCGGAGACAACATCTTCTATGGCCCCGGCCTCGGATCTCAGTTGAAAAGGTTCGAGCAGATCGACGGAGGAGCCGTCTTCGCCTACCGAGTGTCTGACCCGAGTTCCTACGGGGTTGTGGAGTTTGATTCCACTGGACGGGCGTTGTCATTGGAGGAGAAGCCAAGTGCGCCCAAATCAAATTACGCAATCCCCGGCCTCTACTTTTACGACAACGACGTCGTCGAGATCGCCCGCCGTCTTCGGCCATCTGCCCGCGGAGAGTACGAGATCACAGACGTAAACCGGGCATACCTGGAGCAGGGACGCCTCCAGGTTCAGGTCCTCCCCCGAGGGACTGCCTGGCTCGATACCGGGACGTTTGATTCACTGCTTGAAGCCGCAGACTACGTCAGGACCATCGAGCACCGACAAGGTCTCAAGATCGGCTCACCCGAAGAAGTCGCATGGAGGCAAGGATTTCTCACCGACGAGGACCTCCGCCGTATCGCCGAACCCCTTCAGAAGTCCGGATATGGCGACTACCTCCTCGGGCTCCTCGAGCCGTAGTCAGGTGGCGCGCCGTCCGAGAGTTGATTGCACTTGGGTGAAGCGGTCACGGTGTGCGGTAGATCCCGATCCGAGCGCTTCCGTTGCCATTCCAATCACCCGCGATCGGCAGGTCCGAAGCAAGTCCATAGGTCTGCACCGCGCTAGCTCCCCCACCGAACGTGTTTCGGAAGTAAAATGTCGTCCCACGCCGTATGGCGAACGTATCCCGCCCATTGCTATTCCAGTCCCCGACCAAGATGTCGTCGCTTGACTGACCGTAGTTCGTGATGATTTGGTCTGCCGTCGCTCCACCGAAAGTGTTGCGCAAGTAGAAGGTGCCACCGCGCCGGATCGCAAACGTATCGCGCCCGTTACCATTCCAGTCTCCGACCAGAAGTCTGTCATTCGCGCTTCCGTACTTGCTGAGGACTTGGGATGCTGAACCCCCGAATGTATTTCGGATATAGATGACGCCATCCCGTCGAAGTGCGAAGGTATCCCGGCCATTACCGTTCCAGTCTCCTACAAAAAGCTCGTCGCTTGCCCGTCCATATGTGAAAACCTGGTCGGGAGATGAATATGAGTTGGAATTGTTGATGGAGATTCGATTGCCGACACGCACCGCCGGCGTGTCTATCCCGTCTCCGTTCCAGTCCCCCACAAACACTTCCGCGTTGCGTGCGCCGAAATAGTATGAGTAATTCGCTGATCCAGTGAAGGTATTGTTGAGCCGATACAAGGTCGGCATCTTCGTTCGAACGAGGTTGCGAATTGTGCCCAGTTGGTTCTGGATCCGGCCGGGACAGGTGGTGTTTGATACATCACGGTGTCCGAAAATGCGAGGAAGATTCTGTCCTGCTGGTCTCGTGGGGCTACCAGGCGAAATCATGCCGCTTCGCGTATCGACCGCGATGCCGGCCCTGCTGAATTGCCACGCTATGACGTTCGCCATGGAGTTCAATACAGCCGATGAGGCATTCATAGAACTGTAGTTACCCATCACCGATATTCCGAGAGTTCCGTTGTTGAAACCCAATGCGTGGGCGCCCTGCGTCATTTGGCCCGGCTGCGCGGTTCGCGATCCGGTACGACCTTCGTAGATGCGACCAAAGCGGTCGACGAGGAAATTGTAGCCGATGTCTCCCCAACCATTCCCATCTCGTTGGGTGGCATGGTAGACGTATATGCCCCGCACCACTCCCGGTGCCTGTGCCTGTGTGTAGTTGTTGGTGCCGGCAGTGTGGTGGACGACAGCAGCGCGTAGGGCCCGAGGCTGCGGTGTCCACCGCATTAGGGATTCGTCTGCGCCCCACTGAACACGCGTCTGAATCGTGGGTTGGGGCAGGTTGGGGGACATCGGCTGAAGGCCGCTCGTTGTCAATTGGGGGACTATCGAGGAACCCGTTACACCCGACCCGGCGAGACCAGCGGCACCATTACCGCCCTCAACCTCCTGCCCTTCGTCACGGTCGGCGCCGCCCCCCTCGTCGACGCCGTCCTCCTGGTTGACGTCGTCGTCCTGGGTGGTGGCGTCGTCGCCCTGGTTGACGTCGTCGTCCTGGGTGGTGGCGTCGTCGCCCTGGCTGGCGTCCTCGTCCTGGCTTCCGTCGTCCTCCTGGTCGACCTCGCCGTCCCGGTTGGCATCTTCGTCCCGGTTAGACTCCACGTCCTGAGGAGCGTCAACCAACGACTCATCGAACTCGACGGTGAGGTCTTGGTCGGGTTCACTCTGCGGCCTGTCGCCTGGTGAGTCGTATACCTCGAGATCGTGCCCATCGGCGTCGGCTGGGATGAGATGCAATCGAAGGTTCGAGGGGATTCGCGCCGCATCGCCCAAGACCTGTGCCTGGACTCCTACGGCACCTCCTGTGATGAACGGATCCGTGCCGCTCGCTGGCGATCCGTCGAGTCCGCCGTCCGCATCAACCTCGAGCCACTCCGACCAGGTGTCTCCCTCGAGCACGCGCAGGAAGATGTACGTGTCGTCCGTCAAGGGCGTATCCGGGTCCCAGGTTAGGCCCGCGACGACGAACTCCTCGGTCTCGGTGGGAGTTGTGAGGATTGCGGGAAGATCGCCCGCCAGAGCACTGCTGCTCGCTTGACTGCTCTCCGCTCGTCCAGCCTCAGCGGCCGGCGTAAGATCGCCCGAGTGATCGGTCAGGGATACCACTGTGACAACGTCACTTCCCCGGCCGGATCCACTCCCCGATCCCGAACTGTCGGTCGGCGAAATCCCCATTGCGAGCAAAGTGGCCGCCATGGCTGCGCCAACGGCGGTTTGGATCCCCGACATGACTCTCCCTCAAATCGAACTGCAGGCGGCTCCATATTGGCCTGCCCAGGGCGCCACCCGCTCCTGCCACGCCGTGGCAGTCCTATTTGGAATGGCCATCGCCTTTGGAATGGCCATCGCCGCTCTCTCCGGATGCCAAGCCGGCGGATCCAGCAGCCGCAGCCTTATCGCGCAGGAAGTGCGACAGGACAAAGAGAAGGATCAGTGTCATCGCGACGAGTTCACCACCGGACTCGAGCATGACGAGAGTTGCGAGGTAGATCCAGTCAAGGCCATCGCGCACCATGACGTAGACCATGTCGAGGCCCACCGCGAAGGCCAACAGAATCAGAACCAGACCTGCCAAGTTCCACGAACTCCGTCGCACCTCGCTCGAGCTGGCTCTGTGTAACGACAAGAAGCACCAGGGGCACGAGGCCGAGCGCGGCCCACGTGAGGAGCTCACCGACGTCGTCCGGACGCAGCCCCATCGGCGCTGGCAGATCGAACGTCGTGCGCAGGTACCGCGAGCCTCGTTCATGTAACTCAGCCAGGTCGTCGACCGCCATCACAACGAACAGCAGAGCCCATGCACTGTAGACGGACGCTTGAGTCCTTCGGCGTGTCAGGATCAGAAGGAGTACCGCAGCCGCAACCAACTGGGTCGCTCCGAGGATCTCAAGGAAACTGCGATCCTGTTCTCCGTGCCAGCGCCAGTAAGAAAAGAAGCCAAGCGCGTCGTATCTTCGCGCTGCAATGTGCGCGACGAAGCCCAGCATGAGGACCAGGTCGATGAGAAAGAGTGTGATCGCCCAGATCCAGATCGTGCGTGGTACGGGCCTTGCGCGTTGCGCCCGTCGAGATCGGTCCATGTCCGCATTATGCGCCTGCACCGTTAGCCCTGCGTGAGGAACGGCTTCCCTCGGGCCGGCACTGTCACGATCACGCCTGTGGGCACATCCCGGCCATCGGTCTGTAACGACAGACGGTACTCCCCCGGGATGCGTCGAAATTTCGCCACCAGTCGCGCGCCGCGGTTGTCAGCCACGATCGAACCGGTGAACTCCTCCATGGAGTGAAGTCGCACGGAGGAGTTGATTCTTGACTCGCCCTCGATGTGAACCCCAC
>NZ_JBMPQA010000022.1:0-15902 GCF_049725055.1 Pseudactinotalea sp. Z1739 | reverse complement strand
CGAGCCTGTCAAGCCCTCTGTGTAAGAGAGGCTCCTGTTTCTAGTTGATGTGTCCTGCTAGACGCTCGGGGTAGAGCAGTTCGAGTTGGTTCAGTGCGGCGGTCCAGCCGGCGGTGGTGGTGCCCTCCACGAGCCGCCCGGGAGCCTTGCGCTTGTGCGCTGGCAGGCCCTGCTCCTTGGCTCGCTGACGGGCACGTTTGTCCTCGATATCGCGGATGGCTAGCCACAACAACTTCACCACCGCTTCGTCGTTGGGGAAGTGCCCGCGGTTCTTGATGATCTTGCGCATCTGGTAGTTCAAACTCTCGATCGTGTTGGTGGTGTAGATGACCTTGCGCACCGCCGGGGGGAAGGCCAGGAATGGGGTGAACCGTTCCCAGGCCCGCTGCCACACCGCGATCGCTGCGGGGTATTTACGTCCCAGGTCGGAGTCGGCCAACTCCAGCAGCGCGGTCTCGGCCGCATCGGCATCGGCGGCGGTGTAGATGGTGCGCAACCCGGCCGAGAAGGCCTTGCGATCGCCGTAGGAGATGTATCGGTTGGCCGCCCGGATCAGGTGCACCACACACGTCTGGACCACCGTCTGGGGCCAGGTGGCCTCGATCGCCTCGGGCAGGCCGGGCAGCCCGTCGCAGCAGGCGATCAGGATGTCCTTCACGCCCCGGTTAGCCAACTGAGCGCATACCCCGGCCCAGAACTTGGCACCCTCCCCGGCCTGGACCCAGATGCCCAGCACGTGCTTGATGCCATCGGTATCGATCCCGACCGCCAGGTGGGCGTGGCGGTTGACCACATGCGCCCCGTCGCGGACCTTGACCACGATGGCATCGAGGAAGACCACCGGCCAGACGGGGTCCAGCGGCCGGGTCTGCCAGTCCTTAACCTCCTCCAACACCGCGTCAGTGATGTTCGCGATCGTCTCGTGGGACAACTCGGTACCCAGCGTGCGGGCCAGATGGGCCTGGATGTCGCGCACCGTCATCCCACCGGCGTAGAGGCTGATAATCATCTCATCGAGCCCACCGGCCCGCCGGGCGCCCTTGGGCACCAGCGCCGGCTCGAACGTCCCGGCACGGTCGCGCGGGGTGGCCAGCGGGATATCGCCGACCTCGGTAGCCAGCGTCTTGGGCGTGGCCCCGTTGCGCGAGTTTGGTGCCCCGCGCCCGGCCGGATCACCCTTGTCATAGCCCAGGTGATCGCTCAACTCCGTCGCCAGCCCGCGCTCGAGGACCTTACGGACCAACTCCGGCAGGAACCCACCCTCACCGGTCAGCGCCAGCCCCTCGGCGTCGGCCTGGGAGACGAGCTCGTCGATGTACTCATCACCCAGCAGCGCCCGGTGCGAGGCGCCCGCCGGCCTCGAGGCCCCGCCCTGGCCGCGGTGGCCCGGCTCGCTGGCCACGCCCCTAGCCTGGTCAGCATCCTGCCCATCCAGTGCGTGGTGATCCTCGGTGGTCTTCGTCGTACTCGTGGTCTTCACGATGGTCTCCTCTCACTGGCTCCTCGCCAGCCTCGGGGATCCACCCCTTACACAGTCCAGTAGACACGCCCGAGGATGCGCAAGCGTCTTTTCTAGGACCGCAAACGCGCCCAAGGAAAGAAGCACAACGCCGCCCCTATTTGCCTCGCCCGCCGCCGCATCGACGTCCTACACGCCATGCTCAAAACGGCACCCTCTACGAACCCCGACCATCCCCCAAGCCGCTTGACACAGGACATTGGGACACCCCCAGGGAACGACTTCCATCGGATGCACTGAGCGGCTGGATCCCGAGCGCGATCAGTACCCGACGAACTCCTCGAAGTGCACCCTGGAGGCGTCCACTCCCACGACGTGTAGAGCGCTGCGGACGGCGTCGACCATCATCGGCGGCCCGGCAACATACCACGTGCGCTCCAGGTCATCGATCTTCTTGCGGATGAACGACTCGTCGAGGAGACCGAACCGCGTGCACAACGTCAGCCGGGCGTTGCCGCGCGCCATCTCGTCGAGCTCATTGAGGAATACGGCAGACCGGGCGTTCTTGTTGGCGTACAGCAGAGTGATCGGGGGCCAACCGTCCTCACGGCCGTCCAGGGACCGCAGCATGCTGACGAAGGGCGTGACACCGATGCCTCCGGCCAGCAGCGCCACCGGCCGCACCGGTTCGCGTGGCAGCGTGTAGAACCCGTGCGGCCCCTCGATCTGCAGTTCAGACCCGAGGTCGAGCTCTCGCAGGGTCCGCTTGAACCCGCTGCCGGTCTCCCGGTAAGCGATCGAGACTCTCTCCTCGTCATGTGACGAGGAGACGATGGAGAAGACGCGCGATCTTCCCCTGGCGTCTCGGTGCAGCAGTTTCGGCGCCCGGACCTGCAAGTACTGTCCGGCATCGAAGACGAAACCGTCGGGCCGCGCGAACGACACCTCTAGGGTGTTCTCCGCAACCTGTCTGCGGCCCGTCAGCGCGGTGGTGAAGACTCGCCGCCGTCCTCGCAGCCTCACTCCGCTACCTTCCCACCGCGCGCCGCTGGCGGACCGTCTTCACGAATGCGGCGGCCTGAGCCCCCATGACCGAGAGCACCATCACGACGTAGGCGAAGCGCAGGATGTTCTCCGGGTAGGCGGTCGGCAACCCCATCATGACTCGGTACGGGGAAGGCGTGTAGTGCATGAAAGCGAAGTACAAGGTGTGCAGCGCCATGGTGTAGAAGACGACGTAGGAGAAGGTGTGCAGCCATTTCCATGACGAGATTCCCAGGAAGCTGACCGCCCGGTCGAACGACGTCGCTGCCAGGACGAGCGCGAACAGCAGCGCGAGGAGACCCATGAGGTTGGCGAGCCCGAATCCTGGCTCAAAGCGCAGGTAGGCGTCCAACTCGGGCACGTACTGGAACCCCAGCAACTCCCGGACGGACCAACGCGCCCAGCCGTCCCAGACGAGGGCGAAGTGCCCGAGCACCACCAGGGTGAACCAGACCCCGGCCTCCCGCCGCCAACTGACGAGCCGTGTCAACGCCGGCCACAGCCGCGCGGCCGGTCCCACGAGGGCGACGAACCAGATGAGCGCGGCGGCGCCCACGCCGAACGACTTCCACAGGCGCATCTCGCGATCCCATTCGCCGTTCGCCTCCCAGCCCCCGTAGACCGCCAACCCGGCGAGCCCTCCGACGAGGAGATGGCGCAGCACAACCTCCCTCGTGCTCTTGACCCCGAGCAGCATCGTCGTGGTTCCACCTTCCATTATTCGGGTGTGTGCGGGGCCGGATGGCCGACGCCCGTCGGACCCCACCCTCCAGTGTGGAGTGGTGGACGTAGGCCGCTCGCGCGCGAGCGGCTCTGCTGTTGTCGTCTATGCCGTCTCTAGTCCGGTGTGGCGTCTCCTTCCTCGTATGTGTCGGCCAGTGGCCGGCGTACTCTCAGGCGAGTGCTTCGGACCGGATACGTGCGCGCGGCCGTCGCCTGAGTCCTGACAGGGCGCGGGAAGTTTCTTCCCGGCTCCCCAGCACGAGGAAGGCGAGCAGGACACCGTAGAACGGAAGGTGCCCGAGAAGCTCGGTCGCCCCGAAAAGCGCCAGCGTCGCGGTGAACGGCACAGCCGCCAGGAGCGCGACCACCTGCGGCAGAGCGCCGGAAATGACGAGCAGCCCGAACAGGAGCTCGACGGACCCGGCAACCACCGCGAAGGCGTCGGCGCTCACCCCGAACGGGGCAAGGAGATTGAGGAGGGGCTCCTGCTCGAGCATCGCCCGCGCCATCGCGGGATTAGCGAACTTTTCAACGACCGCGAGGGAGATGAGGGTTACTCCCGCACCGAGTTTGAGGCCCAATGCCGCGCGGCGCAGTGTCGGCGGGTCAAGGTCCGTGCGGCCTCCATCCTTCAGACGCGGCGGCAACATAAACAAGAACGCCGCGATGCCGACGAACACTGCCAGGGTGACGAGCGCCTCGGGACCCTGCAGAGCCACGAGCAGCGGCCCGGTGAGCATGATCGCCACACTCGCCGCGCGCACCAGGACACCGGCGATGAGCAGCCCGCCCACCACGGCCTGCGGCACGAGCAGCAACGTGCCCCCCGCGCCGTCCGGGACATGGATACCGGGATCCAGGACCGCCCGGTCGAACGCCAAGACCAGCAGGCTGACACCCAGATGCGCAGCGAGCAGCCGCGGCACCCACGGCACGAACGACGCCAGCCGCCGTGCCGGCTTGATCACCGCCAGTTCGGGAGCCGGGAGCCGCGCCGCCACCGGCCGCAACAACACCGTCACCGCGACGGTTGCGGCCACAGCGAGGACGACGCCGGGTCGCAGCAGCGCCCCCAAGTCCAGTGGATAGGCCTCCGGGTCGCTGACGAACCACTCCTGGTGAGCGCCGGCCGGTACACCGCTGCCCACGACGACGAACCCCACAACCAGGGCAACCACGGCCCCTCGAGCGACCACACGCACGGTATGACGCCTCCTAGGAACAATCGAGGGGATTAGGGTCAGCCACGCGAGTCCAGCGCCGCCGTCGTCGACGTGGCCGACACGGTGGCCTGGCCCTGGGGGATCGTCAGCACCTCACCGACGCAGATCAGCGCCTGCGCGTTGAGGCCGTTGGCCGCGACGCTCGCCGAAACGGTGCTGTCGTGGCGCTGCGCCAGTTTCAAGACCGTGTCACCGGAGACGACGGCGCGGGTGGACCTCCGCCGTCTCGGCGCCGCTCGCCTGGAGGCCGCAGCACGGCGCGCAGCCGGACCCGTCAGGTGCGGACCCAGCGATGAGAAAACGGTGACGGGACGACGCTCGGGACGGTGCCGCCCAGGGTTGCGGCTAGATGTCACGGGTAAACCTCTCCAAGGCGCCTACGAGGCCAACTGTCGGGTTCGGGTATGAGCACACCCGGCTCAGGCATCGGACTTCATCCCAAGGACCTTGAAAGCGGGCCCACATCGGGTTCCCCGTCCCTGCCACGGACGATCAAGGACCACGGTGCGGTGGCAGGGCTCGGCGTCCGCACGTGGACTTCCCGTGAAGGGGGACGAGAAGCAGAAGCGACGTTACACAAACGAACCCCCACGATCACGGTCCGCCAGCGGCTCCAGGTGAGAGTTCATCAAACCTTCATCGTCGTCACGACTCCTGCCAGGCACCCCAGGGTCCTCGCGTAGCGTCGCAAGCCCGCACCGTCACGGAGCAAGAAACCGGAGCTGGAGGAAAGAAATGAGAACCACTGAGACGATCACCACCCACCCAGGCGAGATCCTCGACCGCGACCTGCTCGCACGGGATCGACACCCTTGTCGCCTGTTCCCAGGCCTGTACCGCCTAGACGCCTGCCTCAGCGAGGACATGGTCGACCAACTGCGCAAGTGCATCCGGACCAACCTCGACTGCGCCGACATCTGTGACACCACAGCGGGTGCTGTCCCGCCACACCGGGTACGACTCCAACCTCACCCGAGCCATGCTCCAGACCTGCCTCGAGGCGTGCCGCTCTTGCGGGGATGAGTGCGCAGCCCACGCCGGCCACCATGAGCACTGCCGGTCAGTGCCGAGGCCGACCACGCCTGCGAGCAGGCCTGCACCGAACTCCTAGCGGCGGGACGCGCCGAGGTGTCGCAGATCCCCGGAGTTCAGGCCATCGAGGTCAGCGCGGCGGCGGGCCGCCTGACCGTGGCCGCAGATGGCCAGATCGACGACGCGGCAGTCATGGCCGCCATCGACGAGGCCGGCTACCAGAGCACCCAGCTGATATGCGAGCCCCGGCACGGCTCGGCTCGTACGGGCTGCTCCTCGTGGCCGTGTTTGCCGTAGAAGCCGGTGACGTCATCGCCGGCGTCGGTTCAAACGGCAGGTCCACCGGGCCACATGTGCACTTCGAGAGCCACGCCGACGACAAGTTGACCACCACAGCTGGTCTGGCTGCAGGTTTAGGGCGCAGTGGACGTCATCGCACTCCAAGAGCGTAATCCCAGCCACAACGTATACCGTCAGCGGCCGAGCACCTCGCACCTCACCTGCCGGTCGCGGCGCTGACAGGTCGTTGCGCGGTGAGGTCCTCGTGCGGGCGGTCCTCAGTGAATGCCTCAGGGTGTTGACCTGAGACGCGGTGCACCTGGCTACGACGGCGGCCCAGAACTCCGGCTGCCACGCCGACTCCAGCCAAGACCCAGACGGCCACTACGGGCACCGAGCCAAGCCGAGCGGCTAGTGTCAGGGTCGTGCGCAGCGGGAGGGTGGCAGCCATCTCCTCCGCCGTGAACAGTCCGGTGCGTGCAACGACGCTCCCGTCGGGCAGGATGATGCCGCTGACCCCGACCGTGGAGATCTGGATTGTTGCCCGCCTGTGTTCCACCGCACGGAAGCGTGACATCGCCAGTTGCTGGGTCGACTCCTGGGAGTACCCGAAGGAGGCGTTGTTGGTCGGGATGATGATGAGTTCCCCGCCTCCCACCACGCCCTGGCGGATCAGTTCGGCGTAGGCGACCTCGAAGCAGATGCCCACCGCGACATCGACCTCACGTGACAGTCGCTCCATCGGGATAGGCATGAGCCCCGGGCTCTGCCCCGCAGCCATGTCGGTAGAAACCCGGTCCACCATCGGGGTGATCCGCCGGAACAGGTCCCGGTAAGGGACGTATTCCCCGAACGGAACTGGGTGTTGCTTGGCGTAGGCGCCGCCGACCGCCTGCCCTTCCTGCCACAGCACCAACTCGTTGTAACGGATGTTCTCGCCGGTGGGGAACCGCTGCGTGCCCAGCAGGACCGGGGCGCCCGCCGCTTCGGTGGCCGCCTCGACCAGCGCGGCCTGCTCAGCGTCGGTGCGCGGGTCGATGTCCGCGGCGCTCTCCGGCCACAGCACCAGGTCCAGCCGCTCCTCTACACTTTCGACCAGCCTGCCGGTGCCCCGGGCGTGGTTCGCCGTGATCTCCCGGGCCTGCACGGCCCAACCGGCACCCTGCTGGGGCACGTTGCCCTGAACGGCACCGACACGAAGGGTCCCCACCTCCGCTTCGGCATCCAGCGGCAGAAGCGCCGGGCCCAGAGCCAAGATGAGCACCACTATCGCGACGCCCATGGCAGCCGCAAGTTGGGATCGTCGCGTCCACACCAACGCCATCAGCGCGCCGATGAACACCACTGCGGCCGAGACGAGGACTTCGCCGCCGTAGGGAGCCAGCCGCACCAGCGGCGCGTCGGTCTGGGAAAAGGCCAGGATGCCCCACGGGAAACCGCCAAACGGCCAGGAGCCTCGAAACTGCTCGACAGCGACCCAGATGATGGCACCGAGACAGGTCTGCACCACCGGGTGATCCCGTACCCAGACCGCCTGCCGAGCAACCGTCCACGCGGCGGCGAAGCCCGCGATGTACAACGCCTGCATCACGCTCAACGCAATCCATGGCACGAGCGAACCTGTCGCATGGACGACCCAGTACACGTGTGGGAGGAAGAACGCCACACCCCACACCCATCCGGTCGCCGCTGCCGGCGCCATCCGCGCCCCACGCACCGCGAGCAGCAGCAGCGCGATGCCCAGGTAGGCCAACGGCCACCATCCACGATCGGGAAACGCCAGGTTGGTCAGCACCCCACCGCCGGCGGCCATCATCACCGGCCACACAGCCTCCGAGAAGACCGGTGCCGGCGAGTCTCCAGGTGACCGTGTGGACGACGTCACGGCCACGCCCACACCACCTGCAGCCTTACCAGGCACACGGATCCCTCGACGATCGTGCTTGGCCCCGCACGCGGCCAATCACCCCGAGGACTGCGACAGTCAGTGCCGGTGCCCACGGTCAGCGTGGTCGCCAGCGCTATGCGGGAGCACATCGTCCAAGGGTGGCGACTCCTGCGATCTCCGTCGATCCCCATGCCCTCTGTGGCCACCGAACATCATCATGACCATCATCACCGGACAAGCCAGCACAGCCGCGTACAGCAACGCCTGCCCGCCGGGCAGGCCGAAGAGCCGCAGGGCGATGAACAGTCCACCCATGAGCAAGACCATTGCCTTGAGGTGACCCCTGCCGCTGTGGTTCATCGTCACTCCTTCTCAACAATGCCTCACCGAGCGGTAGAGGCAGTCCCGCACGCAACGCCTGGGCTTTCCCCTCATTTTCTGACGCTCACCTGAATAACGGGTCTCCGTTCTGTAGCGTTTTGGTGAATCCGTTGCCCCACAGCACATCACAGCGTGGACTCGCACGACCCACTCCACCCAGGGGTATCTATGCCGGGCGGCGTGGAGTTCTCGAACCGCGCCCGGCGTGGGCGAGGTGGCGGATCTCTGGCGAGCGGGTGGAGAAGTCCGTGTGCCTTCAGCGCGGATCGGGCCGACCCTCATACAAATTGGCGTGCGGGCAGAGCCGCTACTCGTTGTCACCGCCGGTGTCGTACTGCGGACCACCGACTGCGGTGCCGGTCTCTCCGACGTCGGGCCACTGCCACTCGGCGACTTCGGGAGTGTCCATGCCGTGCTCGCGGGTGTACCGGCGGGCCGCCAGCCGCGCGTCGGACATCCGCTGCCGCAGACCCGCGTAGCGCGCACCGAGGCCCGGGACGCGATCGATGACATCCATGACGAGGTGGTATCGGTCCAGGTCATTGAGCATGACCATGTCGAAGGGCGTGGTCGTGGTGCCTTTCTCCTTGTACCCGCGCACGTGGAGGTTGGCGTGGTTGGTGCGCCGGTAGGTGAGCCGGTGGATGAGCCAGGGGTAGCCGTGGAAGGCGAAGATCACCTTCTTGCTCGTGGTGAAGATCGCGTCGAACTCCGAGTCGGGCAGCCCGTGCGGGTGCTCCTTGGGGTCCTGCAGGCGCATGAGATCGACGACGTTGACCACGCGCACCTTCAACTCAGGCAGGTGCTGGCGCAGTAGGTCGGCGGCGGCAAGCACCTCGAGGGTGGGGATGTCCCCGGCGCACACGAGCACGACGTCGGGTTCGCTGCCGTCCTCCTCGGTGCCAGCCCACTCCCAGATGCCCAGGCCGCGGTGGCAGTGGTCCTGTGCCTGCTCCATGGTGAGGAAGTCTGGGCCGGGCTGCTTGCCGGCGACGACGACGTTGACGTACTGCCGGGTGCGCAGCACGTGGTCGTAGGTCGCCAGCAGAGTGTTGGTGTCCGGCGGGAGGTAGACGCGCACGAGGTCGGCGCCCTTGTTGACGACGTGGTCGATGAACCCGGGGTCCTGGTGGGAGAAGCCGTTGTGGTCCTGGCGCCACACGTGCGAGCTGAGCAGGTAGTTCAGCGAGGCGATCGGTCGGCGCCACGGCAGTTCGTCGGTGACCTTCAACCACTTCAGGTGCTGGTTGACCATGGAGTCGACGATGTGGATGAAGGCCTCGTAGGAGGTGAACAGACCGTGACGGCCGGTGAGCAAGTAGCCCTCCAACCAGCCCTGACATTGGTGCTCGGACAGGATCTCCACCACCTGACCAGCGCGGGCCAGGTTCTCGGCGCGGTCGCTGTCCAGCAGGTCAGCGTTCCACTGCTTGGCGGTGACGTCGTAGACCGCCTGGAGCCGGTTGGAGGCAACCTCGTCCGGCCCAAAGAGGCGGAAGTTGTCTGGGTTGAGCCGCATCACCTCGGTGAGCCACCTGCCCAATTCACGGGTCGATTCGGTGATCGGGGCGCCGGGGGCCGGCACGTCGATGGCGAAGTCGCGCACGTCCGGCATCCGCAAGTCGCGCAGCAGCAGGCCCCCGTTTGCGTGCGGGTTATCGCTCAGCCGCAGGTGGCCCTCGGGGGCCAGAGCAGCAACGTCCTCGACCAGCCGACCCTCCTCGTCGAACAACTCCTCAGGTCGATAGTCGCGCAACCAGTCCTCGAGCACCTGCAGGTGCTCGGCGGTGTCGCGGGCGTTGGCGAGTGGCACCTGGTGGGAACGCCAGGAGCCCTCGGTGAGGGCACCGTCGACCTCCTTCGGCCCAGTCCACCCCTTGGGGGTACGCAGCACGATCATCGGCCAGCGGGGACGCTCGACCTCCTCGGCGTCCAGCCCTGCGGCATGCTGTTTGATGTCGGCGATCTCGTCGAGTAACTCATCCAGGAGGGCGGCGAACCGGGCGTGGATGGAACTGTGATCCTCGTCGTCGAAGCCGGCGGTGAACACGTACGGGCGGTGGCCGTAGCCGCGCATGAGGTCGGTCAGTTCGTCCTCCCCGATGCGGGCGAGCACGGAGGGGTTGGCGATCTTGTAGCCGTTGAGGTGCAGGATCGGCAGCACGACACCGTCGGTCTTCGGGTTGACGAACTTGTTGGCGTGCCAACTCGCGGCCAGCGGCCCTGTCTCGGCCTCACCGTCGCCTACGACGGTGAAGACGAGCAGGTCCGGGTTGTCGAATACGGCGCCGTAAGCGTGAGCTAGGGAGTAGCCGAGTTCTCCGCCCTCGTGGATGGAGCCGGGCACCTCGGGAGCGACGTGGGAGGGAATGCCGCCGGGGAAGGAGAACTGGCGGAACAGGCGGCGCAGGCCCTCGGTGTCCTGGGAGACGTCGGAGTAGATCTCGGAGTAGGTGCCCTCCAGGTAGCCGTTGGCAACCGGCCCAGGCCCACCGTGACCAGGGCCAACGACGTAGATCGCCGACTGCTCGCGCTCCTGGATCACGCGGTTGGCATGGGCGGAGACGAAGTTGAGACCCGGCGTGGTGCCCCAGTGACCCAGCAGCCGCGGCTTGATGTGATCGCGATGGAGCGGCTCGCGCAGCAGCGGGTTGTCCAACAGGTAGATCTGCCCGACCGACAGGTAGTTCGCGGCACGCCACCACGCGTCGATCCTCGCGATTGTGGCGTCGTCCGGACCCTGCTCGCCGCGGTGGCGCCAGGTAGTCGGGGAAGCACTTGCGCTCATCATGGTTCATTACTCCTGTCTCGTGGATCCCCGCCAAGTGGCAGGCTCGTCGACTTCCTCATGGGCCAGAATTCGCCACCGTCCCGCAGGGGTGAATCAGTGGCGGTGCGCTGAAACCTCGTCCTCGCGTGGCGCAGGGACCTCTGCGCCACCGGCGGAGGGCACCTTGGGGGCGCCGTGCGCGGCGGCGGTGCTGGCCTCGGGGCTGAGGTCCAGCCGGCGCAGCAACTGGGCGTTAAGCGCCACCACGATGGTCGACACGGACATCAGGACGGCGCCCACCGACATCGGCAGGATGAACCCGATCGGCGCCAACACCCCAGCCGCCAGTGGGACGGCGGCAATGTTGTACCCAGCGGCCCACCACAGGTTCTGCTTCATCTTCCGGTAACTGGCTCGCGAGAGCTGGATCACCGACAGCACCGAACGGGGGTCGTCTGAGACCAGGATGACACCGGCCGAGCCGATGGCCACGTCGGTGCCGGCCCCGATGGCTATCCCCACGTCGGCCTGGGCCAACGCCGGGGCGTCGTTGACGCCGTCCCCGACCATGGCCACGATGCGGCCCTGGTGCTGCAGTTCAAGGACCTTGTCGCTCTTGTCCTCGGGCCGGACCTGGGCGAAGACCTGGTCGATGCCCAGGTCGGCGGCCACCGTACGGGCCACCGGCTCGGCGTCACCGGTGATCATCACGACCCGGATGCCCAACTGGTGCAGTGCCTCGACCGCCTGGCGGGACTCCTCGCGGATCTCATCGGCCAGCGCCACGGCCCCGGCCACCTTTCCGTCGATCAGCACATGCAGGACGGTGGCCCCGGCCTCCGACCACGCCGTGCTGGCTCGCAACGGCTCAGCGGAGTGCTGGGCGAGCAGCGCCGGGCCACCAACCTGGACCTCGTAACCCTCGACGGTGGCGCGCACCCCGACAGCCGTCGCGGCGCGGAAGTCGCTGGCCGGGGGCACCTGCAGTCCTCGGTCCTCGGCCGCGTCCACGATCGCCCGCGCCAGCGGGTGCTCGCTCTCGGCCTCCGCGGCCGCCGCCAGACGCAGCAGGTCACCGGCCTCGTAGGCACCGGTGGTGGTGATGTGGGTGAGCGCGGGCTCGCCCTTGGTCAGGGTTCCGGTCTTGTCGAACAGCACGGTGTCCACCACGCGCATGCGCTCCATCGCGGCGCGGTCCTTGATCAGCACTCCGCCACGGGCGGCACGCTCGGTGGAAATGGACACGACCAGCGGGATCGCCAAGCCCAGGGCGTGGGGGCAGGCGATGACCAGAACGGTGATGGCTCGCGCAAGCGCGCTCTCAGGTACCCCCAACCACAACCAGATGACCGCGGTGACGATCGCAGCGATGACCGCGTACCAAAACAGCCAACCGGCGACCTTGTCCGCCAGCAACTGGGCCCGGCTGGTAGAGGCCTGGGCCTCGGCAACCAAACGCTGAATACCGGCCAATGCGGTGTCCTCACCAATAGCGGACACCCGCACCCGGAGCGCGTTGTCAGTGGCCACGGTACCGGCCACCACGTGGTCTCCGACGGTGCGCAGCACCGGCTTGGACTCACCGGTGATCATCGACTCATCCACATCAGCGCCGCCATCGACGACCTCACCATCGGCCGGCACACGGCCACCCGGACGAATGATGACGACATCCCCGAGGCCAAGGTCTGCCGGGGCGACGGTGACGATCTGATCGCCCTCCACCCGCTCGGCCTCATCGGGCAGGAGCGCGGCCAGGGAGTCCAGCGCGGAGGTGGTCTGCGCCAAAGAGCGCATCTCCAGCCAGTGCCCCAGGAGCATGACGACCACCAACAGGGCCATTTCCCACCAGAAATCCACCTCGTGGGAGAAGATCCCCAAACTGGCGCCGAGCGAGGCGATAAACGCGGCGGTGATCGCCATCGCGATCAGGAGCATCATTCCCGGCTTGCGGGCACGCAACTCGTCGACGGCGCCAGTGAGGAAGGGGCGCCCACCCCATACATAGATGACCGTCCCAAGAACCGGGGAGACCCACTCGACCCCCGGTACGTCGGGCAGGGTGTACCCCAGGAAATCCGCGAACATACCGTTGAGCAGCACGGTGGGAATCGCCAGGACGAGCATGATCCAGAACAGGCGCCGGAACATTCCCACATGATCATGTCCGGCGTGTCCGCCGTGCCCTCCATGGGCGTCATGACCGGCGTGAGTTTCATGGCTGCCGTGGCTGTGGTGGGAGTGGTCCTGGCCGGAGTGGGCCGCGGCGGTCAATGGGTCAGTGACCTGTTCGGTCCTCGTCGGTATCGCCTGGCCGTGGGTGGTCTGGTTCCCGTGTCCGGCGCCATGGGCGGTGTGGTGGTCGACGGGACCGCTTCCATCTGGCTTGATCTCGCCGTGCCCGTCATGGTGCTCTGGTGTCAAGGGACAGTGGGAACTGCCCAGGGGCGGTCGTGATGCCTGCCCGTTGACGGTCACGAGATCTGCCCGGTGATGGCCATGGGATCTGCCCAGGGTTGGCCATCACCGGCCCCGGGTGTCAGGTCAACGGGCTCACCCCCGCTCCTGATAGTGCCTGGGCCAGACGGATGGACTCGCCACTGGTCTGGCAGACGTGAGCGTGGTGCAGGAGCCTGTCGACCGTCGCGGTCGCGATGGTCTTGGGCATCAGCTCGTCAAACCCAGCCGGGTGCAGGTTCGAACTGATCGCCACCGAGCGTTTCTCATAGGCAGCATCGACCAGGCGGTAGAGGCCCTCGGCGGCTTCCTCGGCAACCGGCAGGAGTCCGATGTCGTCGACCACGACCAGATCCGCTCGCAGCACCCGGGCGATGGCCTTGGTGATGGTGTCATCGGCGCGGTGACGTCGTAGCAGGGCGCCCAGGTCCTCCAGGGTGAACCAGGAGACCCGCAGGCCCTGCTCGATGGCCTGCTGGCCGAGGGCTTCGAGGAAGAACGACTTGCCGGTGCCCGAGGGCCCGTAGATGACGAGGTTCTCCTTGCGCCCGACCCACTCCAAGGTTCGCAGCGCCTGCTGGGTGGGTGCGGGGATGGAGGAGGCTGCGGTGTCCCAGGCTTCGAAGGTCTTGCCGGTGGGGAACCCTGCCGCGGTGCGCCGGGTGGCAAGGGCGGCGCGGTCGCGGCCGGCGGCCTCCTCGCGCAGCAGTGCCCGTAGTACCTCGGCGGGTTCCCAGCGTTGGGCCGTGGCGGTGGCCAGTAACTGTGGGGCGTGGCCGCGGATATGGGGCAGGCGCAGCCGCCGCAGCATCGCCTCCAGGTCATCGGGCAACTGTGGGGCCGGTGGCACTCCCAGCGACGGGACGCCGGTGCGGCTCGTCGTGGCGCTCATCGGAGCACCACCTCTTCCTCGCCGATGGCCTCGTCGCCGGCGGCAGCGTCGTCGGTGGCGGCAACTTGCCCGCCCAGTGCCGCCCAGGCAGCGGTGCCCTGGGTCAGGGACCGTTCCTCGCTGGCGCGATGATGCTGGCTGCTGGTGCCGGTGGCGCGGTGGTTCAGGATGGAGGGCAGGTCGGCCTCGGCGAACCGGCCGTGGACGGCGGCGTGGCCCAGTGCCCAGTCGACCTGACCGGCCTCGAAGAGTTTGGCCAGTGCTACCGCCTCGGCCATCTTGACGCGCATCTTCGTGGTGCCCGCAGCGGCGGCCTCGGTCAGCCACAACCTGGCCCCGGGTCCCAGCGCCAAGAACTCCCTCTCGGCAGCGTTTCGGGGGCGTGGTTGGCGCTCCAGCGCGCCTTGCGGTGCGGGTGGGAAGTGCTCGTCGTTGATCTTCGGCGACCCTGGCGCGGCGCGCAGGTGACGGGCGACTTCCCGCGGTCCGGACTCCTGCAGGTGGACGATGACGACCTGCTGGTCGGCGCCGGTGCCGTAGGAGCGCACCCATACCATCTGTCCCAGCAACTGGTGCGGGACGGAGTACTGCCCGCCGTCGTAGGTCACCATCGGGGTGGTGGCCGGGACCTTCCTCGTAGTGCCGAACGCCACCGTGTGAGGAACTGGCGGTAGCGCGTGCAGCCGGGTGCGTTCCTCGGCCAGCATCTGGTCCGGGGCGCGGCGGGTGGTGCGATGAACGCGGGCGTTGACCTGCTCACCAAACCGCTCGCATGCCGCCTCCAGCTCGGCGAATGAGCCATACTCGCCCAAGAGGTTCGCCTCGGTGGGCACCAGGTCGGCCTTGGCGATCTTCACCGCGTTCTCCGTGCCGCCCTTGCTCGCGGGGTCTGCCGGCTGGCAAGTCAGCACGGTGACGCCGTAGTGACGAGACCAGGCCACCATCTGCGGATTCCGTACCGCCATACCGGCCACGTGCTCCACGGTGACGGTCTTCTCGTTGTCGGTCAGCACGTAGGTGGGGGCGCCGCCCAGTCGGCGGAAGACCGTGTCCAGCGCGGCGAACACGCTGGGGAAGGTCTTGTCCAGCAGCGGGACCACCACCCGGAACCGTGACCAAGCCAACCACGCGCACAACAACACCGTCTTCGCGCCGTCGATCACCGGCCCATCGCCGAAGTCGTACTGTAACCACAGCCCCGGCTCGGTGACCCAGGGCCGGTGCACCCGGGCGTTACCCAACTTGTAGGACCGGCGCACCGCCGCCACGGCGCGTCGGGTAGTGCGCTCCGAGCCCTCATAGCCCATCGCAATGAGCTTGTCGTGGGCGACGTCAGCGCGGACCTTGCCGCGGCTATGCTCCATCCACTCCTCGACCTTGGGCAGGAACGCATCGATCAACTGCGCCCGGGCCACCGGCCGGTCACTCAACGCCCCGGCATCGCGGGCCCGCACGTACCGGGCCACCGTGTGGTGAGAAACCCCGGCCAGCACTCCGGCGTCTCGATAGGACTGTGTCAGGTCGAACGCTTCTAGAATTTCCATGATCTCCTCGGCAGACTTCATGTAACCCTCCTGGGGGCGATAGGCGCTTCAGCACCGCTATCGCACCCCAGGAGGGGCCCCAACCGCCGCAAGCAGCGCGGGGCGCAATGTCGTGTCGGGCAGATCCCATGACCGTCAGCGGGCAGTTCTCACGTCCGCCACCGGGCAACTATCTGGCCGTCTCCGGGCAGTCTGCCGTGGCCGCTGACA
>NZ_JBMPQA010000021.1:0-17702 GCF_049725055.1 Pseudactinotalea sp. Z1739 | reverse complement strand
GTGGCGCAGATCGAGGCGACCCTCGGCTCGGTCTCGGTTCCGCGCGTGCAGCCATCCGCAGGTTCTGTCACATCGTTCGCCGGCGTCCTCGCCAACGCCGTCGCTGACACTGCCCCGGCTGCGATTGCCGCACCTTCCAACTTCGGACCGTCTGGGTTCCAGGTCAACGCCGACGGTGTGCCGGTCGATCTTGCCGCGTACGGAAACGGCCGCATCCCTCGTGAGGCTCTGGAACCGGTAGGCAACACCGGCCACAGACTGTGGGCACCCGCCGCCCAGTCGTTCGAGAAACTGCTGACGGCGGCTGCGGCCGACGGCGTGAGCATCGGCGTCACCGACTCCTACCGCCCGTACGATGTGCAGGTCGACGTCGTTCGACGCAAGGGCCTGTACTCCGAGGGCGGCCTGGGCGCCAGGCCGGGCACCAGCCAACACGGCTGGGGAATGGCCGTGGACCTCGACCTGAACGCACCGGCGCAAGCATGGATGCGCACAAACGCCGCACAGTTCGGATTCGTCGAGGACACCCCGCGCGAGCCCTGGCACTGGGCATTCCAACCCTCCTAAATACGGAGATCCGGTACCCGCCGATTTCAGCCCACACTCTGGGTGTTGCACGCGCCGGTAACGCTTGTGGATGACTGCCCGCGAGCCTGGGACCAATACCTGCGCCGACCGCGAGAATGAGGGACATGAATTCTGAACCTTCTGAGGTGAACCTGCCCCGAGTACTTGTCGTGGACGATGAGCCACCGCTGGCACGACTGGTCGGGAACTACCTGGAACAGCACGGTTTTGAGGTCCAGGTCACTGGTGACGGCAGCGACGCAATCCAGCGGGCTCGCCAGTGGCATCCCGGCGTGATCGTGCTCGACCTCGGCCTGCCGGGAACAGATGGTGTCGAGGTTTGCCGCGCGGTACGCACCTTCTCCGACTGTTACATCATCATGCTCACCGCCCGGGTGGAGGAGGTAGACAAACTCATCGGGCTGTCGGTGGGCGCCGATGACTACGTCACCAAACCCTTCAGCCCGCGTGAGTTGGTCGCCCGGGTGCGGGCCATGCTGCGTCGCCCACGCCAGGACACCGGGCCGCGCGGGGCGGGCGTGTCCTTCGGCCCGCTGAGCATCGATGTCCTGAGCCGGGAGGTATACATCGAGGGGGAGCCCGTGGGGCTGACCCGCACTGAGTTCGACGTCCTCGCGGCGCTGGCACAGCGCCCGGACATGGCCTTCTCGCGCCGTCAACTCATCGAGACAGTGTGGGGACCGGGGTGGGTGGGTGATGAGCGCTTGGTCGATGTCCACATCGCGCAACTGCGGCGCAAACTCGGGGATAGCGCCTCGGCGCCGAAGTTCATCAGGACGGTGCGGGGCGTGGGCTACCGGATGGGCCGCGGGGAGTGATCCCCGCACCGCGCGGTCGGTGGGGCTCGGCGCCCGGCTCCTGGCCACCCTGCGGCTGTCGGTGGCAGCCGGATCGCTGCCGCACTACCGCATCTCTTCGAGCGCCTCGACCGCGCCGACGCGGCTTGCGACCGCGCCCATGAGGGGCAGGCATCGGGCTCGCCATCATTCACTCCATCGTCCGAGCCCACGGCGGCACCGTGACCGTGGACAGCGCAGGCCCAGAACACAGCGCTGTCTTCACCGTCGAACTGTCCCTGGACGCCTCGAACCGGCCGCAGCACCGCTCAACCTGACGGCGTGCTCTCCTTGGCGATCCTGATCGGGCAACTCGGGAGCCGATCGAGTCTCGTCGCGTGCCTCGGCGCCGGGAAAGAGAGCTCTGATGGCCCACATGCCAAGGGCCATGAAGACCAGGCAGATCGTGAGAAGCGGTATCCAAACGCCGATATCCATGACGGGTCCTCCTGCCTTTCCCGGTCCGGTCACCTGACGGGTTGAGACACGCCCGGCTCGGGGACCACGTGGTCTGCAGACCGCTGATGAGTGCCGCTGCGAACAATCAGGACGATGCCGACGGCGATGCTGACCAGCGCCCACAACTGGGGCTGGGTCAGGCCAAGGATGACCGGGTCGTTGGTCCGCAGGAACTCCACCAGGAAACGTGACAGGCCCGACAGGCCCAGATACGCCCCAAAGACTGCCAATGGCGCCCACCGCCGGACAAGCACCACCAGGACGGCGGCGGCAACCGCTGCCAGGATCGCCTCATACAGCGGGGTGGGGTGGACAGGCACATCTGTGGCGACCACGCCGGAGGGGAAGGCCATCCCCCACGGCAGATCGGTGGGACGCCCGTAGGTTCCATCACCACTGACGAAGCAGCCCAGCCGGCCGATGCCGTACGCCACCGTCAAGGGTATGGCGACCGCCCCGGCGACGGTGTCTACCGGTAACTGATGGCGCCGAATGACGACTAGTGCCGCAATGACGCCCCCCACCAGGCCGCCGTACCAGGTGAAGCCCATCCCGCCCAGGTCGTGCACGGTGATGGCGGGATACTGTTCGAGCAGGTAGTAGATCTTCGCGCCGACGAACCCCCAGAGCGTCGCCCACAGCACCAGCGCGTGGGCGGATTCCTTCTTCAGACCCTGACGTTCGAAGGCCCGCCCAAGCAACCACGCAGCCACCAGGGCAGCGGCCGCCTTGCTCACTCCGTAACTTTGAACATCGATCCCGAGGATCGTGAACAATTCCGGACGCATGCTCTCCCCACTTCTCGTGTCACGCATCACCGCTCCGCCGGCGGTGTCTTTCACACCACGATGACCGACGTTCACGAAGAAGACTTGCGCCGTTGGATGAAGGTTCGCTGAAGACACTGAACGCCCGCTTTGAGTAGTCACGGGCGAGTTGCCGCGCGACTGCGCCCACCAGGCCCTCGAGCCCTTCGGCGCCTCCCACCGCGGGGCGGCGGTCGCTTCTTCGAAGGTTCTTCGCTCTGAATTCTCGAATGGGGGTCTGGCCGTGGCCCGGAGGCACCGCTCCCCCGTTCCTTCAAGCCGTGCAGCAACCGCCACCACGTCTTCATGGTTTCTTCATCGTCCCTTCGGCGGTATGGACACATTCGGGTGGTTATCTGGTACGCATACCCAGCAGGGGTATAGGAGGTGTGGGACTGTGAAGACGAAGGTGTATCGAGTGTGGGGGCTGACGTGCGAGGTGTGCCTGGCGCGGCTGCTGGAGCGGGTGCGCAACTTGCCCGGTGTGAGGACCGTCGCGCTCGATCTGGTCAGAGATGGTGAGTCGCGTCTGGCGCTCACCGCCAGCCCCGCCCTCCCGCCGCAGGCCGTTCGTGCCGCGGTCGAGGACACCGGGTTCTCCCTGTCCGCCCCGGCTGCCGAGTCAGCAGCATCTACGGAGGTGTGATCGTCATGAGTGTGCTCGATTGGTCAGTGATAGTCGGCGGTGTTGTGTTGACCGCGTTGCTGGTGTGGTACTTCTTCGGCCCGAAGCAGTCGCGCCGCGCCGAAGTCGCCGGCGGCGTGCAGGAAGTGACGGTAACGGTCAGGGGCGGCTATAGCCCCGACCTCATCGAGGTCCAGGCCGGGATGCCGGTGCGGTTGCTGTTCGACCGGCAAGAAGGCGGGGACTGCTCCTCCCGGGTGATGTTCCCCGAGTTCAAAATCAACCAGGGCCTGCCGGCCAACACTGTCACCGCGGTGGAGTTCACCCCCACCTCCACCGGGGAGTACGGCTTCGCCTGCGGGATGAACATGCTCCAGGGCAGGGTGCGGGTCGTGGGCGAGCCGGGCCACGAGTCCGCCGACGGGCGCGCGGCAGTTGCGGTGGCCGAACGGCCCGGACATGACCACGGCGGGGTGGCCCCGCGCATCCAGGACCACCACGGCGCACCGAGCGGCGAGGTCGGGCACGGGGAGCTGGTGGATGGTGTGCAGGTCGCCGAGGTCAGGATCCGTGGCGGCTACCACCCGCAGGTCCTTCGACTGGCCCCCGGTGTGCCGGCACAGTTGGTCCTGGTCAGGCAGGAGAGCGGGGCGTGCTCTGAGCGATTCACCATCCCGGCACTCGACGTGGACGTCGCCGTCCCCGGCTTTGGCAGCACTGTCCTGAACGTTCCCGCCCTTGCCGAAGGGCGGTATGAGTTCACCTGCGGGATGGGGATGCTGCACGGTGCCCTCGAGATCGGTGACCCACCCGGCACAGACACCGGCACCGGCACCGGTTCCACCGGTGCCGAATCCCCGGCCCCGGTGGCGGTTTCACCGCCGGTAGCACCGGAGGAGGACGCTGAGGAGCAGGAGAGAGCCGCAGAGATCACCGACCTGCGCCGGCGGGTGCTGCTGGGGGCCGTGTTGAGCCTGCCGGTCGTGCTGGCGGTGATGGCGGTGGAGTTCTTCGCCGCAGCGTGGGTCCCGGACTTCTTGATGAACAATTGGGTGCAGTTGGCACTGATCACCCCGGTGATGTTCTACACCGGCTGGCCCATCCACAAGACCGGGTGGCTAGCCCTGTCCCACCGCACCGCGGAGATGAACTCCCTGATCACCCTCGGCACGATCGCCGCCTACGGCTACAGCCTGGTGGTCACGTTCGCCCCGGGGCTGCTGCCCGTGGAGACCCGGGAGGTCTATTACGAGGCGGTCGGGGTCATCATCACCCTGATCTTGCTGGGCCGGTTATTGGAGACCAAGGCCAAGGCCGGCACCGGGGAAGCGATCCGGACTCTGATCGGTCTACAGCCGCGCACCGCTCGGGTGGTACGCAGTGGGCAGGAACTGGAGATCCCTATCGATGAGGTCGTGGCCGGTGACGTGGTCGTGGTCCGTCCCGGGGAGAAACTGCCGGTGGACGGACAGGTTGTGGAGGGCACCTCCACGGTGGATGAGTCGATGGTCACTGGGGAGCCGATCCCGGTGACGAAGTCCTCCGGTGATGAGGTCATCGGCGCCACCATCAACCAGACCGGTTCTTTCCGGTACGCCGCTACCAAGGTCGGTGCGGACACGATGCTGGCCCAGATCATCAACCTGGTGCGCCAGGCGCAGGGGTCCAAGGCCCCGATCCAGCGCCTGGTGGACAAGGTCTCCAGCTACTTCGTGCCCGCGGTGATCCTCATCGCGATCTGGGCGTTCGTGGTCTGGACTCTCGTGGGCCCCTCACCGGCAATCATCTTCGCCCTGGTCGCCGCGGTCTCCGTGCTCATCATCGCCTGCCCCTGCGCGCTGGGGCTGGCCACACCGCTGTCCATCACCGTGGGCACCGGCAAGGGCGCTACCGCCGGCATCCTCATCCGGTCGGCCGAGGCCTTGGAGACTGCGCACAGACTCGACACGGTGGTGCTGGACAAGACCGGCACGATCACCAAGGGCGCCCCGGCCCTGACCGACGTGCTGCCCGGCGAGGGCTTCACCGACATCGAGTTGCTCACCCTGGTCGCGGCGGTGGAACGCTCCTCCGAGCACCCGCTGGCCAGCGCCATCGTCGCCGGCGCCCAGGACCGCGGCGTGCGGCTTCCCGAGGTGGCCTCGTTCGACTCGGTCACCGGGCAGGGCGTGCGTGCCTTGGTCGAGGGCCGGGAGGTCCTCGTTGGTAACCGGCGCCTGCTGGGCAGTGTCGGGGTGCAACCGCAGACTGACGCCGCGGACCGTTTGGCCGCGGACGGCAAGACCCCGATGTTCGCCGTCGTCGACGGGCGTTTCGCTGGGGTGCTCGGCGTGGCCGACACGCTCAAGGACGGGTCGGTGGACGCCATCGCCGCCTTGCAGAAGCGCGGCCTCGACGTGGTGATGATGACCGGGGACAACCGTGCCACGGCTGCGGCCATTGCCCGCCAGGTTGGTATCACCCGGGTGGTGGCCGAGGTCATGCCCGAGCATAAGGCCGCCGAGGTCACGCGCCTGCAGGGCGAGGGCCGGGTGGTAGGCATGGTCGGTGACGGCATCAACGACGCCCCGGCCCTGGCTCAAGCTGACGTCGGCTCGGCGATCGGCACCGGCACCGACGTGGCGATCGAGTCCTCCGACATCACCTTGATCTCCGGGGCACTGTCCGGAGTGGTCACCGCGGTGGACCTATCTCGGGCCACGATGCGTAACATCCGGCAGAACCTGGTCTTCGCGTGGATGTATAACGCGATGGGGATACCGATCGCCGCTGGGGTGCTCTACCCCGCCCTGGGCCTGATGCTCAGCCCGATGATCGCTGCGGCCGCGATGGCACTGTCCTCCCTGTCCGTGGTGGCCAACGCCAACCGCCTGCGCGCTTTCACCCCTTCGACTGTCCCCGAGGTCACCAACATCCCCGCCTCCGACCCGGTGGTGGAGGTTGGGCTCGACGACGAACAAGGAACGCAGAACACCATGTCCAACAACTCTGCACAGGTCACCGACCCGGTGTGCGCGATGAGCATCGACCCAGCATCCGCCGCCGACAGCGCCGAGCACGAGGACAACACCTACTACTTCTGCTCCATCCACTGCGCGCAGACATTCCGGGCAGACCCGGCCAGATACGCCACCTCGCTGGCTCCCTAACCCACACACCCCGCGGGCGCCGGCATCACGCCGGTGCCCACGAAGATCCCGGGAGGCGATCACGATGACCACCGACCAGCACACACGGGCCCTGCTGCTCCGGCTGCGCCGGATCGAAGGCCAGGTCCGCGGCATCGCCCGCATGGTCGAGGACGACAAGTACTGCATCGACATCCTCACTCAGGTTTCGGCCGCTTCCCGGGCGCTGCAGAGCGTGGCATTGGTGCTGCTTGAGGGGCACATGGCCCACTGCCTGCTTGACGCCGCACAAGTTGACGAACTCCAGCAGGAAGCCAGGCTCAAGGAGGCCTCCGATGCCATCGCCCGCCTGGTCCGCAGTTGAGGGAGGGGGAAGTTCGTGGCCATCGACTATGACGCCCCACGCCCCCGCGAGGAGGATGGGCCCGACACGATGCCCCTGACCGCGCTGACCCGGGCAGCGCCGGCGCACCAGGAGGAGGCCGACGAGGCCCGAGTTAACCGAGCAGTATGAGTTGCCCGGCGCGGACCTGTCAGGTGAGGAGCTGGCCGTGGCGGTGGTGCCCCCACAGAAGGACGAGTTCCTCTGCACCCGGTGCTTCCTCGTCCACCACCACAGCCAACTGGCCCACCACGACGCTGGCCTGCCGGTGTGCGCCGAATGCGCGTCCTGACCGCGGGGCCATCGAAGGCATGATGACAAGAACGAAACGAAGGAGAGTTGAGATGAACGTTCAGGTAGCCATCAACGGTTACGGCGTGATCGGTAAACGAGTGGCCGACGCGGTGCGGGCCATGCCCGACATGGACCTGGTGGGGGTGGCGGACGTGGCCACCGACTGGCGAGTGCGTACCGCGACCGAGCGGGGCATCCCCGTCTTTGCCGCCACCGAACAGGCCGGTGCAGCCATGGCCCAGGCCGGGGTGCCGATGGCCGGCACCCTGGATGAACTGCTGGCCCAGGTCGATGTCGTGGTGGACACCACTCCCAAGAAGGTCGCCGCCACCAACGCCGAGGTCTACCGCGCTGCCGGGGTCAAGGCCGTGTTCCAAGGCGGGGAGTCCCACGCCACCACCGGGCACTCCTTCGTCGCCCAGGCAAACTACGACACAGCACTAGGCCTGCAGGCCACCCGGGTGGTCTCCTGCAACACCACCAGTATCGTGCGCGTGCTCGGCGCGCTGCAGGATGCGGGCCTGCTCGCCCGTGCGCGTGGGGTGCTGATCAGGCGGTCCACCGACCCCAGCCAGTCCCACCAGCGCGGCATCATGAACACCGTGGTCCCCGAGGGCTCCATCCCCTCCCACCAGGGTCCCGACGCCCGCACAGTCCTGCCGAAGTTGGACGTGGTCACCATGGCCGCCAAGGCGGCCCACACCCAGACTCACAACCACTTCTGGACGCTGCAGTTGACCCGCCCGGCCAGCCGGGAGGAAGTCCTGGACGTCCTGCGGGGCGCACCCAGGATCGCGTTCATCCGCATGGCCGACGGCCTAACCGCCTTGAATACCACCGTCGAACTCATGGGCGACCTAGGCCGGCCCCGCGGTGATATGTGGGAGGTTGCAGTCTGGGAGGACGTCCTGACCGTCGAGGGCGACGAGGCCTACCTGACCTACCAGGTCAACAACGAGGCCATCGTCACCCCCGAGACCATAGACGCGATCCGGGCCCTGACACAGACCGCCACCGACGGTGCAACGTCGATCGCACTGACCGATGAAGTCCTCGGGATGCGCCGCGAGTTCCTCCCCAGCCCTGTCCCCGTGACCGACTGACACCAGCCGGTGCTCGGCGCCCAGCACATCACGGCCGTGTGGCCGAGAAGGAGGCGATCATGACCACCACTGGTTCCACGGTCATCGTCACGATCAATGCTCTGCTGCTCAAACGGCTCCGGCTGCCCGCCCAACAAGCCCCGGACGCACCCCAGCGCGCCGTCCGGGAGCCGAAGCCCACCGCACCGGTGCCGGCCGGCACCCGCTGACCGGGGTCGACGTGGAAGTACATTCTGGCACCACCGCTTCGGCCGCTTCGGTAGCCGAAGCGGTGCCGCAGCGGCCGCGGCCGTTGCGGATGCTGTGGATCACCGCAGCCTGGGGGGCGTGCTTCGTGGTGATCGAGTGGGGCCTGCGCGACGCCCCGCTGCTGTGGTACGCCGCACTGCGTGCCCTGGTCGCCGGCGCCGCACTGGTGGCCCTGGGAGCCATCCAGCGCCGTCCGACCCCCCGCAGCGCACGTGCCTGGGGGCTGATCACGGTCCTCGGGCTGGTCAACGTCACGCTCGCCTTCTCAACCATGTTCGCCGGGGTTGCCGGTGGTGCGACCGGCACCGCCGCGGTGCTGGCCAACGCCCAGCCGCTGATGATCCTCCTGCCCGCCTGGTGGCTCTACGGGGAGAAACTCTCCCCCCGGACCACGTCCGCCCTGGTCGTCGGCTTCGCCGGGCTCGTCCTGGTCGCGCTGCCCGGCGGCGGGGGTAGCGGCGCCGCCCTGTCGCTGCTCTCGGCAGTGGCCGTGACCGCCGGCACCCTACTCTCCCGCCGTCTGGTCGGACTGGACCTGGTCACGGCCACCGGCTGGCACCTCCTCATCGGTGGGGTGGCCCTTGCCGGCCTCGCCGCGGCCGTGGAGGGTGCTCCGGTGATCAACTGGACCCCCCGCTTTGTTGTGTCGCTGGCGTTCCTGGCGCTGGTGGGCACCGCGGCGACCACGGTGGCGTGGTTCGGCGAGGCCCGCCGCAGCCGACTGGACACCCTGACCACCTGGACTTTCCTGACCCCCGTCCTCGGCATCGCCCTGGCCGCCGTCCTGCTGGGCGAACGCCCGGGCGGGTGGACCGCTGCCGGGCTCCTCGCCGTGCTGGCAGCCATGTGGATTACCCTGCGGCCACCACGCCGCACCACGACTCCCGCGCAGACCACCGGCCCGCCAGAAGTGGGCTTCGTCCCAGACCCGCGCCCGGGCATATCCGACAGCCGCCAGATGGCCACCGCACCGGACTTACCAACCGAAGGAGAAACGTGACGCACCCGACGACCCACCCGAGCCCGTCACCGGCGGCACCGGCCCCCACCGGGGCGGTCCCCCCGCAGGAGGCGGTGATCTTCGACTTGGACGGGGTGGTGACCGACACCGCCACACTGCACGCCCAGGCGTGGCGACAACTCTTCGATGAGGTGCTCACCGACCCACGCGCCGGCGAACCCGGCACCCACGCCCCGTTCGACGAGGTGGGTGACTACCGCCGCTACGTCGACGGACGCTCCCGCCAGGACGGTGTGGGCGCCTTCCTCACCGCCCGTGGCATCGATCTGCCCGCAGGGACACCGCAGGACCCGGGCGGGTCCTGGACGGTGCACGGGATGGCCACCCGGAAGAACGAGTTCTACCTGGACCTGCTCACCGAGCACGGCACCAAGGCTTTCACCGGCACCGTGGACCTGCTCGACCGGCTGCGGGCCGGTGGGGTGCCGGTGGCGCTGGTCACCGCCAGTCGCAACACCAGCGCGCTGCTCGGGACCGCAGACCTGGCGGGGGTCTTCGACGTGATCGTGGACGGGGACCGTGCTGCCGAGTTGGGCCTGCCTGGCAAACCCGACCCGGCGATGTTCCTCACAGCAGCCGCTGAACTGGGCGTGAACCCGGCCCAGGTCGCCGTTGTGGAGGACGCTGTCGCCGGTGTCCAGGCGGCCCGTGCCGGCGGGTTCGGCCTGGTCGCGGGCATAGCCCGGGCCGGGCAGCGGGCCGAGTTGGAGGCCGCCGGGGCCCACCTGGTGGTCGAGGACGTCGCCCAACTCGATCTGGGTGCGTTACGCGCCGACCCCTGGACGCTCGTCTACGAAGGTTTCGACCCCGCCCACGAGGGCCACCGCGAGGCACTGACCACCTTGGGTAACGGCTATCTCGGCACCCGGGGCGCGGCCCCGGAGCGTGCCGCCGACGGGGTGCACTATCCCGGCACCTACCTGGCCGGTGTCTACAACCGGCTCGTCTCCTCGGTCCATGGCCGCCAGATGGAGGACGAGCATCTGGTCAACGCCCCCAACTGGCTGGTCCTCGACCTCGGCGCACAGGACGAGCAGTCGTGGTGGTCCACCGGCGGCCTCACCGTGTCCGGGGAGAGACGTGAGCTGGACTTGCGCCGCGGTGTGCTCACCCGCACCGCGGTACTCACCGACCCGGGCGGGCGACGGCTGCGGCTGCGGCAGCGGCGCCTGGTCTCTATGACCCGGCCGCACCTGACGGCGCTGGAGACGACCGTGCTCACCGACGGTTGGAGCGGGATACTGAAGGTGCGCTCCGGCATCGACGCTGGTGTCCGCAACGGCAACGTCGCCGAGTACACCGCGTTGGCCGACCGTCATTTGCGCACCACCGGCACCGAGAAGGCCGGGCCGGGCACTCTTCTGGTGGAGGTGGAGACCGTCCAGAGCCAGGTCCGCATCGCCACGGCGGCCCGTACCACCGTCAACGGGGGCATCCCGGACGCAGACTTCGAGCGCGACAACGAACTGCACTCCCTGGTACTCGAAGTGCCGGTCACAGACGGTGAACCGGTCACCATCGACAAGGTTGCCGCCGTGTACACGTCCAAAGATCCGGCGATTGCCTCGCCCCGGTTGGCGGCCCTGGGCGAGTTGACTGCCGCTCCGCGAGGGTTCGACGGGCTCCTCGACGAACACGTGGCGGCGTGGGAGCGGCTTTGGGACCGCTTCGGGATAGAACTGGAGGCCGACACCCAGACCCGGCTGGTGCTCAACCTGCACGTCTTCCACCTACTGCAGACCCTGTCCACGCACACCGCCGAGTTGGACGCCGGCGTGGCGGCCCGCGGCCTGCACGGAGAGGGCTACCGCGGGCACGTGTTCTGGGACGAACTGTTCATCCTGCCGGTGCTCACCACACACCTGCCACAGGTCAGCCGCGGACTGCTGGACTACCGGTGGCGTCGCCTAGACGCCGCCCGTCGCGCCGCAGCGCAGGCGGAACTGCCCGGTGCGATGTTCCCCTGGCAGTCCGGCAGCGACGGGCGGGAGGAAACCCCCGTCATGCTGTTCAACACCCGCTCCGGACGGTGGATGCCGGACAACTCCCACCGCCAGCGCCACGTTGGCCTCGCTATCGCCTACAACGCCTGGGAGTACTACCAGGCCACCGGCGACCTCACCTGGCTCGCCCGTCGCGGCGCGGACCTGATCATCGAGGTCGCACGGCTCTTCGCCGCCCTGGCCAAGCACGACCCCAGCACCGACCGCTTCCACATCAGGGGTGTGATGGGACCCGATGAGTATCACGACGGCTACCCCGACGCGCCCGGCGAAGGCCTGACCGACAACGCCTACACCAACGTCCTGGCGGCGTGGGTATGCCAGCGGGCACTGGACGTCCTCCAGACCGTGGCTGGCCACGAGTGCGACGACCTACACGCCCGCCTCGACATCGCCCCAGACGAGCCCACCACCTGGGAGCACCTCAGCCGGCGCCTGGCCGTGCCGTTCCTGCCCGATGGGCTCATCGCCCAGTTCGCCGGCTATGAAGACCTCGCAGAGTTGGACTGGGACCACTATCGGCGCACCTACGGCAACATCGGGCGCCTGGACCTGATCTTGGAGTCCGAAGGGGATGCGACTAACCGGTACAAGCTGGCCAAACAGGCAGACGTCCTCATGCTCATCTACCTCCTGGGACCCGGCGGGCTATTGAACATGCTTCACCGCCTCGGCTACCCCACCACCCGCCAGGTACTGGCCCGGACCGTGGACTACTACCTCACGCGCACCGCGCACGGCTCCACCCTCAGCCGAGTCGTGCACGCCTCGGTCCTGGCCCGCCTAGACCCTGCCCGCGGGTGGGCCACCTTCCGTGAGGCCCTTGCTGCAGACCTGGACGACACCCAGGGCGGCACCACCCAAGAGGGCGTCCACCTGGGCGCCATGGCCGGCACCATCGACATCCTCATCCGGTCCTTCGCGGGCCTTCACACCCAGGGCCCAACCGTTGTCCTGGACCCCGCACTACCGGCCGGACTGCCCGCCATGCGCTTCCGTATCCAGCACCGCGGCCAACGCCTCCACATCATCCTCGACGAGAACACCCTGACCGTCACCGCCGAGCCGTGCGCGGCCAACCCACACATCCGACTGCGAGTCGGGGAGCACGAAAGCGCCCTACCAGCCGGCACCACCCAGCGCTTCTCTGGGATCCCGGGCGCCGCGGTGTCTCGGTTGTCCGGCCTATCTGAATAACTCTGGCGTTGTCTGGCCGGGGTGTGGACAGTCTCGAACGCCAGCGACACCAACACCGAGCCACGTGGCGCCACCGCCGCGCGATCACTCATGTCCCCTGAGCGGTCAGCGTGCGCGGCGCTCGAGCATCCACCCGTGCGGACCCGTGAGACGCTCAGCCTCCTGCGGCCCCCACGAGCCGAGCGCGTAAGGCAACGGGGGCGGGCGCTGGGGGCCCTGCACCGGCGCGAAGGCGGTGAAGGCCGCCCGCAGGCAATGGGAGGTGGTGAACAGCGAACGGTCCCCGACAAGAACATCGTGGAGCAAGGAGGCATAGGCGGAGATCGGCTCCCCGCCCGGCACCTCAGCCAAGTCAAGTTCGGTGTGCGCGAAACTCAACGCCCGACCCGGTCCGGGGGTGCTGACAGTCACACCGACAGCAAAGGCCCCGGGTCCACTGAAGTCGATCTCGATCGTGTTACGCCCAGTGACGGCCGCGCCCAAAGGACCCTGGGGCGGACGCATGATCAAGGTGATTCGCTGAGCCTTACGAGCCATGCGCTTCCCGGTGCGCAGCACGAACGGGACGCCCCGCCACCGGTCGGTGTCGATCCACAGCCGGGCAGCGACAAACGTGTCCTGCCCGGAACCAGCCGCCACCCCGGCTATATCGGTATAGCCCTCGAACTGCCCCAGCACGACGTCCCTGACCGGATCCAGTGGCCGGAACGCCCCGATGACCGCATCCCGTGCGGCCACAACCGACTCCGGGTCCTGCACGTCCGCCGGCGGATCCATCGCCACCTGGCTGGCCACGTGGAACAGATGGGTGACCAGCATGTCCAGCGCCGCGCCGGTAGCGTCGTAGAACCCAGCCCGCTGGGCGACGTCGAGGTCCTCGGGCACGTCGATCTGTACCTGCTCAATCCCGTGGGCATCCCATTGCGAGCCGAACAGCCGGTTCGCAAAGCGCAACGCGTAGATCGCCTGCACCGCCTGCTTGCCGAGGAAGTGGTCAATGCGGAAGACCTGCTCCTCGGTGAGCACCTTCTTCACCAGCGCGTCCAACGACTCAAAGTCTGCCAGCGACCTGCCGTAGGGTTTCTCGAAGACCACCCGGGCGCCCACCGCCAAGTCATGACGTCCCAGCCCCCGAGTAATCACCGGATACGCCGCCGGTGGCACGGCCAGAAAGTGCACGACCAACGGCTCACCGCCGCCCTCGGCCGCTAACTCACGCCGCGCGCGAACGAGAACCTCAGGCAGTGCACCGGGGTCGTCATCGGTGAACCCCCCGCCCGCGTAGCCGACCCGCAGGCATACCTGGTCCCAGTCCTCGGGCAGACCCAACTCGCTGCCCAGCAGGGAATCCCTCAGCCGGGCACGGAAGGCCTCCTCATCCAACCGGTCTGTGGAACAGCCGATCAAGCGCCACCTCTGGGGCAGCAATCCGCGCTCGTGCAACTCCACCAGGGCCGGCATCACCATGCGGTGAGCCAGGTCACCAGTGGCACCGAACAACACCACGATCACAGACTGAGTGGTTCCGGTCGCACTCCCGGGCGGTGATAACGATTCCAACTTAGACCTCCGTCAAAGATACCGGCGGAACGCTCAGGTTGCCGTGGTGTAGGCCTGCGGGTCGGCGTCGAATTCGGCGCAGCGCCCGCAGCAGACGCAGTAGCGCTCGCCCTCGAAGTCTCGCACGAACCCGTTCACCTCCGACTGGGACTTCGCCTGCGCGCCTGCGCGGTGCCCCTCACCGGGCAGGTGACCAGTACCTCACCCGGACCGGCGTGACGTCGTAGTGACCACGCTCACGGTCCCCGCCACCACAACACCCGCCGCCACCATGATCTTCCTGACCGTGGCCCCTCACGCTCCTCCTTCTCTTCCTCCCTACCTGAGGACGGCGACCTGCCGCCCATCACGTAGGCGGTTGCTATCCCGGGAACGACATCCCCGATCCTACCCCCAGGGGGTACTGTACGGGTGCGTAGGCGCCTGCCAGAGAACTCATCACCGTAGTTTCACAAAGGGTCGTTGCGGGCCGAGTCTCGATGCTCATTGTGGGGCACGAGGGGCCGGGACAATAGCGACAATCGCGCATGGCCCAGTGGTGCCACTGATGAAAACCCTGTTACGCACAGATCGTTCGAGCGGTGGGCCATGGCAGTTGCAATTTGGGATCGGCGTGTCCACACCAACGTCATCAGCGCACCGACGAACACCACTGCGCCCGAGACGAGGACTTCGCCGCCGTAGGGAGCCAGCTGCACCAGCGGCGCGTCGGTCTTGGAAAATGCCAGGATGCCCCACGGGAAACCGCCAAACGGCCAAGAGCCCCGAAACTGCTCGACAGCCACCCAGATGAGGGCACCGAGACAGGTCTGCACCACGGGGTGATCCCGTACCCAGACCGCCCGCCAGCAGATAGATCTTCCCGACCGACAGGTAGTTCGCCGCGCGCTACCACCCGTCGATCCGAGCGATGGTGGCGTCGTCCGGGTCCTGCCCGACGCCGGGGTGCCAGATAGTCGGGGAAGCACTTACGCTCGTCATGATTCAGCACTCCTGTGCCATGGGCCCGCCAAGCGGCAGGCTGGTTTCCATCACCATGGCCCACTTCGCCCGCCTCTCTCCTCCTACTTTGGTCTCGGTGTGCCTCAGTTTCTGCATCTGCTCGCTGTCACCCAGGCGTCCTTGTGTCCGATCGCGTGACCGCCGAGTTCACTGGGAAGGTTGCCATCATGCCGACCATGTCCGTTCTTGAAGCCTTGCTCTGCCGCAGCGGACCATGGCGGTGCTTGGCGCGGCGAATCCTGCCGTGGAGTACTCAAGGGTTTTCGCTTGCAGGTGAGGTGCTCGAGATCGGCGGCGGAAGTGGTGCCATGGCAGCAGAGCTTGGCCGCACCAACCGGCAGATTCGTCTCACCGTGACCGACCTGGACCCCGCCATGGTTCGTGCCGCACGGCAACGGTTGGTACAACTACCGCACGCCGTGGTTTACCAGGCCGATGCCACACAACTGCCGTATGGAAATGGGTCCTTCGACGTGGTGATGAGCTTCCTCATGCTCCACCACGTGATCGACTGGGAAAGCGCAGTGAACGAAGCGTGCCGTGTCCTGCGGCCCGGGGGAATGTTCCTGGGATACGACCTGGTCGCCTCCCCCGTGGCATCAGTGGTGCACCTTGTGGACCGTTCCCCCCACCGACTCATCGAGCGCGGAACACTGGAGCCCGTCTTGGCCCAGGCCGGCCTCCAGATCGTCAACGTACAGTATTCGCTGCACGGTCTTGTTCTACGCTTTGCCGCCCGCAAAACGTGCCCGCCCTAGCCCGGTGCCGGCGCGTTCGGGCCGACCTATCCAGCCACGGGCCAGGATGCTCCTATGGATGTCAAGTCCGGTCCGGGGTGGTGGTGAGGTCGGTCTTGATGGCTTGGTAGACCTCGCGGGCGATGGCTCGTTTGAGGATGCGAGCCTGTCAAGCCCTCTGTGTAAGAGAGGCTCCTGTTTCTAGTTGATGTGTCCTGCTAGACGCTCGGGGTAGAGCAGTTCGAGTTGGTTCAGTGCGGCGGTCCAGCCGGCGGTGGTGGTGCCCTCCACGAGCCGCCCGGGAGCCTTGCGCTTGTGCGCTGGCAGGCCCTGCTCCTTGGCTCGCTGACGGGCACGTTTGTCCTCGATATCGCGGATGGCTAGCCACAACAACTTCACCACCGCTTCGTCGTTGGGGAAGTGCCCGCGGTTCTTGATGATCTTGCGCATCTGGTAGTTCAAACTCTCGATCGTGTTGGTGGTGTAGATGACCTTGCGCACCGCCGGGGGGAAGGCCAGGAATGGGGTGAACCGTTCCCAGGCCCGCTGCCACACCGCGATCGCTGCGGGGTATTTACGTCCCAGGTCGGAGTCGGCCAACTCCAGCAGCGCGGTCTCGGCCGCATCGGCATCGGCGGCGGTGTAGATGGTGCGCAACCCGGCCGAGAAGGCCTTGCGATCGCCGTAGGAGATGTATCGGTTGGCCGCCCGGATCAGGTGCACCACACACGTCTGGACCACCGTCTGGGGCCAGGTGGCCTCGATCGCCTCGGGCAGGCCGGGCAGCCCGTCGCAGCAGGCGATCAGGATGTCCTTCACGCCCCGGTTAGCCAACTGAGCGCATACCCCGGCCCAGAACTTGGCACCCTCCCCGGCCTGGACCCAGATGCCCAGCACGTGCTTGATGCCATCGGTATCGATCCCGACCGCCAGGTGGGCGTGGCGGTTGACCACATGCGCCCCGTCGCGGACCTTGACCACGATGGCATCGAGGAAGACCACCGGCCAGACGGGGTCCAGCGGCCGGGTCTGCCAGTCCTTAACCTCCTCCAACACCGCGTCAGTGATGTTCGCGATCGTCTCGTGGGACAACTCGGTACCCAGCGTGCGGGCCAG
This sequence comes from Pseudactinotalea sp. Z1739, assembly GCF_049725055.1. Next base: position 596 of record NZ_JBMPQA010000021.1, on the reverse strand, counting down.
ATGGGCCTGGATGTCGCGCACCGTCATCCCACCGGCGTAGAGGCTGATAATCATCTCATCGAGCCCACCGGCCCGCCGGGCGCCCTTGGGCACCAGCGCCGGCTCGAACGTCCCGGCACGGTCGCGCGGGGTGGCCAGCGGGATATCGCCGACCTCGGTAGCCAGCGTCTTGGGCGTGGCCCCGTTGCGCGAGTTTGGTGCCCCGCGCCCGGCCGGATCACCCTTGTCATAGCCCAGGTGATCGCTCAACTCCGTCGCCAGCCCGCGCTCGAGGACCTTACGGACCAACTCCGGCAGGAACCCACCCTCACCGGTCAGCGCCAGCCCCTCGGCGTCGGCCTGGGAGACGAGCTCGTCGATGTACTCATCACCCAGCAGCGCCCGGTGCGAGGCGCCCGCCGGCCTCGAGGCCCCGCCCTGGCCGCGGTGGCCCGGCTCGCTGGCCACGCCCCTAGCCTGGTCAGCATCCTGCCCATCCAGTGCGTGGTGATCCTCGGTGGTCTTCGTCGTACTCGTGGTCTTCACGATGGTCTCCTCTCACTGGCTCCTCGCCAGCCTCGGGGATCCACCCCTTACACAGTCCAGTAGACACGCCC
>NZ_JBMPQA010000020.1:0-20975 GCF_049725055.1 Pseudactinotalea sp. Z1739 | reverse complement strand
GGCAAGATCGGGCCCACGATGGCGATGATGGCGCGTCGCGCCCTGGATGAGGTCGGCTCCCGGGCCCGGGTCATCGCGGTGTCCCGTTTCTCCGACCCCGAGGTGCGCGAGCGGTTGACCGAGGCCGGCGTGGTGGTGCAGTCCGCCGATCTGTCCGAGCCGGAGAACTACGCCGATCTGCCTGATGCGGCAGCGATGATCTACCTGGCCGCGATGAAGTTCGGCACCACCGGCGCCGAGCATCAAACGTGGTGGTCCAACGCGGCGATTCCCGCCTTGGTGGCCGACCGCTACCGGGGCGTGCCCTCGGTGGTGTACTCCACCGGCAACGTCTACCCGTTGCGTCCGCTGGCGGCCGGTGGATCCACCGAGGATGACCCACCCGAACCGGTGGGTGAGTACGCCCAGTCCTGCCTGGCCCGTGAGCGCATCTTCACCCACGCCGCGCACACCTGGAACACCCCGGTGACCATCTTCCGGCTCAACTATGCCTGCGAGTTGCGCTACGGCGTCATCGCTGACCTGGCCACCCAGATCCTGGGTGGTGAGCCCATCGACGTCACCATGCCCGCGGTCAACGTGGTCTGGCAGACCGACGCCACCGCCTGGGCGCTGCGGTCGGTGGAGCTGGCCGCCACTCCCCCGCACATCCTCAACGCCACCGGGCCAGAGACCGTCTCGGTCCGCCGCCTGGCCACCTGGCTGGCCGCCGCGATGGGTACCGAGGTGCAGTTCACCGGGACCGAGTCCACCGACGCCCTGCTCTCCGATGCCTCCCACTGCCACGATCTGTACGGCTACCCCACGGTCCCGATGCGCCGGGTGGTGGAACTGGTGGCGCGGTGGGTGACCGAGGGCGGGCGGCAACTGGGCAAGGCCACGAAGTTCCAGCAACGGGAAGGCAAGTTCTGATGGGCACCGATCTGGCGGCACGTCTGGGCGGCGGAGTGGTGATCCCGGCCCACCCCTTGGCCCTGGACGCCGGCGGCGGCATCGATCTGCCGGCCCAGCGCGCCTTGAGCCGCTACTACCTCGATGCCGGTGCCCACGGGCTGGCCGTGGCGGTGCACACCACCCAGTTCGAGTTGCACAACGACCGCGCCATGCTCACCGACGTCTGGCGCCTGGCCGCCGAGGTCGCCCAGGACCACACCTCCGAGCCGATCCTGGTCGCCGGTCTCACCGGAGACGCACCGGCAGCGGTCGCCGAAGCACAAATCGCCAAGGACCTGGGCTACCACGCCGCCCTGATCAGCCCCTGGGGCATGAGCGACACCAGTGAAAGCGCCCTGCTGGCCCGAGCCGGAGCCGTGGGCGAGGTACTGCCCGTGCTGGGCTTCTACCTACAGGAGTCCGTGGGCGGGGCAGCGCTGAGCCGGAACTTCTGGCACAGCCTGTTCGACCTGGAAGCCGTCGTGGGCGTCAAGGCAGCCCCGTTCGACCGGTACCGCACCAACGACGTGGCCCAAGTCCTGCTCGAACACGACCGCTGGGACCAGATCACCCTACTCACCGGCAACGACGACGCGATCATCCATGACCTACTCACCCCCTACCGGCGCACCGTAGCCGGCAAGGAACGCCAAGTCCGCGCCAGCGGCGGCCTACTCGGCCAGTGGGCCGTGGGAACCCGGGCCGCAGTCGACCAACTCCAGCGGATCAACACCGCAGTCAACGCCGGCGCAGCGCCGATGGACCTGCTGAGCGAGGCCACCGCGATGGTGGACATCAACCACGCGGTCTTCGACGTCGACCACAACTTCGCCGGGTGCGTGCCCGGCGTCAACGAAGTACTGCGCCAACAAGGCCTGGTCCCCACCGCCAACACACTGGGCACCGATACGCTATCGGCCGGCCAGAGCGACCTGATCGCCCAGGTCCGTGCCCGCTACCCAAACCTGCTGGACGAAGAATTCATCGCCACCAACCGCGAGGACTGGCTGGCGTGAGCAGCACAACTCACCGCTCCACGCGCACCCGGCCTATCGGCGCTGCCACTGCGATCACCACGGCCGCGAGTCCGTAGGCCCACGGGTAGTCGACGCCGGCCAGTAGAGCGCCGAAGATGACGGCCCCGGAGCCCATCCCGGCGTCGTAGGCGAAATTCCACACCGTGCTGGCCAGTCCGCGCCGCCGGGGCCCGGCGCGTCCCATGATCACCACCAGCGAGTCGTTCTGGTTCACACCCAGGCCCAGGCCGAACACCCCGGCACCGGCCACCACCAGCCAGGAACTCATGCCGGGAGCGGCACCCAGGGCGAGTGCGCCCATCCCGGCCGCCCCGACCACCGCGCCGGGAAGCACCAACCTCCCGGGCTGTAGGTGACCGGCGAGCACTCCTGACCCGAACCGGCCCGTGATCATCGCCAGCGGGGCGACCACCAGGGCCAGTGACACCACCGAGGTATCCGGCACGGCCAACGGCAGGAACGTGTTCACCGCCCCCAGGGCCATGGTGAGGCTGAAGAAGGCCAGCGCCGGCCGCACCAGTGGTCCGACGGCGCCGAGCACACCGGGTTGCCCGATCCGCCCCTTGCGGGCGGCTGCACCAGCCCGCGCCTGTTCCGCTGCCGGCGGGTTTTCGATCAGGTCGGTGGCGCCAGCGGTGTGATCGGCCTCCACGGTGGGGTCGAGCAGCACGGATCCGGCCGCAGGCCCGGGCCGCTCATCTGCGGGCTGGCCACCCGCGTGGAGCAACGACGCCAGCACCGCCCCCACCACGGCGAGCACGGTCGAGGCCACGAACACCGGTGTGAAGGACCACTGCCGGGCCACCCACACCCCCGCCGGCAGGGCGATCACCATCGGCAGGCCGGTCCCCAGCCCGTGGATGCCCAGGCCCCGGGCGAGCAGGTGCGAGGGCACGATCTCGGCCACCAGCGCACTCGCGGCCACCACCAACAGGCCGAACCCCACACCGCGCGCCGCCGAGATCACCAGCACCGGTGCCAACTGGTCCGAAAGCAGGTAGAACGGGGTGGGCGCGGCCATGACGGCCGCACCGGCCACGAAGATCTGCCTCAGCGTAAACCGCGCGAGTACCGGACCCATCGCCAACTGGGTGATGGCGGTGGCCCCCAGCATCACCCCGTTCGTGGCGCCCACCCCCGCTCCCGAACCCCCTCCGCCGGCTGCCCAGAGCGGCACCACGGTCATCAGCGGGGCGAAGTTGCACAGCGCCGTCACCGTGGCCAGCATCAACAGAGTGAAGTCCCGGCGCGGGATCTTCGGGGCCGGATGCTCACTCATGGCGCCCCCGCAGTACGCCCACGCGACACCCCACCGCTAGCCTCCTCCAGCCCGGATCACCCGGTGCCTCCATCGTGGAGCATCGGGCGGAAAAGGCCAACAACGCCCCCGCCACGCCTGTATTGCCCGTGCCGCATGGTGACGCGGCTACGCCGGCGCCGCCCTCGCCGCAACAGCCCACCGTCCTCGCCGCAACAGCCCAATTGGATGGTTGCGGTGAGGCGAGCCCGGGAGCGGTCGCCACAACAGCCCAATTGGATAGTTGCGGCGAGGTGGACCCGGCTCGGTCGCCACAACAGCCCAATTGGACACTTCCGGCGCGGCGGAGCGCGGAGCGGTCGCCACAACAGCCCAATTGGATAGTTGCGGCGAGGTGGACCCGGCTCGGTCGCCACAACAGCCCAATTGGATAGTTGCGGCGAGGTGGACCCGGGAGCGGTCGCCACAGCAGCTCAATTGGATGGTTGCAGCGCGCCCGACTGGATGGTCAGCGCGCCCGACTGGATGGTTGCAGCGCGCCCGGCGCGGGTGTGTGCGCTCCGCCCAGCGCGCTCCGCCCAGCGTGCTCCGCGCTGGCGGTACCAGCGCGCGCGGAGCACGAGCGCGCGCGCCCGGCGCGCCGGGAACGGGCCGGGCTACTCCTGGTAGGCGGCGTCGGTGCGCCAGCCACCGCGCCGGTAGGCCGGCGTCCCCAGCGCAAGGACCAGCAGCGCGGCGGCCATCGAGCCGGCGATCACCACCGCCATCGACGTCGCCGAGGTGCCGAACAGCCCGGTCAGCGGCGCCACGAGCCCGGCCACGCCGAACTGGGACACCCCGATCAACGCGGCGGCGGCACCGGCGCGGTCCCCGTGCCGCGCGAGCGCCGAGGCCGAGGCATTCGGGGCGATGAAGGCGTTCACGCCCATCATCAGCCACAGCGGCGCGAGCAGCCCGGGCAGCCCGCCCAGGCCCAACGCGGCCACCACCACCAGGACCATCGCCAGGCTCACCGAGACCGGCAGCGCCAGGCGCAGCAACCGCACCGGCGCGAAGCGGCGCACCAACGCCGCGTTGATCTGCGCTCCGATCACCATCGAGATACCGTTCAGCGCGAACAGCAACGCGAACTGGTTCTCGCTCAGCCCGTAGTCCTCCCGGATCACGAACGGGGAGGCCGACACGTAGGCGAACACCGCGGCCATCCCCAGGCCCGGCAGCAGCGCCAGGGCGACGAACTGCCGGTCCCGCACCAGCGCACCGTAGGAGCCCAGTACCTTCAGCGGCGAGCCGCCCGTGCGGCGCGCCGGGGGCAACGTCTCGGGCAGGAACCGCCACACCACCACCAGCAGCCCCACCCCGTACAGGGCCAGCGCCACGAACACCGCGCGCCAGTTCCAGATGTTGGCCAGGAACCCCCCGATCGAGGGCGCCAGCAGCGGTGCCAGGCCGATCACCAGCATCAGCCGGGACAACACCGCCGAAGCCTGCGGGCCGGTCAACTTGTCCCGGATCACCGCGATGGCCACCACCGCTGCGGCAGCGTTGCCCACACCCTGCAGGATCCGCAGCCCGATCAGGGGCATCACGTCGTAGGTGAGCAGGCAGGCCACCGAGGCGATGATGTGCACGGTGATCCCGATCATCGCCGGCACCCGGCGCCCGTACCGGTCCGACAACGGCCCGATCACGAACTGCCCCAGCGCACCACCGATTAAGGTGGCGGTGATGGTGAACTGGACTGCGGCGTCTCCGGCGCCCAGGTCCCGGCCCACCTCGGGCAGGGAGGGCAGGTACATGTCGGTGGTGAAGGCCCCGATCGCCACCATCAGGCCCAGCAGCAGCACGAACTTGACGGTCCACATCTTGCTGCGCGGGGTGGGCAGCGGCGCCGGGCGCCGCAGCGGTGGGGTGCTCGGCGGGTTCACCCCCGACGACGACGTAGCCCCCTCGGCGGTGTCGGTCGCCGCGGTCGCGGCACCGGTAGGTGCGGCCGCCGCGGTCGCGGCACCGGTAGGTGCGGCACGATCGTGGCCGGCGTCGCGCGGCCGGTCACGGGTCGGAAGGTGACCCGAGGGGGCACCGACGGCAGGGACCGGGCCGGGGTGGTGGGAACGGACAGGGGCGGACGCAGCAGAAATGCCGGTAGACACAAGAATCCTTGGAGGCTGGAGCAGAGCGCACAGATAGCGCTGAGAATGCCTACTTAGTCTGTCCTAATCCGCGGTGCCGGTCGAGTCGATAGCCCGAGTGTTCGCGGTGTGTTCGCGCACACTTCGTCCCGCCATGGACTCGCTTGGAGATCCCTTGGCCACCCCTTCACCAGATTGACCGACGCGGCGGGGTTTCGCGGCTCCGCCTCACTCCCCGGCGAGCACCTGCAGCACCGCGTCCCCGTACCGCTCGAGTTTGGCGTCACCCACCCCGGAGATGCCGCGAAGTTCGGTCAAGGTGGCCGGCCGGGCCTGGGCGATCCCGGCCAGGGTGGCGTCGTTGAACACCACGTAGGCGGGCACGCCCTGCTCCTTGGCCACTCCGGCACGCCAGGTGCGCAGCGCGGCGAACAACTCCTGAGCGGGTTCGTCCAGGTCCACCGGGGCGGTCTTCGTGCGCGTCCTGGCCGCCGCGCGCACCCGCTCGGGCTCATTGCGCAGCCGCACCTGGGTCTGTCCGCGCAGCACCGCGGCCGCTGCGTCGGTGATCGCCAGCACCCCGTAGGCGCCCTGCACCTGCAACAGCCCTTGGGCGAGCAGTTGACGCACCACCCCGCGCCACTGGGCTCCGCTGAGTTCGGTGCCGATCCCGAAGGTGCTCAGTTCGGTGTGCCGCTCGCGCACCACCCGTTCGTTCTCGTTGCCCACCAGGATGTCCACCAGGTGACCGGCGCCGAACTGTTGGCCCCGTTCCCGCTGCAACCGCACGATGGTGGACATCAGCTTCTGCGCCGCCACGGTGCCGTCGAAGGATTCCGGTGGTTGCACGCAGGTGTCGCAGTTGCCGCACGGGGCCGAGTCCTCCCCGAAGTAGCGCAGCAACTGCTGGCGCCGGCACTGCACCGTCTCACACAGCGCGAGCATCGCATCCAGATGCAGGGACTGGGCTCGCTTGCGCTGGACGTCCCCCTCGCCGTCGTCGATCATCTGTCGTTGCTGGACCACATCCTGCAAGCCGTAGGCGAGCCATGCCGTGGCGGGCAGCCCGTCCCGGCCGGCACGGCCGGTCTCCTGGTAGTACCCCTCCACGGACTTGGGCAGGTCCAGGTGGGCCACGAACCGCACGTCGGGTTTGTCGATGCCCATCCCGAAGGCGATGGTGGCCACGATCACCACGCCCTCCTCCCGCAGGAAGCGGGCCTGGGTGGCCGAGCGTTCCGCTGCGGGCAGGCCCGCGTGGTAGGGCAGGGCGGTGACGCCCCGCTCGGCCAGCCACGTCGCGGTGCGTTCGGTCGAGGCCCTGCTCAGGCAGTACACGATGCCGGCGGCACCGGGATGTTCTTCCCTGATCAGGCGGAGTAGTTGGTCCTTGGCCTGCTGCTTCGGAGCGATCCGGTACTGGATGTTGGGCCGGTCGAAACTGGACACGAACACCCGGGCCCCACCCAGATGCAGGTTCTGGACGATCTCGGCGCGGGTCTCAGCGGTGGCGGTGGCGGTCAGGGCAATACGCGGCACGTCCGGCCAGCGCTCGTGCAGGAGGGTCAGGCCCAGGTAGTCGGGCCGGAAGTCGTGGCCCCACTGCGCCACGCAGTGGGCCTCATCGATGGCGAACAGCGCGATGTGGGCCTTGTCCAGCAGCGCGGCGGCCACCGGAAGTCGCTCCGGTGCCAGATAGAGCAGGTCCACCTCACCGGCGAGCAGCCGGCGCTCCACGTCGCGGCGCTCCGGCATCGACTGGGTGGAGTTGAGGAACGCCGCGCGCACCCCGAGCTGCTCCAGCGCCTGGACCTGGTCGTGCATGAGCGCGATCAGCGGACTGATCACCACCCCGGTGCCCTCGCGCACCAGCGCCGGGATCTGGTAGCACAGGCTCTTCCCCCCGCCGGTGGGCATCAGCACCAGGGCGTCGTTGCCGGCGGTGACGGTGTCGATGATCTCTTCCTGCTGGCCGCGGAAGGTGTCATAGCCCCACACCCGTTGCAGGGCATCGAGCGGGGAGTCGGCGACGGCGGCGGCACGCACGGCGGCGCGGGCGGCGGCGGGCTGGGGTCCGGTCGAAGGGTCCGGTGCGTGGGCTGGGTCCGGCGGTGGTGGAACCTCGGAGGTGCCAGGGTCGCCGGGGTCCTGTGGGGGCGGGTACTCCCACTCCGGTGGTTCCTCCCACTGCGGCTGTGGGCCGGGCCATGACGTGCTCACGCTGACAGCCTAGGCGGCAGGCGGGACGAGGCGGTGCACTGGCCTCGTACTGTGGAGGGTGGTGAGTCAGCCGCGCCCGCCGGCACGCCGAAGGAGGGTCACATGTCCGTAGTGAAGATCAACGCCATTCGCGTCCCGGAGGGCGCCGGTGACGAACTCGAGGCGAAGTTCGCAGCCCGCAAGCACGCGGTGGACTCCGCGCCCGGATTCGAAGGGTTCCAACTGCTGCGCCCGGTGGCCGGGGACGACCGCTACTTCGTAGTCACCACCTGGGCCAGCGAGTCCGACTTCCAGGCCTGGCGCGACTCGGCCGAATTCGCCCACGGCCACGCCGCCGGCGGCGACCCGGACCGCAAGTCGGTCTCCTCCGGCGCCGACCTTCTGGAGTTCGAGGTGGTCGACCTGGGCTGACACCCTCGGCCCGCACCCACGCCCCCGGGCGCAGGCCCGCATCTGCGCCGCCGGCGCAGGCGCCAACCGGACGGACGATGTCGCGCTCCGGGTCGCCCGGTGTCGTGCGCGGACGGGACGTTGGTCAGGGGTGGCGCATTCGGAAGTCGTACCGCTCGGGCACCGCCCGCCCGGGGTGGACGGCGGCCCACAGGTCGGACAGGGCCAACTCACCCTCGCGCACGTCGGGGATGATGATGTCCTCGGCCAGCACCTGCTCGGCACGGTCCCGGTCTCCCGCGGCGTGGGCGGCGAAACCCTCGAGCAACCGCACCCGGCCCATGCTGCGCACCTCACGCGGAGCACCGCCGGCGAAGTCCAAGGCTCGCTGCGGCGCTCCGGCCTGTATCGCCGCGGCCATCGCCTCCAGCAACATCGTGGGCTGGTCGTCAGCGAGTGCCAGGGCATCGGACAGCGGGTCGGTGGCACCGGCGTGATCGCCGCGGCCGGCGGCGACCTGCGCCAGCCCGCGGAGCGCCCACGCACTGCGCCGATCGGCCAGCGAGGCCCGGTAGCACTCCTCGGCGCGCTGATCCTCCCCGCGGGAATGGGCCAGGACACCCAGGTGATAGTCACGCAACCATCCCGGTGCGGCCGAGGAGAGCAGGTCCTCCCAGAACTGCCCGACGACGTAGGAGGCCGGCGGGGTGGCCGGATCAGCGGCGGCCAGGAGTTCTTGACCGCGGCGCGGGTCGCGGACCAGGGCCTCCCACAGCAGTTGCTCCTCGCCGAGCGACTCCGGCGCGAACGGGGTGCCGCCGTCGTCGGCTATCCAGTGCCGCCCGCTACGGGAGCGCACCAGGGATTCCAGGGCGCCCCATCCGCTGCCGCGGTGCAGCATTTCCTCGGGTGCGCGATCGGCGCTGCGGCGGGCCTCGGTGAGCACCGCGTCCAGGCCCGCGTCCGGCAACAGCGCATCGACGCGCCCGGCAACGTGGGTGGTGGCGGCGTCCCAGTCCTCATCGTGGGCCCTGGTGGCATCGGCGGCAATGTCGCCGTAGGTCTCCACCCAGTCCCAGTTGGTGCGGCCGGGCATCATGACGTGTTCGAACTGGGTGGCCGTGATCCCGGCCTGGATCTCCAGGTAGGGGCCGGGGCCATCCGGGGAGAGCCACCGTTGCCAGTGCTGCCCGCCGGGCCCGGTGCCCCACAGGAACAGTTTGCGCCCGGGCAGGCGCGCCGTGGACACCTGGGCCAGACCGTGCCCGGAGGAGTCCACGGCGGCGATCCAGGGGTGGGTGGTGCCGGTGGTGTCGTAGAAGTAGTCCGCGGCGTCGGTGCTACGGGTGGAGAAGGTGCGGTCGGCACCGTTGTGCACCGGCACCGGAACCTCGGAAATGGTGCCGTCGTACCCGGTGGCGTAGGCGGTGGTGGCCGGGACCAGCACGCGCACGTCCGGTGCCTCGGGTACGGCGGCGTTGGACCACCAGTACATCGGCACCTCGTGTTCGCCCGGGTTCTGGATGCGCACGTACACGTGCAGTGCACGCGAGTCGGCCGGCAGCCACGCATCGACCTGGCAGACCACCTCGCGCAGCCGGTCCATCTCCCACATCCGCAGCATCGGCACCCCGCCGGGGCCGGTCAGGCGGGCGGCATGCATGGGGGCCATGGTGTGGGCGGCGTGGCCCTTGGTGCCGATGTTCCACTCCACGCCCCCGGCGAACCAGGCATTGCGCAACGCCAGGTTCGCCGGCTGCAGCACTGCGTTGGCGTGCAGCAGTTCCCGCCCGGAGGCGATATCGACCAGGGACCACAGCCGCCCGCCGAGGGTCGGGGTGAAGGTGGCGCGCAGATGGCCGTTGTCCAGTATGACCGTGGGCAGGGTGATCGGCTCGCGCTCACGGCTGTAGCGGTTCTGCATGAGGTAGGGGTGCATGGAGCGCGGGCGGCCGAAGGATGCGCCATGGCGGATCGCCTCGGGCAGGCCATCGCCCAGCGTGAAGGGGTTCTCCAGCAGCCGGTGCGGGAGTGGCAGGGGATCGTCGGGGCCGAGCGGGGCCCCGGGCAGGGCGATCTGGCCACTGTGCAGCGATGTCATGGGGTTCCCTGAGGTGTCGGTGGATCTCTGGTACCACCGTAGCGCCCGACATCGACCCGGGAGGTAGGACCTGACAGCACGTGCCCGTCGCCCGGTGGGGTCACCAGCGGGAGCGCCAGGCCGGCGGGACAGATACGCCTGGCTCGCCGGGAGCAGGGAAGGGTTCACCCAGGGCCGAGCCGGGTACGGCGTCACAGCCGTGGGCTACTCGTCCGCCGGCCGGGGCACACCGGGCTGCTACCCCGGTGTGCACCGCATCCGGATCGAGAACCGGGATGGTCAGCGCACCGGTGCCGGCCGGCACACCTCACGCCAGTCCGACCACTCCAGCGCCTCCCGGTCCCGTTCCCGGCCGGCCAGATCCTCACAGAGGCTGATGGCATCGGCGAGCAACTCCCGCAGCATGCCGTCCGGGTCGGCCACGCAGGCCTGCGACAGCCCGACGGTGGCGATCTCCACCATGGTCTCTCCCGGGTGCTTCCGGCCCGGGCCGCCCGCCTCGGCGATGAAGTTCCGCGCCCACCTCGCCGCCAGGGGCGCCTGCTTCAGCGCTCGCTGGACCGCCGGATGAGGCGCGGCCTGCTGCGGACCGGAGCGCGCGGAGCGGCACCTCTCGCAGGTGAGCAGCCCGACGGCGAGTGCCCGCTGGCGCTGTTCGCTCACCACGGGCAGGGCCCGGGCTGCGGCGAGCACGGCCAACTCATCACGCCAGCGCGGATCCTCGCTGGTCAGCCCGATCACCGCCGGCACCAGGGTGGCCAAGCGGGGCCGGTGGGCGGAGTGGGTCAGGTCGTTGACCAACCGAGCCAGGTGAGCCAACAGCGGGTGGGTACAGTCGGGAGCGTCGCTCCAGCGCTCCCCGGCCAGGTAGGAGGCCAACTCCATGAAACATGCGCCCCGGCGCGGGCTGCGGTGCTTGCCCCGGGACAGCAGCGGTAAGGGTTCGATGTCGACGTCCATCACGTCACCTCGCAGTCGACTTACCCCAGTGTGCTCCGCGCACGGGCGAACGGCAATCGCTGGGGCGTAACAGGGCAACAGCCGAGGCGGGCCCGGCAAGGTGGGCCCGGCGAGGTGGGCTACCGCTGGCAAGGCCGAGGCTGCCCGGCGAGGGGATACCGCGGGCTCAGCCGGTGGGATGCACTATCTGGTCAACGGTGACCAGATCCTCCCGCTGGATCCGGCCGATGCCCCACTGGCCCAGGGCTCCCAACGCCTCGTTGAGGCTGGCCCCATGTTCGGTCAGGCGGTATTCCACCCGGGGCGGGATCTCGGCGAAGACCTCCCGTGCCACCAGACCGTCATGTTCCATCTCGCGGAGGTGCTGGGTGAGCATCTTCTCGCTGACCCCCACCAGCCCGCGGCGGAGTTCGGCGAAGCGACGCACCCCGTGGGCCTCGAGTTCCCAGAGGATCAGGGCTTTCCACTTCCCGCTGACCACGTCCATCGCGGCGTCGATGCCGCAGATGTAGGGGCCCCGTCGTTGCCGCCGGTCGATGTGCGCCATGTCGCCTCCCACTGGGACTGCGGCCCCGCACCGTGAGGTAAGTACCGCAGTAAATAGTGCGTACTTCCGCAAGCCTAGAAGTATCCCCACGATGAAGGAATGACATTTTCATTCACCCTCCTCGGCCTCGGCGCCATGGGCCGGGCCCTCGCCGCCACCGCACTCGAGACCGGTCACGATCTGACCGTGTGGAACCGTACGCCCGGAAAGGACACCGAACTGGTCGACCGGGGTGCCCAGGCGGCCACCTCTGCCGGTGCGGCCATCAGGGCCGCCGATCTCGTCGTCGTCTGCCTCTTCGACTATGCCTCGGTGCGTGCGGCCCTCCACCCGCACGCCGAAACCCTGACCGGCCGGACGGTGATCAACCTGACCACGACCACTCCCGAGGAGGCCCGGGAGTTGGCCCAATGGGCCCGCGAGCACCGGATCGACTACCTGGACGGGGCGATCATGAGCACCCCGGAGATGATCGGCACGTCGGAGTCGGTGATCCTCTACAGCGGCTCCGCACAAGCCTTCCACGCACACCAGCCACTACTACAGGGGTGGGGAAGCAGCACCTACGACGGCGACGATCCCGGCCTGGCCTCCATGTGGGACCTGGCCATGCTCTCCGGGATGTACAGCATGTTCGCCGGGTTCCTCCATGGTGTGGCGATGCTGGCGAGCGCCGGCGTCGGGGCGGCTGAGTACGCCGGGCGGGCCGCGCCGTTCCTCGCCGCGATGACCGGCCTGCTCGGTCACTCCACTGAACGCCTGGACGCCCGTGATTACAGCGAGGCCCTCCAGAGCCTGCACTGGACCACCACGCAATTGGACACCATCGCCCGCGCCAGTCGCGAGCAAGGCATCACCCCGGCCCCGATGCAGATGGTCCAAGACCTCATCCAGCAGCAGATCGATGCGGGTTACGGGGCGGAGGACTTCGACCGGATCATCGAGTCGATGCGCTGACGACGACGGTCCCGACGATCCCGCGGGAGAGGTAGCAGGCGTCGGTGCCGTTCGTCCCGCTCGAACCCGCCGGGCGGTGACCGGCAGCGCCCTCCCAACGGGTGCATTGAACCCGAGGGCGTTAGCGTCAGGCCATGGACACACCCGCCTCGCCGCTGCAACTCTCGCTGGCCCCTGGGAACGGGCGGCGAGTGCTGGTCACCGGTGCCAGCGGGTATATCGGTGGCCGGTTGATCCCTGAACTGCTGGCGGCAGGGTTCACGGTGCGGGCCAGCGCCCGCAACATCGAGCGGTTGCGCTCCCGTGCCTGGAGCGGGCAGGTGGAGCTGGCTGAGGCGGACCTGCAATCACCCGAGCAGGTGCGCGCGGCGATGGATGGCGTGCACACGATGCTGTACCTGGTGCACTCCATGGGTCAGGGCGATGACTTCATCTCCCGGGAGGAACAGATCGCCCGCACCGTCGCTGCCGCCGCCGCCGAGGCCGGGGTGGCCCAGATCGTGTACCTGGGCGGGCTGCACCCCGGGGGTGAGTTGGAGTCATTGTCGGATCACATGCGCTCCCGGGAGCAGGTGGGGCGCATCCTGCTCGCCGCGGCGGTCCCGGCGCTGGTGCTGCGAGCCGGCGTGGTGATCGGATCGGGGTCGGTGTCCTTCGAGATGATCCGCCACCTCACCGACCTGCTGCCGGTGATGCCCGGGCCCAGATGGCTGAACAACCGGATCGAACCGATCGCGATCCGGGACGTGCTGTACTACCTGGCCCGCGCCAGCGCCCTACCGGAACCGGTGAATGACGACGTCGGCATCGGCTCCGGGCAGGTGCTGCGGTTCCGGGACATGCTCACCGCCTACGGCCAGGTCGCGGGCCTGCGCCGGCGCCGGGTGCTGGCGCTGCCGGTGCCCGCGCCGCGACTGAGCGGCTTCTGGATCACCATGACCACCCCGATCCCCCGCGGGATCGCGATGCCGCTGGCGGCCTCGATGGCGCAGGACGCCGTCACCACCGATCACCGGATCGCCGAGATCATCCCCGACCCTCCCGATGGCCTGACGTCCTACCGTCAGGCCTGCCGGCGGGCGATCCAGCGGCAACTGGCCGGGCATGTCACGGTGACCTGGGACCACGACGTGCAGGCCGAGGCCGATCCGGCCGACCCGCTGCCCTCGGACCCGCAGTGGGCCGGGCACACCGTGTTCACCGATGTGCGTCAGCGCCACGGTGCCGCCGCACCGGAGGCGGTGTGGCAGGTGGTCGAAGGCATCGGAGGGGAGAACGGCTGGTACTCCCCAGCGATCCTGTGGCGGGTGCGCGGGCTGCTGGACCGGGCCGCCGGTGGTCATGGGCTGGCCCGCGGGCGGCGCGATCCGCACCATCTGCAGGTCGATGACCACGTGGACTTCTGGCGGGTGGAGTCGATCACCCCGGGACGATCCTTGACGCTGCGCTCGGAGATGCGAGCCGCCGGGCGGGCGTGGCTGCAGTTGACGGTGCGCCCGGGTGCGGACGGGGGGACCGATTACCGCCAGCGCGCGATCTACTTTCCCCGTGGCCTGCTGGGCCGGTTGTACTGGGGGGTGTTGGTGCCCTTTCATGCACTGATCTTCCCCACCATGGCCCGCAATATCCTGCGCGCGGCGCAGCGGGCGGGGGCGGGTGAGCGCCGGGCGTGACGCGGAGTCGCTGCTGTTCAGTCCTTCTTCGCCGCAGCCTTGGCGGCTTTCTTGGTCTGGCGCACGCGTTGCAATGAGTCCTCGTCCACCACGTCGGCGATGGATCGGTAGGCACCCTCGTGGCCGTAGTCCCCGGTCGCCTCGCGCCACCCGGCACCGGTGTAGCCGTACTGCTTGCCCAACAGGGCCAGGAAGATCGCGGCCTTCTGCTTGCCGAAGCCGGGCAGGGCATTCAGCCGGCGCAGCACTTCCGGCCCGTCAGGTTCACCGCGGGTCCAGATCGCAGCGGCGTCGCCGTCGTATTCCTCCACGATGATCTGCGCCAGGGCCTGGATGCGCCCGGCCATGGATCCCGGGAAGCGATGCACGGCCGGTGGGGTGGCGCAGATCTGCTTGAACTGCTCCGGGTCCATCGCGGCAATCTGCCCAGCGTCCAGTCCGGCGAGACGCTCGTGGATCTTGTGCGGCCCGGCGAAGGCGGTTTCCATCGGCACCTGCTGATCCAGCAGCATCCCGATGATCAGCGCCAATGGGTCGCGGCTGAGCAACTCATCGGCCTGGGCGTCTCCGGTCAGGTGCAGTTCCATACCCCCGATCTTGCCTGATTCGCTTCGCTCGCGCAGCCATCCCCGGCGGTTCCATCCGCCCAGGGTTGGCTCGGGCTGTGGCTCAGTCCTTCCCGGCTGGGCTCACGCGGGTGTCGGGCCCGGGGAAGTAGAGGTTGCCCGCCTCCTCGCCGCTCCAACGCACCACCCACGGCGGGGCGCCGTCGGGACCGCGCACCTCCAGCACTTCACCGTCGCGGGGTGGCTGACCCACCTGTGCAGATTCGATCACGACACGATCACCAATGTTCGCTCGCATTGCGACCTCCCACATGTGCAATGGTGGTGGCCGTCACCACCAGCACTATCCAGTCTGGCACCAGGGGCGCGCAGATGCATCTATCGAGCCGGTCAGGGCGGCGAGCCGGTGTCGTCGTCCTCGGGGTGGCGGGACAGGTGGATGATCGCGGTGGCCATACCGCCCCAGACCGTGACCAGGGCCACGATCATCATGATGATTGCCGGGGTGTCCATCTCAGACCCTCTCCTTTCCGGCCTCGTCCCGATCGGGGTCCTCCAGGTGCATGGCGGACACTCCCCGCCACGGCAGGAGACTCAGCACGATCGCCATCACCAGCACCAGGCCCAGCGCCCCCCAGCCGAAGGTCGTCACAACCCAGTCGTCGAAGCCGCCGTAGCCCTCCGTGATCTTGTCGCGAATGTCCACCACCAGCAGCACCGCCAGCACAACCGGTAGCACAACACCGACCATGACCTTCCAGGTCCGGCCGATCCTGACCGAGCCGTAGACGTTCAACGCCGCGGTGAGCGTGCCCAGCCGCCGGTAGACCCAACCCACCAGCACCAGGGAGAGGAACGCGGCTCCGACGATGCCGATGTTGTTGGAGAAGGCGTCGACCACATCGAGGAGGGTGACACCGGAGGCGCCTCCGATCAGCACGATGGAGATCACCGCGGTGGCTCCGCCGACGATCGCCACAGTGGTCACCCTCGCCCAGCCGGTCTTGTCCTTCACCGCCGAGATCACCACCTCCATGATGGAGATCTGCGAGGTCAGACCGGCCATCGTCAGGCCGCCGAAGAACAGCACCCCGACCAGCGTCGAAGCCGGGGCCTCGGAAACGATGGTGGGGAAGGCCACGAACGCCAGGCCCAGCCCGGATGAGGCCACCTCGTCCACGGCGGTACCGGATGCGACGGCCAGGAAGCCCAGCGCGGAGAACACCCCGATGGCCCCCAGCAGTTCGAAGGAGGAGTTGGTGAACCCGACCACCAGCCCCGATCCCGTGGCGTTCGACTTGCGCTTCAGGTACGAGGCGTAGGTGATCATGATGCCGAAGCCCACCGAGAGGGTGAAGAAGATCTGCCCGTAGGCCTGGATCCACACCGTGCCGCTGGTCAACGCCGCCCAGTCGGGGGTGAACAGGGCGTTGAGACCCTCGGTGGCGCCGTCCAAGGTCAGTGAGTAGGCCACCAGGATCAGAAACATCAGGAACAGCAGTGGGATGCCGATGGTGGACATCTTCGTGATGCCGCGGCGGACCCCGCTGCCCAGGGCGAGCAGGAGCACCGCCCAGACCACGATGAGGGGCCAGCCGACCTGGGCCACGAAGTCCACCGAGATCCCGCTGCCCTCGGCGCCACCGCCGTCGTACTGCAGGAACGTCTCGAAGAAGAAGCCCTCGGCATCATCACCCCAGGCCTGGGTCAGGGAGAACCAGGTGTACATCGCCGCCCAGGCGATGATGGCCGCGTAGTAGATGGCGATCAGGAAGCAGATGCCGACCTGCAACCAGCCGATGGCCTCGGCACTGGGGTGCAGCCGTTTGAACGCCATCGGCGGGGATCCGCGGAACTTGTAGCCGATGGCGTAATCGAACAGCAGGATCGGGATACCGGCCGTCAACAGCGCGACCAAGTATGGGATGAGGAAGGCGCCCCCACCGTTCTCGTAGGTCACGTAGGGGAACCGCCAGATGTTCCCCAGGCCCACGGCAGAGCCGATGGCCACCAGGATGAAGGCGTTGCGTCCGGTGAAACTCTCCCGGATCCGGGAGGTGCGGGCCGGGTCGGCAGGTTCGTTCATCAGTCCTCCTGAGCAGTTTCTGCTGCGCAGAGGCTACTCCTGCACCGGCTTACCGGCAGAAGATGGGGCGGTCAGAGTCAGAATCACGGCACCGCTGCCTGCACCAGGTGCGCATCACCGTCGGCGATCACGTGGCCGGCCGTGGCCGGGACGAACGCGGCCTCCCCCGGGCCCAACTGAACCGGCCCGGCACCGGCGGTGCGTACCTGCGCCTGGCCGGAGATCGACAGCACGATCCGCGGTCCTCGCCCTGGCAACTCCACCGCGCCATTGTTTCCCAGGGTGGTGATGGACATCTCGAAGTCCTCCACCGGGGCATAGAAGGTGCGGGTGGGCCCGGTGATCTCCGGGGCGATGCGCACCGGCGGCGCGGCGACATAGTCGATGGTGCTCAGCACGGCTTCGGGGTCGATGTGCTTCCTGGTCAGGCCCGCGCGCAGGACGTTGTCGGAGTTGGCCATCAACTCCACACCCAGGCCCTGCAGGTAGGCATGCAGGGTGCCGGCGGGGATGAACAGCGCCTCCCCCGGCGCCAGCGTGACCGGGTTCAGCAACAACGCAGCCACCGCACCGGGGTCCCCGGGGTGCGCCGCCCCAAGCTCGGCCACGATCGCATCGATTCGCACCGAGGCGCCGCGGGCCCCCCTGCGTTCGGCACAGGCTCGCACGACGGCGCGGGTATCCGCCGCGGGCACCGCACCGGGAGTGAGCAGTTCGGTGACGGCCGTGCGCACCCCGGCCGCAGTGGGGTCGGTTGCCAGGATCCCGGCCAGTTTCCGGGCCAGCGGGGCCTCCAGCCCGCTGACCAGTTCCAGGGCCCGGCGTGGGGTGCGGAACCCGCAGAGGGCGCGGAACTCGGTCATCGCGTAGAGCAGTTCGGGTTTGTGGTTGGGGTCCGGATACAGGCGGGTGGCGCCGTCGCGGGGGATCCCGGCGGATTCCTCGGCGGCGAACCCGGCTTGGGCCTGCACCAGGTTCGGGTGCACCTGCAACGACAGCGGGCGGGCGGGAGCTATGAGTTTGAGGAGGTAGGGCAGGTGCTGGCCGAACCTGGCCAGTGCGTGCCGGCCCAGCGCGGTCTCGAACTCGGTCAGCAGGTGCTCGCGCAGGTTGACTCCGGCACGGTCGGGCAGGGTCGAGGGTGCGGCCGGGTGGGCGCCGAACCACAGTTCGGCCACTGGCTCAGTTCCGGGTGCGCGTCCGATCAACTGCGGGATGGTGGTGGTCGAACCCCAGGCGTAGTTGCGTTCGCTGCCTCGTATCCGGACGAGCACGGCTCCTCCTTTCGCTCAATTGAGGTGTGTCAAGCAAGGATTTCGAACAGTCGTAGTGGTGTTCTTCGGTTCTCAGGCCGCCACGGTGTGCTCGGCGGGGGTGGTGCGCTGGGCCCATGCCTGGGCAGGAGTGCGGTAGCCGATCGTCTGCGAATTCGGTTATAGAAGACCTCGATATAGTCGGCTACTGCAAATCGTGCCCGGGCTCGGGTGGTGAATGCTTCGTGGTGGAACATTTCATTCTTCAACGACGAGAAGAAACTCTCCGCTGCAGCATTATCCCAACACACCCCGGCTCGACCCATTGATTGCACAAACCCGTTACTGGCGCAATACTGGCCAAATTTCTCGCTAGTATATTGAGATCCGTGGTCGCTGTGAAATACCGCGTTCTTAGCCACATACCCATGGGTGCGGGCCATCGCCAAAGCGTCGATGACCAAACTGGTGCGCATGTGATCGGCCATCTGCCAGCCCACGATCATCCGCGTGGCCAGGTCTAACACTACCGCCAGGTAGACCCATCCCTGTCCGGTGCGCAGGTAGGTAATGTCCCCCACCAGGTGCTCACCGGGTTCAGCACTGGCGGGGTCGAAGTCCCCACCCAGCCGATCAGTGAAGGTCACAGCCCCTTGTGCTGGCACGGTGGTACGCCGCCAGGCCCGGGGCTGGATGGCTGCCAAGCCCAGTTCGCGCATCAGATCGGCCACCAGCCCCACCGAACACGGTGTGCCGGCGGCGTTCAGCGCCGCGGTGATCCGCCGGCACCCGGCGGTGCGTCGCTGCTTGGTGAACTCCGCTGCGACCTTGGCCTTCAACTCCTCCCGGCGCGCCTGGGTGGGTGTGGTGGTCCCTGCCCGTGCCCGCCAGGTGTAAAACGATGACCGAGGAACCTGCAGTTGACCGCACATCCACGCAATCGGGTAATTGTCCTTCTCCGCTTCGATCAGGGCTGACTTTTCGTCTAGTCCTGCTCCCTGGCGAAGAAGGCCGCGGCTTCCGGCCGTAATCAGCCGGGGTGAGTTTCTTCTCCGGTTCGGGGTTCTCCTTACGATATTTCTGGACCCAATTGCTAAGGGTCCCAGCGTTGATGCCCAACTCACCAGCGACCTGGGCGATCGTACGATCGGACTGGATGACCAACTGCACCGCCTCAGCCTTGAACTGCGCGCTGAACTTGCGCCTGGATGTACCTGCCATGTCCTCGATCCTCTCTCATGAGGACTGTCCAACATCCTTGGTACACCCCTCAATGCGACAGCGTAGTCGTGCTGTCTCGGTCGGCGCGGGTGGCGCCCCGGCAAGGAATCAAGCCCTTGAATGCGGTCGCCGCCAGCGGCCTTCGTATCACCAGCGCATTCACAGTGGGACCGCCGCGACACCGTCCTCTTCGCTATGGACGGTTCCATCGCACCGCCCGGCCGTGTCAGACCCGAGCGTGGCGAGGTACGCCAAGCGGAGTATTGCTCGGTACCAGCAGCACCTTGATCTCAGGGAGTCTCCACCGAACCAGCATCAGCAAGAACACCACATGCATGATGACTGTCAGTAATACCAGGACTGGATACACCCCTTCGGCCACGCCAACAGCCTCGGCCGCCCCTCTGCGGACTGCGCCGCGCTTATCGACTTGGTGCCACAAGCCCACGAACACCCAGGTGATCGCAATCCAGGTGAGAGTCAGCGCCACCGTGGACCCGATGGCCATAAGGAAGGTACGCATGCGTGTTGAGAACCGCTGGGCCAATGGATGCACCACAACAGCCAGAATCGCCGCATAGGCGACTATGCCCCCAAAAACATAGCGGCCCTGGACCCCCCTATCATGGTGACCGAAGTCCCAGTAGATGCCGTGCGCGTTATTGAATAGCACCGCAATAGTCACGGCCGGAAACAGTAGTAGGACCGCGAGGATGAACCGGTGTCGCGAGGCAGCTAGCGCAAGAACAATCAGCACGAGGAGGATGACACCAGCCGGGTCCACAATCTCGGACGGAAGGGCCATGTCCTCTCTCGCCCCACGGCCCCAGAACAAGCGGTTGAAACGAATCCAGAATTGGGTGAAGAACAAGACGAAGTCGTAGGCCTCGTGCTGCTCCCCGGTGGCTTCGCGAGCGCCGTACCGGCTCGGTTGGACCACGCCCAGCACGATGAGGTTCCGTAACCACCACCATCCTCCGACCAGGAAGGCCACCAACATTGGCCACAGCGCCTCGATGAAACGGCCAGGAATGTCCTTATGCCACCGCCGCGCTAAGAGCACGCACAGGATGGCGAACGTCGGCAGTAGGAACAGCGCGAAGCCCTTGGAGAGTAGGGCAATTCCAAGCGTGACAGCTGATAGAAGCACCATCCACCTGGCTGGGTACGTTGCTCGCCAAGCCCGGAGCGCAAAGTAGAGACATGCGGTCGCTGCGGTGATCAACAGGACATCGTTGGAAATCAAGCCGGCTCTTCCGGTTTTAGAGTGCATTGATCCGGGTCGCCAGTTGGCCGGAGTGCAGTAGGCAGCGCAGGACGTAGTGGTCGAAGTTGCGGAACCCTAGGGCGATGCCGCGTAGGGCTTCGAGGCGTCCGTTGATCGCTTCGACGGGGCCGTTGGAGGCTCCGCCACGGTCGAAGAACGCCAGGATCTGGTCTCGTTTGCGCCAGAGCGTGCGGCCGAGTTGAGCGAGTTCCTCCAGCCCCTCGGGTAGCCCGCGCCGGAGCCTGGTGATGAGGGCCTGCATGCGCTTCTTGCCGGCGGCCGGATCTGGGTGTTGGTAGGCGCTGATGATGTCCTGGTAGATGTGCCAGGAGACCTCCAAGGCCGCGTGGTCCTCGTGTTCGGCGAACAGCCGC
>NZ_JBMPQA010000019.1:0-30471 GCF_049725055.1 Pseudactinotalea sp. Z1739 | reverse complement strand
TGGTGCTGGCCCGGTTGATCGAGCCGGCTTCGAAGTTGGCCACCATCGGGATCCTGGAGGAACTGGGCGTTGATGCCCCGCACCGCAACACGATCGGCGCGTGTTTGAAGCGGATCAACGCCGAGGACTACCGGTCCCAGATTGCCCAGAAGTGCTTCGCCCACGCGACCAGCCACGGTGATATTTCCCTAATTCTCTACGACGTCACCACGCTGTATTTCGAGGCCGAGCACGAGGACGACTTGCGCAAAGTCGGCTACTCGAAGGAACGTCGGATCGATCCCCAGATCGTGGTCGGATTGCTGGTCGACCGGGGCGGGTTCCCGCTGGAGATCGGCTGCTTTGAAGGAAATCACGCCGAGACCCACACCCTGTTGCCCATCATCGAGCAGTTCCAGGACCGGCACAACATCGAGGACATGGTCATCGTGGCCGATGCCGGGATGCTGTCCCAGGCCAACCTGGAGGCGTTGGATGAGGCGAAGATGCGGTTCATCGTCGGCTCCCGGACCACCAAGGCCCCCGGAGACCTGGCCCGCCACTTCCACTGGCACGGGGATGCCTTCGATGACGGGCAGGTGATCGATACGATCACTCCCCGCAGCGGCGGGCCCAGGAAACACGACACCGCCAAGAAGGCCGAACCGGTGTGGGACCCGGTGAAACATCCCAAGGCCTGGCGGGCGATCTGGCAGTACTCACGTAGACGCGCCACCCGGGATACCAAGACCATCACCACCCAAGAGAACCGGGCGCTGGCGATCATCAACGGTGAAGTCCGCCCGAAGAACGCCCGATTCATTACCACCACCAAAGCCGGCCGGGAACTCGATGTCGCCGCCTTGGACCGCGCCAGGCGTCTGGTCGGGCTGAAGGGCTATCAGACCAACATCCCCGCCACCATGATGCCTGCCGGTGAGGTCATCGCCAGTTACCACGACCTATGGCAGGTCGAGGCCTCCTTCCGGATGAGCAAAAGCGACCTGCGCGCCAGGCCGATCTTCCACCGAACCCGCGATTCGATCGAGGCCCACCTGACCATCGTCTTCACCGCCCTGGCCCTGGCCCGCTACATGCAAGCCGCCACCGGGCTATCGCTGAAGAAGATCATCACCACTCTGCGCCCAATCCGCGCCGCGCTCATCCGCGCCGGCGGACAGACCCACAAACTCCCCGCTTACATCCCCCCGGAAACCGCCGAAATCATCAACCAGATCACCGAAAAACCGGGACACTAAGGCAAATGTGCAACTCGGGTCCGACCGAGCGCTGGATGAGCAGGCGCCGGTCGACGTCGCGTTGCTGCTTGCACTGGCCGCAGAAGACGGTGCCCTTGAGGTAGTGGTGGTGCTCGCGGCGGCGTTCGCCGGACTTGCCTCGGGCGCGGTTGACCTCCTGGACCTTGTCGAACAGCTCTTGGTCGATCAGCGGCTCGTGCTTGCCGGGGATCTGCTCGCCCTCGTAGATGACCACACCCGTGTAGTACGGGTCGCGGAGCATCTGATGGACCTTGTTCACCGACACCGGGCCAGCCGGATGTTTTGCCGTCGGACGGGTCGTGAGGCCGCGATCGGTGAGCTCGTCCACGATGTCGTTGAGGGTGTACTCGCCGGTGGCGTAGAGCTCGAACGCGAGCTTCACGAACGGGGCGCGCTCGGGATCAACCTCGATGGTGCGGATGTCGCGGCCTTCGGAGACGTCTCGGACGTTGAGGTAGCCCAGGCGGGCACGTCCGAGGGTCTTGCCGCGCTTGGCTGCTGCTTCCATCTTCCGCTTGATGTCTGCACCGCGGGAGGTGGACATCATCTCGTTGAACACGCTGATCATGCCGCGCATGGCCTTGCCGGCCGGGGTATCGTCCATCGGTTCGGTGACGGAGATGAGCTGGACCCCGAGGGACTGGAAGACCATGCCGACGATGGCGTCTTCCCATTGGTTGCGTCCGGCGCGCTCGAACATGTAGACCAGCACGACGTCGACGTCGCGGCGAGCTTGGATGCGGGCGAGCATCTGCCGGAACACGGGGCGCTTCTCGATCGAGGGCGGACTTGCCCGGTTCGATGTACTCCTCGATGACGGTGTACCCGAGGGCTGCGGCGCGTTCGTAGCAGAGCTGCCGTTGCGTCTCCATCGACGCACCGTGCGCGTACTCGCGAGAGGTCTTGGTCTGTGACGGGTCAGAGACACGGAAGTAGACGACAGCGCGCTGACCCTTCGGAACGGCGTCAAGGTCGAGGGCGGAGTCGAGGACATTCCCGAGTTGGAGCTGCTCGATGTGTGGAGCGGTGAGCTTGTCCAGGTCGGGCATACCGGGCAGGTTTGGCAAGCCGTAGTTGATTCGCGGTGTCATCGTCCTGCCTCCTCGCCGTGGTCGGACTCATCGATGAGGACCAGGTTGCGCAGTGCGGCTTCAAGACGGCTCGTCTCCCGCTGTGCCTCGAGAGTCGCAGACGGCGCTTCCTCACTGTGCTGTGGCGTGGGTGGCGGTGTTCGGAAGTAGACGATGGGCACGTCGCCCTCGCGCCGGTTGTGGCCGTTCATGGCGTCTCCTTGCTGTCGATGGTCGGGATGAGGTTCAGGGGGAAGCTGCGACGGCGCAGGCGCTTTCTCATCGCACGCTTGCAGGCGCCGCGCAGGGTGACGAGCTCGCTCAGACCTGGCCCCGAAGACACGGGCGACGCGACGGCTTGACGGCAGATTCTGACGGCAACTCTGCCGACAACATGTCGTCGCGTGCGGACGTGCAACGACATGATCTGTGGATACGTCAAGGCGTCGAGCGCCCAGTGACAGGGGTCGTGTTCGTCGCGGGCGGGATCAGTGCCGGTGCCTGGCGACCTTATGGCTTCACTATTGTCGGCGTTCACCGCCGCGCTATCGCCCGGTCTCATCGTTGTCTCCACCTCTGGCGGCGCGGGCTGTGCGGCGGCGGTGACGCTGACGGCCGGGAGCCCGGTAGGAGCCTCTGACGGCAACGGCTGACGGCAACGATTGTCGGTGTCCTCGGCGGTGGCCAGAGATGTGGCGACGTGAGACGTCTTCTCCGCGATGCGGGTTTCCAGGTGGGACGCGAGCGATGCGACGGCCTGGCGACGGGTTCTCAGATCGCTGTGCTGGTAGATCTGCTGCGTGGTCGAGATGTTCGCATGCCCGAGGATGGCCTGCGCTTCCTTGGGTGGCGTCCCGAGGAGGGAGTGGAACGTCGCGACGGTGTGGCGAGCGTGATGCACGTTGATCACGCGGACTCCTGCTTCCTTGCTGAGCCGCTTGAAGACCTGCAGGAAGTTGTCCGCGAACACCGGAGTGCCGACCCGTGACAGGAGCACGAGTCCTGCCGCCGTGTACTCGTCGGGTACGTCGGGGCTGTGCGCGGTGTCGAGGACGGTGCCCTGCGCTTGAGCGTGTGCGAGCAGTGCTTCGCGAACGAAGGGAACGAGGGGCACGGTGCGGTTGGCGGCGTCGGTCTTCAGCTCGACGGCGACGAGTTCGCCGTTGATCGTCTGCAGCTGCTGGCGAAGGGTAATCTCGTTGTGCCGGAAGTCGATGTCGCACCAGCGCAGCCCGAGCACCTCACCCTCTCGCAGACCGTAGAAGAGCAGGATCACGAAGCCCGCGTACCAGCGATGGTTGGTTGTGGCGGCCAGGAACGCTGCGGCCTCCTCGGCGTCCCACGGCCTGATCGGCTTGGGCTTGTAGGTGGGGATGCGGACGTGCTGGCAGGGGTTTCGCAGGATGAGGCCGGTGCGGACGGCTTCGCTGAGCGCTGAGGACAGCAGCTTGCGACACTGCCTGATGATGCTTGGGGACTTGCCTGCGCGGACGAGGATCTGGATGGTCGCTTGGACATCACGGGTCGAAAGTGTCGCCAGCGGTGCCGAACCGAGGACGGGGATCAGGTGCAGGCGCGCGATCGCCTCGTATCGAACCAGCGAGTTGGGGCGGACCCGTTTGGGTGCGACCGTCGTCAACCAGCGCTGCATGTACTCGCCGACGGTGTAGCGGGTGGTCGCGGTCGGGATGCCGAGGCGGATCTCCTCGAGTTTCGCGACGAGCTTGTCGTGAGCGGCCTTTCGATCGCGGGCGTACACGCGGATGCGTTTGCGGGGGCCGTCCAGGGTCGGGGCGAACGCGGCGGCCTCCCAGCGGCCGTCTTTGCGTTTGGTGAGAGTGCCCTCGCCGTTGGCGCGCCTAGACATGATGTGCTCCATGCCGTGCTGCCTGTCGTTGACGCCGGATGTAGCCGGCGAGGTCGGCGCGGGTCACGAATCGCCGTGCGCCGATCTTGACCGAGGGAAGATCCCCGGCGCGGATGAGACGGTAGAACAGGTCACGGCCGATCCGCAGTTCCTTGATTGCCTCGTCGATGGTGACGAGCTTCGTGTCAGGTGATGTGTCTGTGTCGTTCATGGGGAAGATTCCTCCTTTCGATCAATCGGTGATATTGGGAAGCAGGCCGAGGTCAGACAGGCGCAGGATCACCGCGTAGTCGAGGACGTCGAAGTGGCGGGCGAGTCCCTTGATCGTTGTGATGCCGTTGCTGATTGCTTCTCGGACAGCGCGAGCGGGCATGAGAACGTTCAGTGTGAAATGGTCTCCTGCCATGTCTGCCTGGACAGAGCCGCGTTCCTGTCGGGCGTCGTAGAGGCTGGGACCAACTGGATAGTCGAGGATCCGCTTGAACTCACGCAGGATGAGGAAGCGAATGCCAGGCTTGGGGAAGCCCGTGCGGATGGTGATGATCCAGCGTCGGGCGCCTGCGTCCCAGTAGTGGGAGCTGAGTTGGGGCAGGTCGTCATCCATGCGCACTTCAATCGTTGCGATGGCTTTCACGAACTCCACGGGGTCTTGCTGCTTGCGGGAAGCCAGGTCTCGCAGGAGCCGGGCTTGGGCCGAGGCGATGCGCTGGGCTGCGACCCAGCTGAACGGATATGGCTGCTCGGGCACGAGACTGCGCAGACGCCTCAGTGGGTGGCGAGTGAGGTTGGGAACGCTGTCGAGTGGACGCGCTGGTGGACTTGTCAGCCTCGCGGCGTCGGTGTTCTCCTCTATCGTCGGTTTCATTGGTTGTCTCCTCCTTTCCCCACCCGGGAGTGATTAGTTGGTCTAGGTTTCGTCTTCGCCGACTGCGGGGCCGTCTAGTGCGATCCCGTCGCGTTCAGCGAGTGTGCGGAAGTAGATGTCGAGCTCGGTGATCGCCTGTGCGGACAGGCCCTGGTAGCGGGCGCGCAGGTAGGGGGCGAACGATGGCAGAGCTTCGACCGTCGGGTAGTTGGCCAGCGAGTACAAGTCGCTCACGGGAATCTCGAGCGCTGTGCCGAGTGCGTGAAGAATGTTCGGGCGCGGGTGTTCGATCTTCTCCTGCTCGATCCGCTCGATGGTGGTGCGCGGAACACCGGAGCGCTGAGCGAGTCGACGGAGGGAAATACCTTGTTGTGTACGCGCCTGCTTTATGGAAGGGCCCAGGCGCATGGCCGCGGTCGCGCTGTTCATTGGGTGCGGGTCTCCGGTTACATGTTTTACCCATTTTACTCCCTTTTTCTATAAAAAGCCTGGTCAAAGGCTCTTTTTACAACACTTTCCGTCTGCCGTCCGCGAACGCGGCCCCGCCCGAAGGCGGCTGTAACAGGGGTGTCAGGTGCTCATCTCGTCGCCTCCCAGGTGGTTCCTTTTGAACATATGGATCTGCCCGGCGAAGTAGTGCCCCATAGAGTGGTGTAGCGCGGTGGCCGCGCTCACGCCCCCAGCGACACACCGGGCAACGATCACGCCAACCGCGCTACACCACTATGCGGGACGCCACTCATCCCTCTCGACACGCCGGTCAATCGAACTCCGCGTCCTTGACTTCTGGCTGGACGGGGGTCCCACTCAGGGAGGGCAGCGCGCACAAGCGCTTCGAGGTTCGCCGACGGGAGCGTTCGCCTTACCGCTTGCCCCGAAGGAGCGCCGGAACGCCGCTACTCGACAGGCCCCGTCCAGATCGTCAGTGATCGCGGGCGTTGTGCTCGACCGCTGGCTCAGAGACACGTGACCAACCTCGGCTCGTGGCCCGATCGGTTGACGCGCGCCGCTGCACAATGGAGCGCCGCTTCCGTACGCTGCGGGGCCGTCCGAACGCCTGGTTGTGCGCCGATTGGGTGCTCGACCTGGGCTGTCCTGCTGCGCCGGCCGAGGAGACTCCCATGCTGGTCGGCGCGGGACTCTAGCAGTGTCGGTGCCCACCGGTAGCGTGTGACACGCACCCATGTCCAGCCCGCATCAGGCCGTTGCCTCGAGGAGAACACCACAGCATGAGCAAGTCCCTACTGGAGCAGCTGCCTGGCATCGTCGCCGCAGGCAAGCGTCAAGCGGCACAGATCCTGGAACAGCTGGAGGGGCGCAACAGGGTCAGCCTGCAGACGCGAGAGCTGGTGATCCCATCGAAGGACCACGCAGGTTTCAACTTCTCGGGCAACTATGCTGAGGACATTGCGGACCAGCCCAATCGGCTGATCTACGGCGACAACCTGTTGGCGATGGCGGCCCTGCTTGCAGGCGACAACGAGCACGCCAGCCTCCGCGGCCGAGTAGACCTGATCTACATCGATCCGCCGTTCGACTCGAAAGCTGACTACCGTACGAAGATCACGCTCCCTGGTACCACCATCGACCAGAGGCCGACCGTCTTGGAGCAATTTGCCTACTCCGACACATGGGCAGATGGCACCGCATCTTACGTCGCGATGATCGTCGCTCGGCTCGTCTTGATGCGTGAGTTGTTGGCAGAGACCGGATCAATCTACGTCCACATCGACTATCGAGTGGCGCACTATCTCAAGATCATCCTCGATGAGGTGTTTGGCCGGGAATCCTTCGTAAATGAGATCGTCTGGCCGGGCGCCATCGGTGACTCCTCTGCCAAGAACAAGAAGTTCATCAAGTCCCACGACACGATCTTCTTTTATCGGAAGGATCCGAAGAAGATCGTCTGGAACGACGTGTTCCAAGCACACGCTGGATCGAACGAGAAGCGACTCAAGACCGACGAAGTGGGGCAATACCGACTTGGCCCAATCGACAACCCGGGCGGCGGTGGCTACGTCTACAATCTCGGCCTCGGTGAGAAGCCGCCTGCTGGCGGCTACAGGATGCCGAGGGAGACTGCGCTGACGTGGCTTGAAGAGGGGATCCTCTGGGTGAAGCCCGGACGCGTGCCCCAGAAGAAGATCTACCTGAATCCCGAAGGCGTGCGGTCGCGCGATGTCTGGACAGACGTGCAGACGCTGCAGAAGGGTGAGACAACCGGGTATGGCACGCAGAAACCCGGTCGACTCCTGGAACGGATCATCCAGGCCTCTTCGGACGAAGGGGATCTCGTTGCGGATTTCTTCGTAGGTTCTGGCACAACGGCTGCTGCTGCGGAGCGCCTCGGCCGCCGCTGGGTCGTGACTGACCTCGGGAAGCCTGCAGCGATGGTGACTCGCAAGCGTCTCATCGATCAGGACGCGAAGCCGTTCCTTTACCAGGCCATCGGCGACTACCAGGTTGAGCAGGCGCGTTCGACGCTTGGCCGCTCATTCCGGGTTGGTGATCTGGCGAAGGTGGTGCTTGATCTCTACGGCGCTCTACCGCTGCCGCCGGAAGAGAACGTCAACGGCAGCCTCGGTCGGCTACCGGGTACCCGCACGCTGGTCTACGCGGACAGCCCTTCACGCCTCACGACGATCTCGACGCTCAAGCGTGCCCAGGGCTACCGCGAGGTGAAGATGGGCGGCTTCGACAAGGTCGTGGTGCTCGGCTGGAACTTCGCCGCTGGCATTGGGCAGGACATCAACGACCTGAACGATCCGAACCTTGAGGTGCTCGTTATCCCGCCGGATCTGCTCGACCGGCTCAAGAAGAAGGGTGCGGACAAGCTGGCGTCAGAAGTCCGCTTCTCGAGCCTTCAGTACCTTCAAGCCGAGGTGACCGGTCGCGTGCCCGAAGGTGAGCGGGAGTCGCTGACAGTGAACCTGCAGAACTATGTACTGCTGTCGCCGGAGGCGATCAATCTCGACCAGGCCAACCGTGCCAAGCTCCAGCAGGTCATGAACACGGAGCCTCTCGCGCTCGTCGAGTACTGGGCGGTCGATCCCGATTACGACGGCGAAGTCTTCCGATCCGTCTGGCAGGACTACCGAGGCAATACCGACAACGACAGCGACGAGTTGCGTGTCGTCACGACGGCCACACTGGATCTTTCCCGCCTCGACAGCGCGCGTACGGTGTGCGTGCGAGCGGTGGACGTCTTCGGCTTCGAGTCCGAGGTCGTCATCTCTGGTGTGGAGGTGGAGTCGTGAGTGGTTTCGCGGACTTCCCCTTGGCTCGTGGGCTGTCGTCGGTCGTTGATCCGTTCATTCCGGGCATCGTCGGCGGCTCAGGTTCGGAGCTGCTTGAACGAGTCACACCAGTCACTGCCGAGTTGCTGCGTTACTGGTTTCAGCAGGACTACTGCGACCTCCGGGAACTGAGCTTTCATGCTGGTCAGCGCGCCGCCATTCTCAACATCATCTATGCCCATGAGGTCCTCGGCACGACGCGGCTGCGCGATCTCTACGAAGCAGTCGCCCCCGAGGCGATGCTCGAGGGCGGCGTTCTGGGCGAAGTCACCCGGCAGCGCCACGACTTCCCGAAGTACGCGGCGAAGATGGCAACGGGTACCGGTAAGACCTGGGTGCTCAACGCTCTGCTCGTCTGGCAGTACCTGAACAAGCTCGCCAATCCAGCGGATCCGCGCTTCTCAAGCAATTTCTTGCTCGTGGCACCTGGCCTCATCGTGTACGACCGTCTTCTCGACTCCTTCATGGGCAAGGAGCACGAGGGCGAGCGTGACTTCACCACCAGCGACATCCACCGCCAGCAGGGTCTGTTCGTGCCGGACACCTACCGCTCGCAAGTCTTCTCGTTCCTGCAGTCGTCCGTCGTGACTAAGACCGAGATCGGTCGCAAGGTCACCGGCTCGGGCATGATCGCCATCACCAACTGGCATCTGCTGGCTGGCAAGGAGGATCCTGACTTTCTCGATGACGAGGCGGAGGTCGAGGCACCTGGCGCGGAGATCGATCGGAAGGCGGCTATCGAGAGCTTCTTCCCGCTCACGCCAGGCACGAGCGCTGGGAACGCTCTGGACACGCTGGATCGACGCTTCCTGCGAGGGGGACCGCTCCAGGCGTTGAAGGATCTGCCTGACCTGGTCGTGTTCAACGACGAGGCGCACCACATCCATGAGGTCAAGAAGGCCGACGAGGTCACGGATGTCGAGTGGCAGAAGAGTCTGAGCGAGATCGCATCTACCAAGGGGAGACGCTTCACCCAGATCGACTTCTCGGCGACGCCGTATAACGAAGTCGGTTCGGGACGCTCCAAGGGCAAGGCCTACTTCCCGCACATCGTCGTTGACTTTGACCTCAAGTCCGCCATGCGAGCTGGGCTCGTCAAGTCGCTCGCACTCGACAAGCGCAGGGAGATCGCAGCGCTTCCACTCGACTTCAAAGCGGAGCGTGACGAGCAGAAGCGCGTCACCGGCCTCTCCAACGGCCAGCGCGTCATGCTGCAGGCCGGCCTCAAGAAGCTCCAGATCCTTGAGGACCAGTTCACCGACGCCGATCCGGACAAGCATCCGAAGCTCCTCGTGGTCTGTGAGGACACCAACGTCACGCCACACGTCGTCGAGTACCTGCAGAGCACCGGCCTGTCTGAGGACGACATCCTCCGCGTGGATTCCGGACGCAAGGCCGAGCTCGGCCCGAAGGACTGGGAGCCGATCCGCGAGAAGCTGTTCGATGTTGACCGGCACAAGCAGCCCAAGGTCATTGTCTCGGTGCTCATGCTCCGCGAGGGCTTCGACGTCAGCAACATCGCGGTCATCGTGCCGCTGCGGTCGTCCCAAGCATCGATCCTGCTTGAGCAGACCATCGGACGCGGACTTCGACTTATGTGGCGCGGCGACCCGTCGATCGATGAGCTGAAGGCCGAGACCCGCGAGCGGATCAGTAAAGGGCTTGAGCCGACCAACTACTTCGACGTGCTGTTCATCGTCGAGCACCCGGCATTCAGCGACTTCTACGAGGAGCTTCTTAGCGGCGGGCTCATGGTCGAGACCGGCGACGACTCGGACACCACCGGCGCAACCGGCGACCTGGAGCACGTCGATCTGCGGCCTGGCTACCAGGCGTACGACTTTGAGATCCCGATCATCCTGCGCGACGCCGATGAGGAGCTTCGCCAGCCGAGCATTGACCCGCTCGCGCTGGCACCCTGCCCGTACCCGCTTGACATGATGCTCAAAGTTATCGGCACGGGCGACCGCTTCGTCTCGCACGATGCGCAGACGGGCACGCAGTACGGCGACTACCGCGTCGACGGCGGCGTCCTCACAGCAACCGGGTACAACGACTACCTCTCGCGTATGACGACTCGCATCACGGAAGCGCTCGGTCGCACGATGACCAAGAGCCAGAGCAAGTACAACGAGAACGCCAAGTTCCCGATCTTGCAGGCATACCGCCCGCTCTTGACCGGCTGGTTGGATACCTACATCCGCCACCGGCTCTTCGCCCAGGAGTTCGATCCGCTCGCTGGTGAGAACTGGCGGGTGTTGCTGCTCGACGATGTCGCTCACAACATCGCAGGGACGTTCGCCACGAAGCTGGTCGAGTTGCAGGAGAGCCAGGTCGTGGCCTCCGCTGATGTGCAGCACCGCTTTCTGTCGGAGGCTACGACGATCCCCGTGCGCGGCAGCACCGCGGAAGAGGTCAAGAAGTGCATCTACCCGAAGCTTCCGATCCCGTCTCAGGGTGGTGGTCTTGAACGACGCTTCATCCGATGGGCAGACAAGGACTCCGGCATCGAGGCGCTCGCCAAGGTGCATGAATACCGACACGACTTCTTACGTCGGCCCTATCTGAAAGCGGATGGCATGCCCGCGCAGTACTCGCCGGACTTCCTGATCCGCACACCCGAGACGGTCTTCGTCGTCGAGACCAAAGCGCAGTCGGCCCTCAGCGATGAGAACGTGCAGCGCAAGAAAAAGGCCGCGCTGGCATGGTGCGAGCAGATCAATGAGCTACCAGAGGAAGACCGCGACAGCCGTCGATGGGACTATGTGCTCCTCGGAGAGTCGGTGATCATCGAGTGGGAGAAAAAGAACGCCTCTGCCACCGACCTCCTTGAGTACGCGCGGCTGCGTCGGGCATCCACTGCCAATCAGGAGCGACTCCTGTGAGCGGCGATGTGACTGCAACCAGCGTCGATGCAACGGAAGAGCCCAGGTTGGTCGACCCTCGTGCGTTGCTAGCCGACTGGGCGAACGCCAGCGACGAATGGGTGCGTCTGCTGGTTGCTGAGGTGCTCGTGAGTGGGCGCCCTGTCGGTGCGCCCACTGTTGAGAAGGCATACAAGCTGTTCCGGGAGGAGAAGGCGCTCGACAAGCGCGACCTGTCAACCGTGCCGAAGCTTGACGTCGAGGCGCGACAGGACGAGGCGGCACCTCCGTTGTCGCTGACGCGGCTCTCGGAAGTCCGCGGGGTCAACGCACTCGTGCCGGGGGCGATCATCGAGCCGCACGAGGGTCTGACGATCCTCTACGGGGAGAACGGCACGGGCAAGACCGGATACTCCCGCGTGTTCAAGGCACTGGCAAATAGCCGCACAGCTGACACGATTCTCGGTGATATCGAAGCTGACACTGCCGAGGCGCAGACTGCCAAGCTTAAGTTCAAGCTCGGTGATGACGAGCAGACGTTCGCCTGGACCGGGGAACGCGGCGTATCGCCCTTCACGCGGATGTCGATCTTCGACAGTCCCGCTGTGACAACCCACGTCGATGACGACCTTGACTACGTCTATACCCCGGCATCGCTCGCGCTCTTCAACCACGTCACGGCTGCAATCCAAGCTGTCACGGGTGAGATCGATGCCGCAATCAGTGCGCTCGGCACCGGCGGTTCTGGCCTGCTGTCCAGATTCCAACGCGGGTCGTCTGTCTACCCGCTGATCGAGACGCTCGGTGCGTCCACTGACCTCGCCGAGCTGAAGGCCAAGGCAGCTACCGGTGAGGCAGTCGAGGCGGACCTCGACGGCCTCACGCAGGCGGTGGCTGCGTTGCGCGCCAACACCATCGGTACGCAGATCACCGCGCTCAAGGCTGAGCAGCGGGTCTTGGCGCAGGCTGCGACAGCTGCCGACGCGCTCGTGTCGTTCGATCCCACGGCCTATAACGAGGCGCTGACGAAGCGAGCGCAGCTTGCGGCAGACTACGAAACCTTCCGCAGAGAACTGTTCGCAGCTGCGGACCTGCCCGCCGAACCTGACGATACTTGGAGCGATTTTATTGAGGCCGGCGAGACGTACCGCCAGCACCTCGTAGAGCTGGGTGCACATGACTCGGAACGGTGCCTCTATTGCCGACAGCCGCTGCTTGACCCTGCACGGGACCTGCTCTCCAGGTACTCGACCTACCTAGAGGACAGGATCTCCGCCGATATCCGTGCCACCGACAGCTTGCTTGCGGGATTCAAGCATGAAGTTACAGGTGTCGAGGGCAAGGATCTCGCCCAGTTCGTGGACGAGTACGACGACGAAGAGGAGCAGCCCTCCTACTTCGCTCAGGTCGCGGCTATCGAGGGAGCGAGGAGCGGACTCGCATCGACAGTAGCAGACGGCAAGCGCGCCAGCGTTACGATCGCGGACGTCGTCACGCAACCGAGGGCTGATGTCGAAACCGAGTTGGTGGCTGTCGGAGAAGGCCTCACGACGCTGGAAACCCAACAGCAGAATAGGACGCAAGCGCTCGCAGAGAAGCAGGCCGAGCTCATGGAGTTGAAGGACGCCGCCGAACTCGGCAAGTCCTGGCCGTTGATCGAAGCGCAGGTCAGGAGCGCCAAGGAAGCCGATCAGCTCAAAACCCTCAAGCGCCCACTGTCGTCGTTGGCGAGAGCCGTCACTGCACTTGCGAAGACCGCTAGCGATCAGCTGATCAACCAGAGCTTCGACGCCCTGTTCCTTGAGGAATGCGACGCGCTCAGGGCACCGACTCTGAAGCTGCAGTTCGTCGGACGTGAAGGTCGGGCACATCGTCGCAAGGTGCTGAGCGGCAAACACAAGCCGTCGAAGGTGCTGTCCGAGGGCGAGCAGAAGGTGCTTGCCCTTGCCGACTTCTTGGCTGAGGCCCGGTTGGCGGGTATCACCGCGCCGGTCATCTTCGACGACCCTGTCTCCAGCCTGGATCACCGTCGGATCAATGAGGTCGCGCAGCGCATCGCCGGCCTGGCTGACGACAACCAGGTCATCGTGTTCACGCACGACATCCTGTTTGCCACAACACTCCTCAGTCTCTTCGAGAAGTCTAAGCGCTGTGTCTACTTCCAGGTCACCGACGAGAACGGCAAGGGACAGGTCACCCGTGCCAGCGGGCCGAGGATCGATTCGCTGAGTGCGATCAGGAAACGGATCACCGACGCTATCCAGGCCGCGAAGTCACAAGAGGGAGAAGTCCGAGATGCGCTCGTACGCATGGCATACAGTCACGTTCGCGCGTGGTGCGAGGTCTTCACCGAGGAGGAACTGCTGAAGGGTGTGACCAAGCGCTATCGCGCGAACGTCCAGATGACCACGCTCCCAAACATCGACGGCAGCAAGATCGACGCTATCGGGCCGAAAGTGACGGATATCTTCGAGGTGGCGTGTCGCTACATCGACGGGCACTCGCAGCCGCTGGTCACCCTTGGTGTGAGCCCAACACTGACTGGTCTCGAACAGCACTGGGCGGAGCTCCAGGAGCTGAAGAAGACCAACGATGGCAAGCCGTGACCTCACCGCCGGCTTCATCTACGAGCT
The DNA here is from genome assembly GCF_049725055.1 of Pseudactinotalea sp. Z1739. The sequence goes on along the minus strand of NZ_JBMPQA010000019.1, from coordinate 16,617 downwards.
GGGGAAGTCAGATCAGAACTCGAACACCACGTGATGGGTAGCCATCTTCTCTCGCGTCAGGCCATGTACGTGTCGGAACCCGTCACTACGCTCGGACTTACCACCTCAGCCACCCACACGGAGGTCAGCCGTGATCGTTCAGCCCACGTTCTACGTTCCATCTGAGATCGCGGCAGGCATCCTCAGTGGCGAACTTGTTCGCTACGGGGGCGTGGTGCGCGACACTGCTGGTCGGCTCGTGACCCACCTCAAAGAGGTTCCCACGCCAGAGAAGGTTGTGGAGGAGGTGGCGAAGCGTGCAGCGCTGAGCCTCAAGAACCCTTGGGTTGCGGTTGGGGCAGGGGTACTCACGTTGGTGGCGGTTGGTGGCGGAGTCGTTCTAGCCGTCAAAAAGCGCAAGAAGGACGCCGAGCTGGACGTACCCGAGTGCGTACAGAACTACAACCGGTCGCTGCGGGTATACCTGGAGGCGATCCAGAACGGCCGCCTTGATGCGGACATCATCGACCGCCTGATTGCCGATCTTGACACGGTCGTCGCATACGGCGACGAGGGTGACACGACAGTCGCCTTCTCGCCAGATCAACTTGCGACACTAACCAGGATCGTCCTCGAGTACACCAGTGAACTCGCGAAGGTGAACGACATCGAACTGGATGAGGCCGAGAAGCCGAGCGAGGACTCCGAGGGTGGGGTGGTTGTCGACCTCCGCAGGTACCTCCAGGTTCAGAGGCGAATCTTCGGCGAAGTGGCCTGACTAAGACTTGTTGATCTGTGCAATTATCCCGCCGCCACCATTCGGCCGCGAGGCCGCCCGACCCGAGCTCGCTTGTATCTGCTGCCGCCGCCCGGACCGCGGAGATCGGCGCATCTGGCGATGGTCGGGGTTCAAGTAGCTACGGCGGTCCCCGGCAGCGCCGGCGGACGATGTGGCGAATGGATGTCGCCCTTCGCCGTGTGGTGGATCCTCACCTGGGGCGGAATGCCGTTGGCGGCCAGAGATCGATAGACCCAAGATCACGACCTGCGGGGGAGCGACCGGATGATCGAGACCGCTGCTAGCGTCGTGACTATGAGCAGCGACGCCACCAATCGGTTCAGCGCAGCAGGCTCAGCCCTAGGCTACCTCGCTCAAGTGGAGTATGCGCTGCTCATCGCCCTGCAGCGCATGGACGGCGACGTCAGCCTGCGTCTCTCCCTCGAGACTGTTGATGACATCACGTTCGATGTCGATGGGGATGCTCGCGAGCTGTGGCAGACCAAACACCACGTCACCCGGCATGGCTCTCTGGGTGACGCGAGTCCCGACTTCTGGAAGACCCTTCACAACTGGATCGAGACCGCCGACGATGACTCGGCGTGCTTCCTGTTCACTACAGTGACCGCGCCCGCCGACTCCGCCGCGAGCCTGCTCGGGCCGGGACGTGGCGTCCAAGACATCACGGTGGCCATGCAGAAGCTCGACAAGGTGGCGAGTGCGGCTGGCAACGAATCCTCCCGGCCCTACTACACGAAGTACCTGGAGCTGAGGGAGGAACAGCGACAGGGACTTCTCACCCGGGTGACCGTCCTAGACGCCGCCGTCGACGCCGCCACGCTCACCGACGCGCTCGTGGGCACGGTGCGCAAAGCCACCACCGGACCGCGCCGCGGCCCGCTGATTGAGCGGCTGCGGGGCTGGTGGCACGGCCGCGCCATGACCCATCTCACCCGGATCGCTCAAGGTGAGACCGACTGGATCGATCTGGAGGAGATCGAGCAACGCCTCCTGCACATCGCTCAGACGCTGCGTGATGACAACCTGCCGCTGGACTACGGCGACGTCCCGCAGCCGACTGAGCAGGAGCTCAATGAAGATGATCGGATCTTCGTCGAGCAACTGCGGATCATCTTGCTGCACCATGACAGGATTCGGCAGGCCGTCTACGACCACAACCGTGCGTTCCTGCAACGGTCCCGCTGGCAACGGGAGCAACTGCTGAATGTCGGCGAGCTCGATAGCTACGATCGGCGCCTCATCGAGGAGTGGAACCGCGTCTTCTTGCCGGTCGGTGAACTCTCCGCGAACGACACTGAGATCACGGATGCAGACAAGCAACGGCGAGCGCAAGAACTGTATGTCGCGATCCAGCAGCGCGACCTCCCTGAGATTCGCCGGGACGTCCGATCCGGCTACATTCCCCTCGGCTCTCTTCACATCCTCGCTGACCGGCTGCAGATCGGTTGGCACCCCGACTGGGTCCAGTTGCTTAGACACCGGCTCAACGAGGTTTCCAGCGCCACCGCAGGGCAAGGTGCCGTCGCATGAGCAACGACACCATCCAGTCCGCCCTAGACTCCGAGACGAGCGTCCTGTTCAACCCGGCATTCTGCGCGGTACTCCTGCATAAGGTCTGCGCCGGATACGCGGAGAAGGCGGGGGCGCCGATGCCGGTGGTCTACGCGTTCCTGATCTTGCCCAACGCCTTGCACAAGCCGACCCGTGATGCACTCCCCAAGACGACGGCCGCGTCCATGTGGCCTTGGCTGCGTGAGCATCCCGTGCTGCTGATGGACTTGCCAGACCGGGTGCGTCGCCTCCGTCCCTACACCGCCGCGGCCATTGCCTACGGACTTGGGCACACGATCCTGATCGGCGCATTGGGCACACTCTCCGCTGGCACGATAGGGCGGCGTCCTCCGACGCTCAAGCCCACCGAGGACTGGCTCTCCTGTCAGAAGGCCGCAGGGTTCCTCGGGAAGTGGTTCGCCGGCACCGACGCCGACGAGGCCACCACCCTCGCACAGTGGGGAGTCCGGCCATGATGCAACTCGACGCGCTCATCCTCTACAGCCGGGCTGGCAACATCCGCGAGGTCCGCTTCCGTCCCGGGCAGTTGAACATCATCACGGGCGAATCCGGCACCGGTAAGAGCAGCATCATCGGTATCCTCCGATTCCTGCTTGGCGGCGACAGCCCCAACGTTCCTCTCGGACCCATCCAGGACACCGTTGCTTGGTACGGGCTGCTCGGCCACGTTGGCGACACCACGTTCTTCGTTGGACGTCCTGCCCCTGCGCACGGCAGCACCACAGCCCAGGCGATGCTCACCATCGGTGAGAACGAGATCCCCGCCTTCGACGCGCTGGAGGTCAACGCCAACAGCACCGACCTCGTCGACTACCTCGGCGGGCTGATCGGCATCGAGGAGAACCTCCACGTCCCGGCCGAGGGGCAGACCCGCAGAGCCCTGGCAGCGAACCTTCGCCACTCGCTTTACTACAACTTCCAGGGTCAAGGTGAGGTTGCTAACCCCGACCTACTGTTCCACCATCAGAACCGAGACTTCCAGAAGCAGGCGATCCGCGACACGTTGCCGTACTTCCTCGGCGCCCAAGACGCTGATGCGTTGCGCAAGCGAGAAGAACTCACTGGCCTGCGTCGCGATATTCGGCGCCAGACCCTGCGACTCGATGAGGCCCGCGCTTACCGCCAGCTCGGCGTCGGACGTGCCGTAGGACTTATCGCCGACGCCAAGAACGCCGGCCTGCTTGCCACCGATGTTGTCCCCACCGACACGGGGGAGGCAGTTGAGGTTCTCACCAGCATTCTGAGTCGCGACGAACCGACAGTGAGCATCGACGCGGTCGACAGCGGAGCCGAGTCTGAGAACCTGCTCGCGCGCCGCGCGCTACTGCGCGCCACTCTGCGCGACATCAACGACAAGGTTCGCGGCCTTGATGACTTCGCCAGAGTCGACAGTGACTATGGCGCAGAGCTCAATGAACACCGTGTCCGGCTCGCGTCCATCGGACTAGTTCCGGACGCCAGCGATGCAGACGCGCTCTGCCCGGTATGTCAGACCCGACTTGACACACCCGACACCCACATGTCTATCGAGCAAAGCCTTGGCCGTGTCGCGCGTCGACTCGAGTTGGCTCAGCGGGATCAGCCCCGCGTTGGTGCCGCCCGCGCAGAGCTCATACAGGCGCGCACCAACGTCAGGGCAGAGCTTGCCGACATCGACGCCGCACTCGAAGCGTTGGCCCACACTGACGACATCCGCGCTGCTGCGCAGCGGAGCTGGGACCAGCAGAGCTTCGTCCGAGGCCGCATCGCCCAGTACCTCGACACGACCACGCTGGAAAGCGACGACACGATCACCGAGCTCGAGGGGACGATTGAGGCGCTCGAAGCTAAGGCTGACAGGCTTGCCGACGAGCTTGATCCGGAATCGCTCCGCTCTGCCGTCAACTCCCTTCTGAACATCGTCGGTCGACGAATGACGGAACTCGCGAGGTCTTTGCCGTTGGAGCACTCAGAGCACGGCGTGCGCATCGACCCTTACCGGCTTACCGTCGTTGCCGACACCCTTCAGGGCCCCGCCTACATGGACGCCGGAGCGATCGGGAGTGGCATGAGCTGGGTCGGCTACCACCTCGCGGCCTATCTCGCGCTACAGCAGTACTTCATCGCGGCGAACCGCCCCGTACCTCGGTTCATCGTCCTCGACCAGCCCAGCCAGGCGTTCTTCCCTCGCGACCGCGTGAGCGGCGGCGACCTCACCGAACTGTCCGATACCGACCGCGACAACACGCGGAAGCTCTACAAGATGATGTTCGACGTCGTTACCGAGATGGACGGGAAACTGCAGATCATCGCCTTCGACCACGCAGACTTCACTGATGATTGGTTCCAGAACTCCATCGTCGAAACCTGGCGTGACGGCGGTGCCCTCATTCCGGACGAGTGGACTCGAACTGGCAGCACAGAACAGTCCGCGCTTTCGGGAGAGGGCGTCGACAGCGCCACCGGGCCCGAAGCCGGGTCGTGAGATCGCGCGTCCGGAAGTTGTACCGCTCGGCAGACTCATGGGTGGACGCGCCGCCTGGTTGTCGTCGATGACCAGCCTGACTACGGAACGGCGCCGCGAGTACTGCGCAACGCCAGTTCGCCCACGTCAGGGTCGTCCTCCGAGGTGATCACTTGACCCGGCTCGTGCGACGGATCTCAACCCCCGCTCGTCGCAGATGCTCCGACACCGTCGTCCGGTGAATGCCGTAGCGGCGACCAAGCGTATAGACAGAGTCGCCCGCCTCATAGGCCGCCGCCAACTCATCGATCTCGCTGGCGGACAGCCGCCGGATCCTCTTCCTAAGCCGCACCTCGTTTCGATTCCCCGAAGGTGTGCGCCACCTCTTCGCATCTTCGATCAGCGCCAACGCCGGGTTTTCGCCACCCCTGAGATTCGAGTAAGTTCCCAGGGTTTCCACTCATGGTGACCGAGCGACCGATGTAGGCGTCAAGGTGAGTCGCCCCCGAGACGCATACTGATCGCTGGATTCCTTCGGGAGACTCCAACCGACCCGTCAGCGCGGTGCAGGCGCAAGCGATCAGAAGAGCGTATGCCGACCGCCCGCGCCGGACCTTCGGAAGGTCCCGCGATTGCTGCCTCAGTTCGGCAGTCTCGTCTCCGGAAGGCCGAACCGGCCGAAGAGGCGTAGGTCGAAGAACGCGACGACGTGTGAGATCCGGGCCGGGGTCAGGGTGAGGACCTGCAGGTTGAACGCACGGTGGACACCCCGCTCGTCCGGGAGGTAGAGACCGAAGGCGGGTTGCCCGTTGGCCTTGGTGGGCACGAGCAGGTGATCACCCGACCGGCGGGCGGGGCTCTGCGCAGCGACCATCCGCCCGATCGTGGAGGCGCCGTGGAACCAGGCCGGATAGGGCGGCATCTCCCAGACGGCGTCAGCGGCCAGGGTCGCGACGAGTCCGTCGATGTCGTTGGCGTGCATCGCGGTGACGTAGCGGTCGAGAAGTTCGCGCTGGTGTGGGGTGGGTGGCTCGGTGACCTGATCCTCGTCGACCCGATCATGATCGAGTTGGGCACGGGCACGTTGCAACAGACTGTTCACCGCGGCTGGGGTGGTCTCCAGCATGGCCGCAACCTCGGCTGCGCTGAACATGAGCACCTCGCGCAGTACCAGGACGGCGCGCTGGCGCGGGGGAAGGCGCTGCAACGCGGCGATGAACGCCAGCCTGACGCTGTGACGTTGCGTCACTTCGGCGAGGGGATCCTCGGCGGCCGAGGCGCCGAGCCTGGTGTCCGGAAGAGGTTCCAGCCACGGAAGCTCGGGCCATTGCGCCAGTTGCGCTGTGGGGTCTTGTGCTGGGCCACCCAGGTCGGAGGGCAGGGCGCGGCGCCCGCGGTTCTCCAGGGCGCGTAGGCAGGTGTTGGTCGCGATCCGATACAACCAGGTACGGATCGATGAGCGTTCCTCGAAACCGGCGTAACCGCGCCAGGCGCGCAGGTAGGTCTCCTGGACGGCGTCGTCGGCATCGTGGATGGAGCCCAGCATCCGATAACTGTGGGCGAGCAGTTCGGACCGGTATGGGCGGGTTCGGCGATCGAAGTCATGGCCGAGTTCTTGCGTACTCACGAAGTCCACATCCTTTCCCCGGTTTCGGTGCTCTGCTCCTGCTGCGGCCGAAGCAGGAGCACGGCGAGCAGGGCACCAAGTGCTGCGACGCCAGCCAGCACGGTCAGAGCGAACTGGATCCCCTCGGTCAGCGCAACGACTGGTGCCTCGATGGCGGATGCGCGGGTCGCGTAACCGATGGCGGCCGCCGAGGCTAGTGCCGCACCGATCGTGGTCCCGAGCGCGAAGGAGGTCTCCTCGAGGCCCGCTGCCAGCCCGGCGTCGTGCTCGGCGACGTCGGCCAAGGCGGCAATCTGACCGGCGACGAATGCCGCACCCATACCGGCACCGAATATCACCAAGCCGCCGAGCAGGTCTTCGACGAGGCCGCCCTCGGGCCGCAGACGAGCCAGGAGTACGCACGCGACCGACAACAGGGCCATACCCGCGCCAGCTACTTTCCGGAACCCGGACCGGGTGACCAGGTGCTGCCCGACCAGGACGCCGATGACCGAGGTGACGGTCATGATCGCCATCGTCAGTCCGAACTGTAGTGCGGAGAAGCCCAGGACCTGCTGGGCGTACAGCGTCACGACGATCAGTAGACCATCGACCGAGACACCGGCGATCACGATCACCAGGTTGCCACCGACCAGGGTGCGTCCGGCGAAGATCCGCATCGGCACCAGCGGTGCCGGGCTGCGTTGCTCCACGACCACGAACAGCACTGCCGCGATGGCGGCGCCGGTACCGAAAACCGCGGCAGGAAGATCGACCCCGTGCTCGGTGATCCTGAACAGTCCCAGGAGCAGCAGCACCAGCGCACTGGTGGCCACGATCGAGCCAGGCAGATCGAGCCGCTGGTTGTTCCGAGGGCCTTCGGGCAGCAGGATCGGGCACAGTACCAACACCATCAGGCACACCGGGACATTGGTGTAGAAGACCCAGGCCCAGCCCACCCAGTCGGTCAGCACACCGCCCAGCAGGAGCCCAGCCGAAGCCCCCGTGCCGCCCAGACCGCCCCAGATGCCCAGGGCCCGATGTCGCTCCCGGCCATTGGGGAAGGCGTTCATCAGGATCGACAACCCCGCCGGGGTCATCACCGCCGCGCCAGCGCCCTGGAGCACCCTGGCGGCGATCAGGAGTTCACTGGTGGCAGCCAGTCCGCATGCCAGGGAGGCCGCCGCGAACACTGCGACCGCGACCATGAACACCATCCGCCGGCCCAGACGGTCGGCCAGCCGCCCTCCCAACAGCAACAGGCCGCCGATAGCGGCTCCATAAGCGGTGATCACCCACTGGACCTCCGCTGGAGCGAACCCGAGGTCGCGTGCGATCGCGGGCAGGGCTGCGTACACGCTCGTGGAATCCAGCACGCCCATGAACATCGCCATACACACAACGGCTAGCACCCACCAGCGCCGTACCGTCTTCACTTCCGTGCGAACCATCGGGCATCCTCCACAGACCATCGGTGTCACAGAGGTAGATACCTGTCCACCGGCAGACTCATCGGTACGCCGGAATTGGCACCTCGATCGCATCCTCGGGTGCGAGCCGGTCGTGCGGGAGGCGCTCGTAGGATCGGGACTGTGGTCAAGGTCGTGTTCATGTGCGGTCCGGCCGGGTCGGGCAAGTCCACCGTCGCCGGCCGGCTCGAGGCCGAGGGCATGTCCAGACTGTCGTTCGATCAGGAGGCGTGGCGACGGGGGTATCCCCTCGATGCCTCTACCACCGGACGTTCACGCCGAGATCGAGAGCGAACTGCGCGACCGGCTCATCCAGCTGGTGACCGACGGCAGCGACGTGGTGCTGGACTACTCGTTCTGGTCGCGCCGCACCCGAGATGAGTACCGCGACCTGCTGCGACCGCTCGGGGTCGAGCCCGAAACCATCTACGTGGCGACTCCGCGCGAGGTCGCCCTGGAGCGGATCCGCGCGCGCAGGCTCGCCCACGGTGACGACTACACGCTGAGCGACGAGCGGGCCGCGTCGTACTTCGATCACTTCGAGCCACCCACCGACGACGAAGGCCCGCTGACCGTCATCCGGCAGGGCTCCTGGACGATGACGGCCGAGTGCGCTCGGCGCGCTGCAGGTTGCGGATGAGTTCCTCCCGGGACTGTCCATCGAAGGATGCCTGCCACATCGGTGTGCCAGGGGTGCTGCGCCACGACTCGTTCAGGGGGCTGTTATCGACCGTGTCGAACCCGAGGCGATCGTAGAAACCTCTCACGAGTTCGACCGCCTCGGGGTAGTTGCTCGAGACGACAAGGGCGGAGCGATCTGGCGCTCCGGCTGGGCGGGCGAGGCGCACCAGCGCGGGCGCCTCATCGCCCGGTATCCGCACCTGGTCACGCCCGTGAAACTGGATGTGGCTGAGCGCCTTCGCGAGTTTCGCAGCAGGCAGTTGCTCCTGCCGCAGTTCGTGCACGGTCCTGGTGCCGGCATCAACAGCCGAGAAGGTGCCGTCCCGCCAGGGCATGTAGTTGTTGTTGTCGAGCACGACCTTCCCGGCCAACTCCTCCGCGGGAAGTGCGTGGCCGGGAACGTAGGGGAAGGCAAGGACAGCGAAGTCGGCCGCCGCAGCGGCGTCGGCGGCCCATGTGGCACGGGCGCGTGGACCGAGAGAACGCGCTAGATCCGCAATCGTCTGGGGCGAACGCGAGTTGGCGATCAGGACGCTATAGCCTGCTTCGATCGCCGAGCGGGCAAGGGTAGCGCCGGCTTGCCCGGCGCCGAGGATGCCAATGGTGGTCACTTGCGTTCTCCTTACGAAAGGTCCGCACCGGCGTGTTCCGACTCCCGCGCGACCGGCATCGCAGTTGCGCCCGGGTGATCGAGTCCCTCACCGTGGCCCTGGCGAACTGGTCCTGAACCCTCCTGCGCCAGGTCGGCGCCACGGGTCAGTGTCCGCGCGAGGAAGCCGCGGATCAGTGCGGTGACCTCGTCCAGGGCCGACTCCAGCAGGAAGTGTCCGCCGGGCAGCAACTCGATCTGGGCGTCAGGAAGGTCCCTGGCGAACGCTCTGGCCCCCTCGGGCCGGAAGATCTCATCGCCACGTCCCCATACCGCCAGCAACGGGACCTGGGAGGAACGAAAGTACTCCTGCACCGCCGGATACAGCGGTGGGTTGGTGGCGTAGTCGCGGAACAGGCGCAGTTGGATCAAGTCGTTTCCCGGCCTGGACACCATGGCGTGATCATGTACCCAGGTCAGCGGATCCACCAGGGTCGGATCGGCCTCACCGTTCAGGTACTGCCACTTGATCGCCTCGAGCGTCTGTGCTTCCCGGGCCGCGGCCTCGGTCTGCTTGTTCTGATCCGTCGTGTACTCCCACAGTCCGGCCCAGAACTCCTCGACGAAACCCTCCTGGTAGGCGTTGCCGCTTTGGCTGACGATCGCCGTGATCGCCGACGGGTTCGCCAACGCGAGCCGCCAACCGATCGGGGCCCCGTAGTCCATGACGTACATGGCGTACTCGGTGATGCCCAGGTCCTCGAGCAGTTTGGCCGTGATGGCGGCCAGCGCGTCGAAGGTGTAGTCGAACTCCTCCACGCTGGGAGCATCGGAGAACCCGAAGCCGAGGTGATCCGGCGCCACCACCCGGTACTCGTCGGCGAGGCGGGGAATGAGGTGGCGGAACATGTGCGAACTCGTCGGGTAGCCGTGCAGCAGCACAACGGGTGGGGCATCGCGGTGGCCGGCCTCGCGGTAGAAGATCCGGTACCCATCGACTTCAGCGAACCGGTGGTGGACAGCGACCATAGTACTAACCCTCTCAATTGCGCGTAGGTGGTTAGGGCACTCAAGCAGTCGAGTGCTAACCTGTCAAACTCGAGTAAGGTGGTTAGCATGGAGATCGTGACGCGCGTCGATGAGGACCTGCTGCTGGATTTGCTGAACACCACCCCCGTGGTGGATGGCGTGCGGGTCGACGAGTTCGGGAGCCTCCCGCAGGCGCAGGACTGGGCCGTGGCCCGGGGAGGCGTCGGCACCGCCGCAGAGGCCGAGCAGTTGCGCCGCGTACGCGACGCCATCCAGGCAGTCTCCCGCGGGGATTCACCCGCGCAGGCTCTCCAGGCGGATCTGGGCCAGGTCAGACTCCATCCGCAGTTGTCCGAGAGCGGCCTGAGCTGGCACCTACGCGTCCCTGCCGACCAGGTGCTCGCCGCCCGGGCGATGCTCGCCTGGGCCTCGATCCATGCGCGCAGCCCGGAGCGGCTGCGACCCTGTGCCAACCCCGAGTGCTGCCGGTTCCTGCTGGATCGCAGCAACGCCAACACCGCCCGGTGGTGTTCGATGGCGCTGTGCGGGAACCGCTCCAAGGTCCGGCGCCATTACCAGCGCAACCGCGCCACGGAGGAGTGAGCGTTGCTACCGGGAATTATCGATGACCTGCGCCGTTGCGGCCCACGGCCGGCAGGCCAGCGCGCACCCGATCAGGGCCACCACGCAGAGGGCGAGCAGGATCCGGTAATCCATCACCAGGATGATCCCCGCACCGGCCACCGTGGCCGCGGTCTGAGGCGCATTGAAGACCATATTCATTGCCGCGCTCGCCCGGCCCTGGATGCCCGGAGGGGTGACCCGGATCCGGTAGTTCGACGCCCCGACCACGAACCAGGGGATGCCGAGCCCGGAGGTGGCAAGGGTGAGGCTTATCAGCAGCAGACCGAAGGCGCCATCGGCGGGCACGATCGTGATGATCGCCAGGGAGCCGACCAACCCACCGCTGAGCACGCCCAGCCCCGCGCCGACCAGGCGGCGCTCCCCGATGCGTTTGAGGATCGCGGCGCTCGTGGCCCCACCGATCACCGCGCCCACACCCTGGACGGTGACGACGATGCCCAGCGCCTGGGAGCCCACCCCCAGCCCCTGCTCGAGGATGGGGAAGACCAGCACATTCAGAAATCCCGTGATGCCCACCGCGATCCCGAGCACGATGGTGATCAGGCGCAGGGTGGGGTCGCCCCAGAGCACGCCGAAACCAGCGCCGAGTTGTCGCAACGCCCCGGGAGCATCGGTGGCCTGCGGTGCTGGCGACTCTTTCAGGCGTACCGTGGTCAGCACAGCGGCGGTGACCAGGAAGCAGGTCGCGGTCAGGACCACGACGGCATGCGGGCCGGTCAGGACGAACAGGCCGGTGCCCAGCAGCGGACTGATCAGCCGCAGGCCCTGGTCGATCGTGGTGAACAGTCCGTTCGCGCCGGGCAGTTCGTCATCGCTGAGCATGTCGCGAAGCAGTCCGGACTGGGCAGCCGAGGTCAGGTAGGCGGCCAGACCGTAGCAGAACGTGACCGCGTAGATCAGCCACAAGCCGGAGGCGTCCTGCACCGTGAGCAGACTGGTCACGACCAGGCCGACGCCCACGTTGGTGGCGATCAGCAGCCGGCGCCGCGAGACGCGATCGGCCAGTTGTCCAGCCAGGGGGGCGAGAAGAGCGGGCAACCCGAGTGCTGCGAAGACCAGCCCGGCGGCGCTGTCGGAGCCGGTGAGTTCCCGCACCCAGATGGCCAGTACCAGGAACAGGGCACTGTCCCCGATGTTCGTGCTGACCCAGGCCAGGGTCAGTCGCCGGAAGGACTGGTGGCGCATCGCCAGCGGTAGTCGCTCGCGCAGCGACGGCTTCACCGGGGGGTGCTGACCAGGCGTGGGCGAAGCCGGTTGGATGCCGATCGGGGGATCGGCGACGGCGGTCGGAGCCTCGGTCTCGGCGTCATCCGGGCGTGGGGTACTCATGGATCGGTGTCCTCATCCTCGGGGAACTGTCGGCGGCATTGACGACCTCCGGTGCGCGCCGGGCGTGGGCGGATCCGATGGGGTCAGCCGAATCCGGAGCGGGCCGGGTGGAAGTCGCGTGTGGTGTGGGTGCCCGTGCTGATCAAGGGGCCTGATCGCTGCTGCCGTCGGCCTTGTCGCCGGCGGCTTCGACGTCCTGGGCTCGGGCCAGCAACTCGTCGAGGTCCGGGTTGAGGGTGGCGAAGAACCTACCCTTGGTGGCGCCGGCGGGCCGATTCGCAGGGTCGCGGCGGCCCTCGAACCGGTCCACCAGTTCTTTGATGTCCTCGGCGAGCTCGGCCATCTCCTCGGGGGTGGCCCAGAACGTGGAGGTGTTCACGGTCACCGCCGGCACCCACGTGCGGTCCTTCATATAGGCGGGCGCCTCGCGCAGGAACTTGATCACCCGGGCGGCCTCGCGCTGGACGTAGAGAGCGCCCAGTTCGGTCGACTCTGCGATCCCGGTGGGATCATCCCGATCAGGGCGCATGTCGCGGGACTTGTGAATCGAACGCCACGGCTTCTCCCGGCCCCGGGGTTCGGCCCGCTCGATGAAGCGGCCGCCGGCCAGGATCCGCAGGTGGAAGGAGCAGTTCGCCACGCTCTGATCGAGTTTGGCGGCGATCTCACTTGCGGTGGCCTCGGTGACCTCGTCGAGGATCTCCATGATCTCGATCCGCAACGGGTGGGCCAGCGCCCGCATCACCGCAGGGTCGGTGCTGCGGTACTCGGCCCGGCCGGGTTGGTCCTGGTCCTCGGGGGAGGCGGTCGTTTCGCTCACCTCAGGCACCCCGGGTGTGCAGAGTCGCCTGGGCGCGGAAGCGGTCCTGCCGGCGTTCGGCGATCTCGGCGGCGATCTGGCTGCGTCGAGTGGTGGCGCGGCGGATGGTGCTCAGGTGCGGGGTGGTGCGGCGCATGATCTGCGTCCTCTCTGGTGGCTCATGCACAACAGTACTTGCGGAAGGGACGTTGCGCAAGACGTATTGCGAAAGGTTCATTGTGAGCGTGGGGCGGGGGAGCCGCTCGCGGACTGGGCTCCGCATTGCCGGCGAGTCCGGCAGGTTCGCCGCCGAATCAGACCGGCCGTGCGTGCAGGGAGGCCTGGGCCCGGTGCAGGTCGTGGCGGTGCTGGGCGGCCTCGGCTGCGATCTGGGAGCGCCGAGTGGTGCGGAGGGAGGTGGGGGCGATGCGTCGCATGGTGCTGGTCCTTTCGGTGGGTGTGAACACAACACTACTTGCGAAAGGATCATTGCGCAAGGGGTGTTGCGAAAGAGATGTTGCGCATGTGCTGATGTGAGCGTCCGCGCCGGGCGCAGGCGGCTACGGCGCGCGAAGGAACGCGATCCAGGGACACGGATCGCCCACTGAGGCGCATGCGCGAGCAGCCCTGACCTGCTGTCTCAGGTGTCCGTGCCGGACACCACCCGGTGGGCTCCGGTGTAGACGTTCAGCCGGTCACCGCGGTTGAATGCGACCAGGGTCAGGCCCACCTCCTGCGCCAGTTCCACCGCGAGGGCGGAGGGTGCCGAGACGGCCGAGAGCACCGGGACCCCTGCCATCGCTGCCTTCTGCACCAACTCGAACGAGGCCCGCCCCGAGACCTGCAGCACCGTGGCGCGCAGCGGAAGGTGATCCTCTCGCAACGCCCAGCCCACCACCTTGTCCACCGCGTTGTGGCGACCCACGTCCTCCCGCACGCAGAGCACGGACGGGGCACCGTCATCGTCTGCGGTGAACAGTGCCGCGGCATGGACCCCACCGGTACGCCCGAAGACCTCCTGGCGCTCACGCAGGCGCTGCGGCAGCGCCAGCAGGTCGGCCAGGGTGAACCGGACGTCGTCGTCGGCTACCGGGTACGCCGAGGTCTTGCGGATCGCCTCGATCGAGGCGGTCCCGCACACCCCGCAACTGGAGGTGGTGTAGACGTGCCGCGCCAGGTCGGGCAGCACCACGTCCTGGCTCAGGTGCACACTGACGACGTTGTAGTCACGCTCTCCCTGCGGGGTGAGGCCGTCGTAGGCGATCTGGCGCACCTGGTCCGACCGCCGGATCACGCCCTCGGAGACCAGGAACCCGATCACCAGATCCAGGTCGGAGCCCGGCGTGCGCATCGTCACCGAGAATGCGCTGGCCCCCACCCGGATCTCCAACGGTTCCTCACCGGCGATCTGGTCGGCCCGCTCCCGCCGCCCGCCGTCGGCGTCCAGACGCAGCACCGGCCATCGTTTGACGATCCGCGCCATCGGCAACTCACCTCCCGCTTCGTCGGGTCCGCGCAGGCGCAGGCGCCTACGATGAACCGCACACCCGAGGATAGGGCGGTGCGGACATGACCGAGGACGAGCTCAAGGTCACAACGCCGCCGGACAGCGCCGTCGGGGCGGCGGGGGTGACCACGGCACTTCGGCACGTGCTGCGGGAGATGGGCCCGGTGCGCGGCGCCGCCGGCCTGTTGAAACTCAACCAGCCCGACGGCGTGGACTGCATGAGTTGTGCGTGGCCGGACCCGGAGGCGGGGGAGCGAAGTCATGCCGAGTTCTGCGAGAACGGCGCCAAGGCCCTGGCCAGTGAGGCCACCCGGAAACGGGTCCGCCCGGAGTTCTTCGCCGAGCACTCCATCGCCGATCTGGCCCGGCGCGACGACTATTGGCTGAACCGCCAGGGCCGCATGACCACCCCGATGCTCAAGGAGGCCGGGGACACGCACTACCGGCCCATCACGTGGGAGCAGGCGTTCACGCGCATCGCCACCGAACTGCGCTCCCTCGCCCATCCGGACCAGGCGGCGTTCTACACCTCCGGGCGCACCTCCAACGAGGCAGCGTTCCTGTACCAGTTGATGGTGCGCGGATTCGGCACGAACAATCTGCCGGACTGTTCGAACATGTGCCACGAGTCCTCCGGGGAGGCGCTGGGGCGCACGATCGGGATCGGTAAGCCTCGATCCACCGATGGGGCGATAAGGCGAGTTGATCTGGGCTGAGATGCTCGAAACGCTGCAAGGGCAGGGGTAAATCGCCGGTCTGTCCGGCTTTTCCACTTGGGGTTCCTTGGTCGTCGGTGCAGGAGTTGGCGCTCAGGTGGATGGTGCTCGGGCCGGCAGGACGTGGTCGTAAAGGTTCGTCCAGGCCTGGTGCCAGGGCCAGTTGGTTGGCAGATGTAGTCGCAGGCGCCGGGCTGAGGAGGCCACCCGGGCGGGGATGTTGATCAACTTGCGCCGGATCGTGGCGGTGTGGGCCCGGGCCAGGTCAGCGGCCCGGGTGGTCGTGGCGGCGGCGCGGGTGAGGTTGAAGGCCATAACCGCGCAGACCAGCCAGGCGGCGTTGGCGTTGAACACCCCTGAGGGCAGGTGCGCCAGCGGCCCGGCCTTCAGATCGGCGTGGACGTTTTCGATGATCGCGTGGGCCCGGTGGACCTGATCAGCAACCACAGTGTCGCGCTCGTCGGTGCTGCTGGTGGTGAAGAAGGCGTGGAAGCGCCACGTTTCGAACAGGGCGCCCTGCCCGGTGTCCTTCTTCGGGTTCAATTCTGGGATGCGGCGCACCACCAGACGCCCGGGGATGTGCTGGGCCTTCTTCTTGGAAGTGAAAGCGGTGTAGTCGATCTCAGCAACTTCAGCCCGTGAGATCCACTTGCCGGTAGCCTCATCGAAGATCGCCTCGGTGTACTTGATCGTCTCCCACGCCGACTCGGCGATGGCGGCGATGGCGCGCTTGATCGCCGGGTCCATCCGCACTGTGATCGACACCTGCGCTCCGGCCTTGTGGCAGGCGGCCACCAGTTCTTGGGAGTAGAACGCCGCATCGCCGCGCACCAGCACTGCCCGTCCGGCCAGATGGGTGCGCTTGATCAGCGCCAACGTATCGGTAGCCAGTCGCTGGGCCCCGCGGGGTGAGCCGGTGGAGCCCTTGCGGAGCCGCTGGGCGGCGATCACCGGGGAGAAGGAGGCGCCCGAGACGGTGGCCAGCAGTGCGTTCAGCCCGCGGACCCCGGAGTAGCCGAACCCCGCGCCCTGCTTGGCATAGCCGTGGACTTCGATGATGGTGTCATCGATATCGACCATCACCGGCCCGGTATCGGCGGCATCGCCGAGCAGGTCGGCGTGCTGGGCCAACTTGCCCAGGAACCGCGAGGCGATCGCATCGCCTTGGCGCACGTGCCCGAAGGTGAAGGACCGCAAGAACGACCCCAGGGTCGAAGGCGCGTAGGGGCGGGTGAAGATCTTGCCCATCGCCCCATGACGTAACAGGGCCATGTCATCGATACTGTCCGCCCCGGCGGCCATCGCGGCCACCAGCGAGGAGATCTTCGCACCAGCATTGGCACCCTTGTCACCAGCGATACTTAACCGCTCCTGCGCCAGAACACTCAGGTCGGCTTTACGGGCCAGGGCCATCAACGGCACCAGCCCAGCGGCCGACACGAGATTGGGGTCAT
>NZ_JBMPQA010000018.1:0-40327 GCF_049725055.1 Pseudactinotalea sp. Z1739 | reverse complement strand
GGCTTCTACCTACAGGAGTCCGTGGGCGGGGCAGCGCTGAGCCGGAACTTCTGGCACAGCCTGTTCGACCTGGAAGCCGTCGTGGGCGTCAAGGCAGCCCCGTTCGACCGGTACCGCACCAACGACGTGGCCCAAGTCCTGCTCGAACACGACCGCTGGGACCAGATCACCCTACTCACCGGCAACGACGACGCGATCATCCATGACCTACTCACCCCCTACCGGCGCACCGTAGCCGGCAAGGAACGCCAAGTCCGCGCCAGCGGCGGCCTACTCGGCCAGTGGGCCGTGGGAACCCGGGCCGCAGTCGACCAACTCCAGCGGATCAACACCGCAGTCAACACCGGCGCAGCGCCGATGGACCTGCTGAGCGAAGCCACCGCGATGGTCGACATCAACCACGCGGTCTTCGACGTCGACCACAACTTCGCCGGGTGCGTACCCGGCGTCAACGAAGTACTACGCCAACAAGGCCTGGTCCCCACCGCCAACACACTGGGCACCGACACGCTATCGGCCGGCCAGAGCGACCTGATCGCCCAGGTCCGTGCCCGCTACCCAAACCTGCTGGACGAACAGTTCATCGCCACCAACCACGAGGACTGGCTCCGGTGAGGGCCAATCTGCGCGATGCCGGGTCAGTGACGACAACTGGCAGGTGGGCGCAGCGGCACCGCGCCGAAGGCGTGGCGGGCATGGTAGACCGTTCCAGCCGCCCGGCCCGGCGCGCGTACCGCACCCCACGGCGGCGGGTGGACCTGCGGGTCTCTCGCCGCTCTGGGGCGGCCCGGACCGGCTACTACCTGGGTATGCACCCCTCCGCGGTGCACGAGATCTTGACCCGCTACGGATGCTTGCGGTTGGTCCTTCACTGACCCGGCCACTGGAGAACACCGGTGCGGACTGCCGAGGCAAGGTCTGGTGCTATGAGCACCCCGCCCCGGGAGACCTGGTGCACCTGGATGTCACGAAGTTGGCCCGCGCAGGTGCCTTCACCGAATCGGGGATACTGCGCACCGGGTCCGGACTGATAGCGGCCCGGCCTACCGCTCCCGTGCCGCGCTATCGGCCCACAACCAACGGCAGGGTCAAGCGGTTCAACCGCACCATGCTCGAAGAATGGGCCTACGCCCCATCCCCCTACACCTCCGACCACGCGCGCCGCTGCCTTCCGCGGCTTTCCTAACACCGATCGAATATGTCCGCGGCCACACCGCACGATAGGCGCCTCACCCGACCGCCGCGTACCCAATCTGAGTGGGCAGAAGACCTTAGTGGCGGTCGCGAAGGGCACATCGGGTTGCTGACTTGCGCATGATCGGTACAGCGCCGTCAGTTCGTGCTGACGCGCCGGGCCGGGAAGTGGTCCGGCAGCGAGCCGGCTGCGGCCTCGTCCAGGAACAGGTGGGCGCTGGCGTGCGTGCGCAGTGCGCTGGCCGGCAGTTCCTCGGCGATGGGACCGGTGAGCGCGGCGGCTACCGCGGCGGCCTTGGGCTCGCCGAGCACCGTGCACACGATCACCGCGCCGCGCATGATCGCCGGCACCGTCAGCGTCAGCGCGTGCGTAGGTACTTCATCGAGCGTGGCGAAGAGCCCTTCATCGACTTGTTGCTGGCGGGAGGCATGGGCCAGGGCGATCTGGCGCACCAGGGCCGGTTCGTTGAAGTGCGTGTCACCGGGCTCATTGAACGCCAGATGGCCGTTGACGCCGATCCCCAGGCAGACCAGGTCGATCGGGCCTGCCTCGAGTGCCTGGGTGTAGCGCTCGACCTCGGCGCCGGCTTCGCCGTCGGTGCGGATCCGGTCCAGCCCGGGCTGGGCCTGCTCCGGGAGCCGGTCGGACAGCCACTGCCCGAAGGCCGCCGGGTGCTGAGGGTCCAGACCCAGGTAGTCGTCCAGGTGCATCGAGGTCACCTTCGACCAGTCGATCCCCTCGGCTGCGCCGAGCGTGGAGATGGTTGCCTCCTGGGACGGGGCGCTTGCGAATATCACCCGGGCTCGGCCGCGCTGGGCAAAGGCCCGGCGGAGGACGTCGGCAGCCAGGCGACCTGCTTGAGCGCCGGCCTGCTCGGCGGTGGGCGCTATGTCGACACTGATCGCGGCGGGGGCAGGGACATTGGCGGCCATAACTATCTCTTTCGTTCC
Organism: Pseudactinotalea sp. Z1739; assembly: GCF_049725055.1. The sequence continues at coordinate 38,182 of NZ_JBMPQA010000018.1, read as the reverse complement.
CGTAGTTGCAAGCGATTGCAGAATCTACCCGACTGTGTCCGGTGAGGCAAACACCCTCCCGATGATGCCCCCTAGCCGTCACAGGAACCCTCACCGCGGCCGCAGCAACCGAACGCCGTGTACCCCTATGCCGTCCGAGCCGCATGTCCGAGCCGCGGCGGCTGCCGCAGCGCAGAGCATCGCCAACCGAGTTGCCCGCAACTACTGAAACGTGATCCAGGCCCGCGGCAGCACGGGTGAGTTCAATGGCTCAGGTTGTCGCACTGCCGCTGAAGGCCCGGTTCCCCATCGCCCGACACTCGATGGAGGCCATTGAGTGGGCGGTGCGACGTCAGACCGGGGCCGGCGCCACTGTACCGCGTTGTCGCAGTTCACCAGTGAGCGTGATGCCCCGTGGATTCCCCCCCGCAATGACCCCTCTCAACAACGCGACCGCCCGGGACCCCAGTTGCACCATCGGCGCGGCCACGGTGGTCAGGGAAGGCGTCATCGTCCGCGCAAGTAGGACATCGTCACACCCCACGACTGCGGTCCTGCGGTACTCGCTCCCCATCGTCGTTCAAACCGGCGATAATGCCAGCTGCCATCAGGTCGTCGAAGGCGATGATGCCGTCGCCCCGGACTCGATCAGGTCCCGGGCGGCCGCGCGACCATCGCGGAACTGCGCCCCCAGGGGTCCGACCTCCACGAGGCCGACGCGCTCCTCCCGGGCCCAGGATCGAACCGCCTCCGCCCGTCGAGCCGCTGCCCACGAGTCGCTGGGCCCCAGCACCAGTGCAAGTCGGTCATGGCCCAGGTCACGCAGATGGTCGGCAGCCTCACGCAGCGCCGGAGTGCTGTCGCACACCACGGAGGGAAGGTCACAGACCAGACGATTGACCACAACGCTGGGAATGCCGTCCAGCATCGAACGCAACCTGGTCGTGGGCAGTCGCGGGGAGGCGATGATCAGCCCATCCACCTGCGGACGGATTCGGCTCACCAGGTCTTCCTCCGCTGTCGCGCTCCGCTCAGCGTCAATCAAGACCACCTCCGCATCATGCGAAGCGGCGGCATGCTGCACTGCGCGCACCAGTGGGGGGAAGAACAGGTTGGTGATATCCGGAACCAACAAGCCGTACAGGCCAGTGCGCCTGGTTGCCAGGCCGCGAGCAGCGCGGTTAGGTGCGTATCCCAACTCCTTGGCTTTGGCCAGTACCTGCTTACGAACACTGGCCTTGACCAGATCCGGGCGCGAGAAGGCGCGGGGGACCGTCGAGGCCGAGATGCCCAACTCCCTCGCGATCGAGTAGATCGTTACCCGCCGCATCCGGCGCCTCCTCCGCTGCTGAGAAGCCTCTCCGGGCGGGCCCGGCAGGACAGCACGGGCAGCGACCAGGAGCGTCGACATCCACAGAACTCCACCATCACAAGGCGTCGGGTGACGACTCACCGAGCAAGACACGCGATGCCCTAAACGCTTCCTTGCCACCCCACTCGGCGCCCCACTCCGGCGACTACGCCGCCTCGAGAGCGGCGTGCACGCCGCTGACTACCGCGATTTGGGCTCAACAGGAGGCATCCTTTCCTTCGCTACCGAAGGCAGCCAGTCGCTCTCCCTGGCTCACCATCTGCGCAGATCGTGCGATGTAGTGGAACTGCAAGGCACGCCGGCGGGTGTCGGTCGTGTTCGGCGGGGTCCCATGGTGCAGCAGCCCGTCGAAGATCAGTAGCCCACCTGGGTCCAGGGGCACAGCAACGTCCCGCCACGTCTGTACATCGGTGTCACAGATCTGGAAATCGCGGCGCTTGAAGTGAATCACGGGCCCTTCACGGTGACTACCGGGAATGACATGCATGCATCCGTTCGCCACCGTCGCCTTGTCGAGTGCGATCCAGATGCCCACAATCGGCGTCCCCGGCTTGATGGTGAAGAAGGCGTTGTCCTGGTGCCAGGGCTTCTCCCGTCCACCACCAGGTGGTTTCATCAAGGCCATGTCCTGGAAGAGGACAATGTCGTCCTCGCCAATGATCTTACGAGCGACACGGAGCAACTGCTCGTCGTAGGCGATCGCCTTCAGCGCTGGCTCCAGGTCCACAAACTGCATCAGGCGTCTGGTGCAATCCATCCTTGCCGGTCCGTCGAACTCTTCCAGTCGGTCGGCGACCCACTTCTCATATTGGATGTCTGCGGTTCGGGGGTTCATCGTGAGTGCGGCTAAGCCCTCAAGTGCGGCATCGATCTGGGCACTAGAAAAAGCGTCCTCTACGGCTATATAGCCCTCCTCGCCATAGCGACCGAGCACGGAACCCCTCACATCGCTAAGAGACGGAACTGGCTCGGCCAGCACAGTCCCGCTGTACAATTCATCAATCGAGATCATGGCTAAGACGCTAGGCGAGCTCCGCACCGGCCACCACTGCCTGAGCCGAGCGATACCTAGACCGAACCGGTGATCATGGCGAAACCGCGCGAACCTGACTTGGAGGGCAACCGTATAGTTTTCGGAACTGCCTACTGAACAAGAATGGGTCCTCGTAGCCGAGTGCACGGGCGACCTGGGTCACCGACATTCGAGTTTCGCTAAGGAGTTCGAATCCCCGCTCAAGCCGTGCGGTGACTGCGAACTGCCGGAAACTCACACCAACCTGTTCGGTAAACATGCGGGAAAAGTACTCTGGAGACAAACATGCCTCCGCAGCAACCTGCGGGAGCGACAATCGACGCGCGGGTTCGTACCGCACCAAGTCCATAGCAGCCTGTAGCCGTGGGTCAACCGAGAGGTACTGATAGCCCGTTGCGAGGGCGTCCTGTCGGTACACCTCAAGCAGTGCTTGGAGCAATACTGAGGCACATTCGACGACGGAGAGCGGGCCAGAGTCCCGGCTTAGCCGCACGATGCGGTGCAGAAACTCACTCAACCTGGCATAGTTCCGCACGTCGAGCACGCGCGACGGAAGCCACTCCCAAGGCAACGAGATTACCTGATCTGAGGATGGCTCTACGAACTCATAATGGACAGCAACCACAGTGAGCCGGTCGCTTGCGTCCTGTTGGAATACGCCCTCATCACCGGGGCGGAAGGCGATAAGAGTCCCCGGTCTCAACACCACGTCGGTGCTCGCAACCCTTCCGCGCCCTGCACCAGAGAGAACCAACCACAGATCATGATCGCGCATTGTGGGTTGCCAACTCCAGCCGGGTTCACAACGGAACCAACCGCATTGCGGGGTCGGACGGGGAACGTGGCTCCTGGTGAGTAGGTGAGCGAGACCGTCCCAAACTCCTGGCCGTTGGTAATCGATCCGTTCGAAGCCCACCCGACCCAGACTACCTGGCCGTGCCACCTCAGCCGCGGCCGCACGACGGGAAGAGTCGACCCGGCCGTTAGTCACGGACAGCGCGTCGCCCCTTCCGGCGACCTCCGTGGCAGTTGTTCCTGAGTGATGTCCTTCGGCGTGCGTCGTGGGTTGAGCGAATTGGCGCAACGACACTTGAGCATTCCCGTTCATCAGCGACCAGGCTGGTGTGACGATCCCTCGCTGGTGGCCCTATGCCCACCCTGGATCCCGCTACCGCCTTTACCGAGTTCCAACCGGCCTGCTCATCCGGGGGCGTTGACCGACCGTCATGATCGTGCTACCTTGCTGCAACCGCTTGCAGTCCAAAATGGTAGCGATGTCGCTGCAAAACACATGAGGGAGTAGCAATGGATGCGGAAGAGACACGAGTGGCTAAGCGAGCGCCGAAAGGCCCGAAGAGCCACGCAGGAGGCGATGAACAGCCGGCACAGACGGGCGTCACGCGCCGGGCGCTTCTGCTCGGTGGCGTCGGCGCGGTAGCGGTCGCGGGCCTCGTCACCCCGGACACAGCGACTGCAGCACCTTCCGCCGGCGGCGGACTCCGAAACGCTAGTGCGAACACAGGCGCAACCTCGGCGCTCGACTTCACGACGCGCGAGGCATTCGAGGCTGTCTATGACCACCTCGATGGCGGACCGCCGTTGGACACCGACAATCTGGCAGGGGTCTTGGGATGGCAGGTTCAATACATCCTGCTTGCCTACCTCCAGATGTACATCGCCCACCGCGATGTGGCATACCTAGATCGATTCATCGAACGGGCAGACGCCGCGCTGAACCAGCGAGATCATATCCAGGGCGTCGAGGACTACCGGGGCTTGTCGCTGCCCGGTTGGTCCAGGGACCAGTACGCGCAGTTCCCGGGCTCTATGCATCTGCCGGTGGAGACTGGGAACATCGTCCGGCCGATCGCCTGGTTCGCGAGGATCGTCGCCTCCACCCCGCAACTTCGCCAGACAAGCAGATTCGGTGACCGAGTCCAGCCCTACACCCAGGCCGCCATCGATGCAGTCGCGATCCATGACGAACACTGGGACGACCACGAAGACGGCACCGGCATCTACTTCTTCCCGAAGGGATCGCCCCACGAAGTCGACGGCATCCAGTGTGCATTCAACATGAACCACACGATGGGCATGGCAATGATGCACTTGCATGCCCTGACCGGTGATGGGGCCTATCTCGACAAGGTCCAGAAGATGGTCAGGCTCTTCGAGTCCGATCGCAGCCCAGGAGCGGGCGACGGATACTTCTGGAACTACCAGTGGACAGGCTCCTGGGGATTCAACGGCTGGACCCCTGCAGACAACGTCTCCGTCAATCGCGCGTCCTACCCAGGCAATCCCGCACCGGAGGACTTTAGCCACGGGGCGTTGTCGATGGAGTTCATTGCCCAGGTGTGGCATGAACGGCTCGGGTCCCAAGTCCGCGACCTGCAGTCGTATGCGAAGACCTTCGATCGCACCGTGGTGGAGACCGACTACGGCCTGGACATCACTCGTTTTATCGACGGAACCGGTGGCATTCGCGACGGACGGGATGCCACGCACGCCGGGACGTGGGCCGTACTCGCGCGACACAACCCCAACATCGTTAGCGCCGCCCAGGACATCTATGCTCACTACGCCTTCGAGTTCGGGGCCTCGAGAACGGCGACGATGCTTGCCGCGATTTCGGAACTGAATCGGTTTGCCGCGGGCGGGCTGGCCGGGCCTCAGGGGCCCTTCCCGCCGGAAGACTGACAAGGCAATGAGTCGGCGATCCCCAGACCACCGCCGGGGCCGACGGGGCCGCGGCGGTGGTCCGTCAGCACAGATGCGTGTGAGAGCTGCGCGGGATCGGTTCGGCCGAGCAGACGGGCCCGATGGTCCGGCCAGAACTTGAGGTCGGTCCTCTCACAACCGATTGCAAGTGGTGTCGGCGCCCGAATTATCTGAGAGACCCGTCGCCTAAGGCGCGGCGGGAACGAGTCAGTCGGAGGGCAGAAGCCATGACGAAGGACCACTGGGCAGCGATGAGCAACCAGGAAAGACTTGCCCGTCTGCTCCTAGTCCGCTCAAGCGAGGGCCCCGATGGCCTCCCTAGCGAAGCGACCATCGCGGCGATCCAAGCTGGGGTCGGGGCATTTCACGGGCCGCCGCTGCGCGCCCGCCCCCGTGTCGATGGGGCCGGTGACAGCCGCCGATTCAACGCCGTAATGCATGAGCGGGCACAGAATGCCACTGGCCTGGACGTACTTGTCGGCGCGAACGCCGAGACGGGGCTGGCCTATACAACAGGCGCTGGCGGATTCGACATCCCATACCCGGCCGCTCTAGGGCAATTGAATCCAGTGCGGTCCCGTTCGGCCGGCCGTGCAGTCGGACGGGACCTGGACGCCTGCGGTTACAACTGGTGCTTCCAACCGGTGGCGGACGTCCGCACCACGTCTGAGGATCCCGTGATCGGCGTGCGGGCGTTCGGTACCGATCCCGGGATAGTCGGTCCCCATATGCGTGAGTACGGACTCGGTCTGCAAGAGGCCGGAGTCATCGCTACGGTCAAGCACTTCCCCGGACACGGCGACGCCAACGTGGACTCGCATCTGGGGCTGCCGGTGGTTCGCCGCACTGACGACGAGTGGGAGTTGCATCTCTCCACCTTCGCTGAGGCGGCACGTGCGGATCTCGGGGCTGCGATGACCGCCCATCTGCAGTTCGAAGACGAAGGTGATGCGACGGTCTCCACCTTCGATCCTCGAATCTGCACCGAGTTGCTGCGCAACGATCTGGGCTTCACGGGCTTGCTGGTCTCTGATTCGCTGCGGATGGCAGCGGTCTCCGACCGGCATTCGCCGGCAGAGGCCGCGATGCTGGCAATCAGCGCTGGGTGTGACATCGCCAACGTCAAATGCTCACCAGAAATTGTGCCATCGATCCTGGAGGGGATGGAACGGGGACTGTTGGACGGCACATTGCCGGAGGAACGGGTCTACGAGGCGTTCGGTCGTGTGCTGTCAGCGCCTCTGAGCGTGCCCACGGAGTCGCACCAGGTCTCGGCGGACATCGTGCCGCTGTTCAATGAGGAACTCCACGTGGCCACTCTCGGCGAACCGAACCTGCCTACCGGCAAAGATCCCATCACCATGGTGATGGCCGAGCCATCGGGTGAGGCACCCGACGCTGATGCTCTCGGGACCCTGCTCACCAACCACATAGGTCGCACGGTGCACGTGCAGTATGAGGTTGGCGCACTCTCCGGAGCAACGGTGATGGTGAGTTACGGCCAAGCCGGCCCCACAGCGTGGGAGGCGGATGCGATCGCCAGCGTCGAAGGCTCCGGTAAGCCTGCGGTGGTGCTCATGGCAGGCCCGCCGGACACCCTGGATCGATACACCGCGAGCCTTCCTGCGATAGCGGTGCCGGCCCTGGACGTGTTCGGGATGCCCTCCCTCACGGGCTTCACCGCAGCCTTCCGCACCTTGCTCACTACCTCCTGACACCCGCGATCGGACCTATAGCCCTACAAGACCCACACATTGAACGCCCATCACTACAGTGCCGTTGCCTCGCAACGTCACATCGGCAAGGAGCCACCGAATGAACAGGATTAAGCGAACGAAGTCGCTCGGATTGATGGCAGGAGCGTCAGCCCTCGCTCTCACACTTGCGGCCTGCGGACTCGGTGAACCCGAGGATGCGACGCCCGAACTCCAGGAACTCGACGATGCCGAGATCGCCGGAGAGATCACCTTCCAGACGATGCAACTCTCACCGACCTTCGATGACCTGATCAACGGCTACATCGACGAGTTCGAGGAAATGTACCCGGACGTGACGGTGACCTGGGTTGACGTGCCGACGGACGGGACGGCGCAGAAACTCAACGCCGACGCCGCCTCGGGGAACCTGGCTGATGTGCTCAACCTCGACAGTGGGCACCTGACCCCGCTTGCCCGAGAGGGCCGGGTAATGGACATGTCTGCCGTGGTTCCGGAGGCGCAGGAGGACTATCTGGAGTCTGCCTGGGAACTCTTCGCCATCGGCGGCCCGGAGATTTCGGCTCTCCCCTGGTATCTGAACACACCAGTGTTGGTGGTCAACACCACCATCATGGAACAGGCTGGCCTCGATGAGATACCGCAGACGTACTCCGACATGATCGACGCATCCGCCGTCATAGGCGAGGAGACCGAATACGCCGGCTTCCAACTCGGGGCGTCGACATTCAAGAACGCTCTGCTGGCGACGGGAACTCCGATCGTGAACGATGACGCCACTGAGGCCGTCATCGACACCCCGGAAGCCCAAGACGTCGTGGAACGGTTACACGCTCTGTACCTCAACGGCGGCATCCCGGCGGACAGTATCACCGCAGAGCCCCGAAGCGGACTTGAGGTCCTGTCCGAGGGACAAGTGGCGTTTGGTTCCGGCGGTCCGAACCAATTGCGGATCGTCGATGAAAACGCGCCTGACCTACTGGCCGACCTAGAAGTCCACCCGCCCGTTGTGGATGAGAACGACGATGCCTGGCTTGTGGCCCATGGCCTAGCGGTCCCCACCACGTCGGAGAACCCGGCGACGGCAATCGAGTTCGCTCGTTTCGTTACCAATTCCGATAACCAACTCCTCCTCTCCAACGAGTCGGTCGTCTTCCCGAGCACGCCGGACGCTCTAAACCAGCCGTTCTTCACCGAGGCGGGCGAGGACCTCGTGGACCAGGGCCGAGCTATCGCCGCGCAGAACTTGCTCGATGAGCGCGTCGCCCCGCAGTCGGATGACGTGGACCGGGAGATCGAGCAGGAACTGTGGGCACAGATGCAGTTGGCGCTCATGGGCGATGAAGAGATCTCCATCGCCTTGGAGCGGGCCGAGGAGGCGATCACCTCGATCCTTCAGGGACGCGCTGAGTGACAACTATCTCCCAGTCGGCTCCTGAACTCGACCAGGAACTGACCAGTAGGACGGGGGTCAGGGTCCGTCGGCACCGATGGTACGTGCCGCTGGCGTTCCTGGCCCCCGTGTTGGTCATCCAGGGCACGTTCCTGTTCGCGCCCCTGATCAACACCTTCGTGCTGTCGTTCACGAACGTGCGCACCATCGGCGGTGGGCGGTTCATCGGTGTGGACAACTTCGCACGCTTGGCAGAAGACCCGGCCTTCCACGCGGCGGTCGGGCGGAGCCTGCTATACGTCGCCGTGGTCGTGCCGACAATTACTGTCTTGGCGATCTGCCTCGGGTTGTTGCTGAACACCCTGATGCGAGGTACCACCCTGGTGCGAACGATCGTCTTCTCGCCGATGGTGATGCCTATGGCGATCGTAGCGATCCTGTTCGAATGGCTGCTGCGCTCGGACGGCATGATCAACCAAATGCTCATCGCCGTCAACGCCATCAACCAACCGATCAGGTTCCTCAGTGACCCCTCGATCGCGATCTTCAGCCTGATGACTGTCACCTTGTGGAAAGGAGTGGCGCTCTACACGCTCATTCTGCTCGCGGCGTTGCAGAACGTCTCGCAGGAACTCGAAGAGGCCGCTGAACTCGACGGAGCCAGTTGGCTGCGACGGACTGTGTCCGTCACCCTGCCGCAGATCCGGGGTACCACGCTTCTGATCGCGATTCTGGCGGCTATCTCTTCGATCCGGACGTTCACGGAACCATACGTGATGACCGGCGGGGGGCCCGGACGAAGCACGGAGACAGTGGTGCTTTACCTATTCCGTCAGGGTGTGTCGCCCGGCACGGATGCAGGCTACGCCTCGGCGATCAGTGTATTTCTATTCGCTCTGGTTGTCGTCGTCTCCCTGCTCCGGTGGCTGGCTTCCCGAAGAGTGGCGGTGTGACCTCATGGCAGTAGACACAGATGTAGCGGAACAGCAGACAGTTCCCAAGTCGCGTCGTCGCAAACGTGCCCGAGGCGTGCCCTCGCCGGGGGAGCGGATCCTCAGGTGGACACTGATGATCCTCGCCGTGCTCGCCGTGATCTCTCCGATCGTATGGCAGATATCAAACTCGCTGAAATCGATGGGAGAAACAGCGGTCGGCTTTCCTGGCAGTCTCATCCCCGAGGAACCCACGGTAGCCAACTACATCACTGCACTGACCGCTATCCCGCTGCCGCAGTACTTCCTCAACTCGGTCATCATCTCGGCGATGACGTTAATGCTCACAGTAGTGCTGGCCACTCTAACCGGGTACGCTCTGGCACGAATCCGATTTCGCGGCCGGATGCTCTACATGACTGTGCTGCTGGCCACCACGGCATTGCCGTTCGAAGTCATCCTCGTCGCCACGCTGATGATCACGATGGAACTGGGTCTGTTCAACACCTTCCTGGGAGTGGTGCTGCCACAAGGGGTGTCGATCATCGCGATCTTCGTGATGCGGCAGGCCTTTGTGAACATCCCGAATGAACTGGAGGAAGCCGCCCGCGTCGACGGCGCAGGAGCCTTCCGAACATTCTGGAGCGTGATGCTTCCAAATGTTACCGGCTCCCTCGCAGTCGTCATCGTGCTGGGCTTCCTCGATTCGTGGGACCAGTTTCTGTGGCCCCTGGTCGTGCTCAGTGACACCACAATGTATCCGGTGACTGTCGGCGTACAGTTCCTCTCCGGTGCCTTTTCTGCAGATCAACGGGTGATCGCTGCGTCCTCGATCCTTGTGATGATCCCGCCGATTCTTGTCTTCTTCGTGATGCAGCGACACGTTTTCAAAGGATTGGCCGGTGGCGCGCTGAAAGGTTGAGAACCGTGACGTCCGCCCTACGAGGGATATCGAAAGGAGTTCTGTGGGCATTACATCCCAACAGGTGCAACCGAACATATTGCTGATCACCACCGATCAACATCGCGGTGACACTCTCGGCGTCGAAGGACATTCGGTGGTGCAAACGCCAAATCTGGATTGGTTGGCACGTTCCGGCACACGGTTTCGGCGGGCCTATTCGGAGTCGCCGAGTTGCGTTCCGGCGCGACGAACGCTGATGAGCGGACGAGAGCCCTCTGCCCATGGCATGGTCGGCATGACGTCGGTGGCCTGGCACCCGGCCTACACCTTGCCCGGAGAACTCTCCCGGGCGGGTTACCAGACCCGCCTGATCGGCAAACTCCACCTGCAACCGAAGCGCAAACGCTACGGATTCGATCACTTGGAACTCGCTGATACCCAGTATGAGTACGCCCCGGACGATCCGGATTTCTCCAACGATTACGTCGATTGGCTGCGCGACCAGGCTAAAGCCCCAAGTATCGGCCCGGCCGTCGCACACGGAGTCAACGCCAACAGTTGGGTCGGCAGGCCCAGCCACCTGCCCGAGCATCAGACCCACACCTTCTGGTGCGCCAGCAGAGCTATCGAGTTCATCGCCAAACGAGACCCATCCTGTCCCTTCTTCCTCAACCTGTCCTTCCTCGATCCGCACCCCCCACTGACCCCACCGAGCCTCTATTACGAGCGGTACATGAGCCAGGATCTTCCCGAGCCGGTCATCGGCGACTGGACAGACGAGGTCGATCCCGCAAAAGGGGCTGATGTGATGGGGTGGCGGCTGAATCTGGACGCCCAAAGGATGAAACAGGCGCGAGCAGGGTATTACGGGCTCATTAACCACGTCGACGACCAAGTCGGCCGCGTGGTCGATTTTCTACGGCGCCAGAAGTTGCTCGCCGACACGATGATTATCTTCACCTCCGACCACGGCGAGATGCTCGGCGACCACAACCTGTATCGCAAGACGTTTCCGTACGAAGCCTCCGCTCGGGTGCCCTTCTTCATTACGCCGCCAGCCTCGCTCGGGATGCCCGACAACGTTGTCAGCGAATTGCCAGTCGGGCTGCAGGACGTGCTCCCAACGATCTTCGACGCGGTGGGGGTTCCGATCCCTGAGGCGGTCACCGGGCGGAGCCTGATGCCAACCGTGCGGGGGAGAAGGCAGTCGGAATGGCGGATGTATTTACACGGGGAGCACTCCGGGCACTATGACTACGCTGATGGCGCGCACTTTCTCACCGATGGGCGGTCCAAGTATATTTGGTTCAGCCAAACCGGACGCGAACAGTTCTTCAATCTGTCAGCAGACCCCGATGAGATGCACGACCTCACCCTGGGCCCAGATGTTCCGGACCTGGAGCCCTGGCGTGCCGAACTCGCGTCCAGACTGCTCGACCGACCGGACGGCGTGGTCAAGGATGGCCGGTTGATTTCCGGGCGCGCGCACGACAAACTGCTGCCACACCATGGTGAATCTGGGGTCTGAGCGACTTCGGCTGTGTCTACGCCGCGTGTGCCGGGTCGGTCCGCCACGTGCGGATGTCCAGGAGGCCCCTTCTACTGTCGCGACAAAGTTTGTGCTGCTCTCGCAGCGCACATGGGGACATGAGGATGGAGCAGACGACGCCGCCCAGAGCGGGGGGAGACTCAAGACGTCCATGGCATGTGGAAGGTCTCAGCGATGCAGGCCGGGGGTGGAAGCGGCGTCATCGTGGCCGAATCCCAATTCGGGCCGACAACTTCAGGAGTTACCACCCCGCTGCAACCCTCATTGCCCCGCTCAGAAGCGATATCCTCGGGTGAATGTCAAAGGGAGGGGTCGGATGAAGAACCGAGAAGACGGACCAGGGTTCGAAGATGTCACGATCGGCGTGCTCGGCGCGGAGAATTTCATCAACCGCATTTCTGCCGTCGCACGCACCGAGGTTCGCACCCCCTACCGGCTCCTGGCCGCATCCGACGACAAGGGCGCAGGCGTGCGGGAGGAGGCCCTACGCATCGCCGAGAACGTCGATGTGCTGCTGTTCTCGGGGCCGTTGCCCTATGATCTCGCCACCTCGGGTGGATCGTTGCCGGTGCCGGCGACCTTCATCCCCACCGGTGGGGTCGCGCTCCCGACAGCCTTGCTGCGCGGAGCCCTGAGCGGAACGGTCGACACCGCACGGGTCAGTATCGACTCGGTGAACACCCGGGAGGTCCGCGAGACCTACTCCGAACTCGGTGTGGACATGACGGACGTACACGTCATCGAGTACCACGAGGCTGTCTCGCCCGAGCAGTTCCTGGACTTCCACGTCGAGCGTTACGAGGCCGGGCGGACTAGCGGAGCAATAACGACGGTGCCCTGGGTCACCGAGACGTTGACCGCAACCGGGATCCCGAACCTCATCATGGCGCCTGCACCGCTGACGATGCGCAACGCCCTGCGTACCGCAAGGCTGCTCGGCAGTGGCGCCCGGATGGAGGACTCCAGGATCGCCATCGTCATCGTGCGCCTGCCGGCCTCCGCCCTGCCGAACCGGACCAGTTCGAGCAACTTCTGGTTCCAGGAACTCAAGCTCTCGCTGCACCGCACGCTGCTGCATGAAGCCCGCCGGATGGACGCGGCCGTGCTCCAGCGCGATGAGCAGAGTTTCCTGGTGATCACCACCATGGGTTCACTACGCACGGGTACCGATGACCTGCAGCGCGCACCTTTCCTCGCCAACGTCTCGTCCGCGCTGGGCATTGAGGCCGAGGTCGGGATCGGATTGGGACGCACCACGGTCGAGGCGGAGAAGCACGCCCAGGCCGCGGTCAATCTCTCCGCCGAGCAACCCGGGGATCGCGCCTTCCTCATCGGCCCGAACGGAGGACCGATCTCCCTCGCAGCATCGGGGACCGGTCCGGCACCGGAACGGGAGCCTGTCGCGACCCAGCACGCCAAGACGTTGCGCAGCATCGTGCAGGCACTGGATGCCGAAGGCGACAGCGAGCGCGTCGTCGATGCCGATCGGATCGCCAAGCTCCAGGGGGTCACGCTCCGCACCGCACGCCGTACCCTGCACAACCTGGTCGACGCCGGCCTCGCGTGGCCGATGCCTCCGGCGCGGCAGCATAAGGTGGGACGCCCGCCGGTGCGGTATCAACTTCTGGATGAGCGACTCGAGGCCTGACTATTGCGCGAGGCCGAAACGCTTGATTCGGACTTGCCTAAATAGGCTCTGATCGTGCAAGGTGTGTCCTGTGACCTCAGAAGATCGCAATGACGCACTAGTCCTGACCCTCTGGACTCGTAACCAGCCGCACGATGAGGACGTGCCCTGGGCCGCCTATGCCCGGGAGGTTCTCTCCCACGCCGGCATGAGTTACCGCCTGGCCGATTCTCCCGATGCGTTGCGCCCCGGAGGCGTCGTTCTCGTCACCGAGCCGGTAACCGGTGCGCACGCCCGCGCACTGACTGCGTGGGTGCGCGACGGGGGGGCACTGGTCATCACCGACGACCCCGGCGACCTGGCCGACGTCGCCGGCGTGACGAACCGGGCACCCGCGGTCGCGGGAACGGTCACCTGTGGCCAAGACTGGGCCCAGCGCCCCCCGCGCCCGATCCGCGCGCTGCGCGGACACGCACTACGCCCGGACGAAGACGCCGAGGTGCTGGCCACATTCAGCGATGGCAGCGCGGCGATCATCCGGTCCACCTCAGGGTCCGGGATGGTCCTCACCTTCGGGGTGGACCTCTGGTACACCATCTGCCGGATCCAGCAGGGCTATCCGGTCAGGGACGACGGCGCCCCCTCCTCCGATGGCACCGCCCCGATCGATGACGACATCCTCAAGGCTGAGGACGGCGTGGCCCTCGATCTCGAAGAGGATCGTGCGATGCCCCCCGGTGAGCCGGACCTACCGTCGGATTACACCCACACCTATCCCCCGCCGTCGGCCGTTCCGATTTTCGACCAGCCGCATGCGGACTGGTGGCGCTCGCTCCTCCTGCAGGCGCTGTGGCAAGCCGCTGGGCATACCGGAGCGGGCATGGCGTGGCTCGACTACTGGCCGGCCGGCATCGACTCGATCGCGCACATGTCACACGACGCCGACGGCAACGATCCGGCCGACGGGCGCGCCGCACTCGAGGCGTTCGCCGCCGCCGGTGTCAACGTCACGTGGCACCAGGTCTACCCCGGGGGTTACGGGCAGGAGGTGCTCGCCGAGATCACCGATGCGGGACATGAGCAGTCCCTGCACTACAACGCGATGGCCGACTCCGACCTGGCCCACTGGGGGTGGCCGCAGTTGCGCGCCCAGTACGCCTGGGCACAGGCGATCAGCGGTCGCGAAGACATCGTGTCGAACAAGAACCATTACACCCGCTGGGAGGGCTGGACGGAGTTCTACACGTGGTGCGAGCACGTCGGGATCCAGATCGATTCCTCCCGCGGGCCCAGCAAGCAGGGCACCATCGGCTTCCCCTTCGGCACTGCCCACGTGTCCTTTCCGCTACGACCGGCAGGTCACGATGACACGTTCCACGACGTGCTCAACCTTCCCTTGCACACCCAGGATCTCGCGTGGGCAGGCCACATCTCGGTGCGAGATGTCATTCTCGATGCCGCGCAGGCGCAGCACGGCGTGGCTCACTTCCTGTTCCACGGCCCGCACCTGCGCAAACGCCCCTTGACCACGCAAGCCTGTGTCGATGTCGCCGAGGCCGCGCGCGACCGCGGGATGCCGTGGTGGACGGCCGAGGAGATCAACACCTGGGAGCGCACCCGCCGCGACGTGCACGTGCACGTGCACCGGGTCCACGAGGGGTGGCGGGTGCGGGCTCACAGTCCCCGCGCAGTTCCCGGAGCCGCCGTGATCCTGGCGCTACCCGAAAGTGTCCAACCCGACTCCGAGGATGTGCGGGTGCGGACCGTGCAACGCCACGGCCACCAGTTCGTGGAGCTGGGGGTCGACCTACCCGTGGGCCACAGTTCCTGGCTCCTGCGGCCATGATTCTGCTGGGCACCCACCGGGCTGAGATCACACCACCCGGACCGACCTATCTGGCCGGGTACGCGAGCCGATCCGCACTCGGGCCGGCCGAGACGGTCCTGGCCCCGCTCCAGTTGAGAACCTTCGTGCTGGGCGGACGGGACGAACCACCGGTGGTGATCGTGGGTGCGGACCTGCTGTGGTGGGGCGAAGAGTTGGTCCAGGCCCTGCGCACGGCGGTCCGCGCCGACTTCGGCATCCCCGAGCAGAACCTCGTGCTGCACGCCACGCACACCCACTCCGGGCCGCAGACGTGCCGGTACATGGCCCCCTCGCTGGGGAAGGTCGATCCGAACTACCTCGATCACCTGCGCCGGACGACCCTGGCCAGTATCGAAGCGGCCCTGGGCGAACGCTCACCGGTGCGCGTCGAGATCGGGCGTGCCACGGCAGACGTGAGCGTGAACAGACGCTGGGCACGCACGGCCGGGGCGTTGCCCAACACACCGATCGACCCGGAACTGACCGCCGTGCGCTTCGTCGACGAATCCGGGCGCAGCCGGGCGGCGTTCGTGCACTTCGCCTGCCATCCGGTGGTGCACCACGGCCACGCGTTCAGCCCGGACTTTCCTGGCGCGCTCACCACCGAACTGGAATCCGACATCGCGCCGGTGGTGATGTATCTGCAGGGCTGCTGCGGCGACGTCAACCCCGACATGTACACCCCCGACGGGTTGTTCCGGGACGGGGCTGAACCCGAGATCGAGCGGATGGGCCAGGACCTGGCCCGCACGGCCCGGACCGCCTTCGGAGCCGCGCACGACGCCGGACCTCCACGGATCGGCGTCAGCCGGGCGCAGGTGGACCTACCCGTGCAGGATCGCGTGGACACCAGTGAGTTGCGGCGCTTGGCCGCATCCGAAGATTACGTCGGGGAATGGGCACGGCTGATGCTGGACCATCCGGACAGATTCGCCCGCACACCCGTTCTCGACATGGTCCGGGTGGACCTCAGTGAACGGCTGCGACTGCTGGGGATGGCGGGCGAACCATTCAGTCGTTACGGCCTGCACGCCAAGCGGGTCAGCGGGCACACCTGCTTGCCGATGGGATACACCGACGGGATGACGACGTACCTGGTCGGGGCGCCGCACCACGCAGAAGGCGGCTACGAGCCCGACGAGGCGCCGTACTACCTCGGTATGCCGGCCCGCCTCGCCATGTCGGCCGAGCGCGTCGTGCTCGAGGCGATCACCGAACTCGTCGCGGAGCCGGTCCACGCGCGCACCGCCCGATCCGTCACCAACCCGTGATCAACCCGTGACCGGCAAGACCTTGACCACCCGCACTAGCCGACATAGCGTCAGTGTTCTACAGTAGTTTCGGACAGTCCCAATTACGTTGGGTTCGTATCAAGGAGGATCACGATGAAAGCCGCACCCACTCCCAAGAAGCGCTCAGCACGCCGGGCTGTCCGGTCCGTTGCCGTAACCGGGGCCGCCGCGCTGGTACTGGCCGGATGCAACCTGTTCGGTAACGGCGGCTCGGGAATCGACGAGGCCGGTGGTGACAACGGGGCGGAAACCGAGCAGGGTGGTCACATCACGGTCCACGCCACCAACTTCGCCCACATCGACCCCCAGTCGATCACCTTCGGCATGTGGCTGGTTCAGAAGGGCCTGCTGGAGGGCCTGGTGCTGCAGACCTCCGACGGCACCGATGTGCGCCCGGCTGTGGCGCAGGAGTGGGAGGTCAGCGAGGACGGACTGACCCACACCTTCCACCTGCGGGACGCGAACTGGTCCAACGGTGACCCGATCACCGCCGAGCACTTCGTGCGTACCTATGAGCGGCTCCTCGACCCCGACCGTGGACCGGGCGGAGTCACCACCGAAGCATCGTCCTACCAGGCCACCCTCGGCATCCTCAATGCCACCGAGTACAGTTCGGGTGCCGCCGAGGACTTCGAGGAGGTCGGCATCAAGGCCCTGGACGAGTCCACGCTGGAGTTCACCCTCGAGGGCCCCAACCCAGGGTTCGTGATGGGTTTGACGCATCCGTCCATGCTGCCGCTACACCCGGACGCGATCGATGGCGATGAGAACTGGCAGCAGCCGGAGAACTGGCGCGGCAACGGCCCCTACAACCTGGTGGACTGGGTCTCGAACTCCTCCATGCGCCTGGAGCGCAACCCGGAGTACTGGGACAACGAGAACGTCGCCCTGGACAGCATCGACGTCCAACTCATCGAGCAGGGCTCCATCACCACCACAGTGCCCTACGAGAGCGGCGAAGTGGACATCCAAGGACTCGGCGAGCCCGCCGACATCGCCCGTTTCATGAACGACCCGGAACTGAGCGAACACGTCAACGTGCTGGAGAACTCCGGCACGACCTACCTCGCCCGGCTGCACAGCAGGAACACCCTGCTTGAAGACCCCCAGATCCGCTCCGCATTGAGTCTGGGCATAGGCCGGGAGGACATCGCGGGGATCTCCGAGACCACCGAACCCGCCTCGACACTGGTCAGCCCGATCGTGCCGGACTGGAGCGAGGACATCGCCGCCCACGATCAGATGTGGGGTGACGAGGCGGTCGAGGAAGCCCAGCGCCTGCTGGCAGATGCCGGCTACCCCGACGGGGAGGGATTCCCCACCCTGCACCTTCTCGCCGGGTCCGACTTCGCCCAGTTGGACGCGATCATCGACACCTGGCAGACCAACCTGGGCATCGAAGTCGTGAAGGACGTGGTCGAGGTCGGCGTGTACGTCGAACGACGGGCACAACTGCACGATGAGGACTACCTGGGTTACTGGTACGGCTCCTTCTCCGGGGTGAGCACCTGGCCCTACCAGGTCCAGCAACTGTGGGACCCCAACTTCACGCGTCAGTTCGCGCTGACCGACGAGGGCTACGAGCAGTTCCAGGAGATCAACGAGGACCCCGATCTGTCCGCGACTGAACGCAACGAGCAGATCGAGGAAACTCTGGCGACCATGTCCGACCCGAGCGCACAGGCCTACGCCGAGCGTGTCGAGGATGCGCAGGCTACGGTCGACGAAGCCGAGCAGCAGGAGATCCTGCGCGAGGCTGCGGGGCTTCGTGAAGAGGCCGAGATCTTCGTCCCGGTCGTGTGGAACTCCTCGGTCGTCATCGCCCAGCCCCACGTCCAGGGCCTGGAGCTGCGCGCTCAGGCTGACAGGTACTACTTCAAGGACCTGTGGGTTGACGAGGACGCGGCGGAGTGAGAATTATCCTCGCTGCCTCACATGAGCGGTCAGCCGGGCGGTCCCCCGCCCGGCTGACCCTCGGCCAACGATGACGAAGCAGAGGTGGGCATGGGAATGATCGGATTCATCGGTCGTCGACTGGTCCGCATGGCCCTGTCGTTGGTCGCGGTGTCGATGCTGGCCTTCACGCTGCTGCAGATGGCCCCGGGGAACTTCGCTGACATCCAGCGGGCCAGTTCCGGAGCCACCGGCATGGCCGGGGAGCAGATGCAGGCGGTGGTCGGTGAGTTCGCCACCCGCTACGGCACGGACGTTCCGGCCTGGCAGCAGTACCTCATCTTCATGCGCGGGGCCCTGACCTGGAACCTGGGTCCCTCCTACCGGTACCCGGCGCAGAACGTGGAGGAACTGATCGCCCAGGGCTTCCCGGTGTCCGGCGCCCTGGCCGTGCTGGCCACGGCGCTGGCCCTGGCGATCTCCATCCCGATCGGGGTGCTCGCGGCCCTGCGACAGCGGTCGCTGTGGGACACCGGCTCGATGTTCGTGCTGACCATGGGCAACGCGCTGCCGAGCTACCTGGTCGGGGTCTTCCTGATCCTGATCTTCTCGGGCTGGTTGCGGATACTGCCCGCTGCTGGATGGTCCGGGCCTGAACATCTGGTGTTACCGGTACTCGCCTTGGCGGTCGGGCCCCTGGCGGTCCTGGCCCGTTACGTCCGCTCCTCAGTGCTGGACACCCTGCGGGAGGAGTACGTCACCGCAGCCCTGGCCAAGGGCGGCAAGTACCGGGTCGTGATCGTCAAGCACGTCCTGCGGAACTCCTTGATTCCCTTGGTGACGGTGAGCGGTCCGATGCTGGCCGCGTTGATGACCGGCACCGTCTTCATCGAGACCATGTTCCGCATCCCCGGCCTGGGTCTGGCCTTCACCCAGGCCGCAACGAGCCGGGATATGCCCTTGCTGATGGGCACCACTTTGTTCTTCGCCATCATCCTGATGGTCACCAACCTGATCGTCGACCTCGTGTACGGCCTTCTCGACCCGCGCGTACGCGCAGAAAGTGGGCGTAAGCTCCGTGGCAGTCGAAACCGCAGAACAACAGCCATCTCCGACCCCGAAGCAGACGAAAGCCAAGGGAATAGGACCGTGGGCAAGAGCCTGGGCTAGGTACCGTCGCAACCGGCTGGCCTTCATCAGCCTGTGGGTTGTGGTAGTCATCGCACTGGTGGCGATCTTCGCTCCGGTGCTCGCTCCCTACCACCACTCCGCGACGAATTACGGCCAGACCCTCGCCGGGATCGGTACCCCCGGGCACCCACTGGGCACCGACGTGCTGGGCCGGGACATCCTGTCCCGGATGATCTTCGGATTCCGCACCGCGCTTCTCGTGGCGTTGGTCGCCGAGGTGATCTCGGTGCTGGCAGCGTTGCTCATCGGCGTAACCGCGGGATACCGCGGTGGCAAGGTCGAGTCCTTCCTGATGGCCATCACCGACGTGATGTACGCCTTCCCGGGGTACCTGTTCGCGGTGCTGCTGGTGACGGTCTTCGGCCGCAGTTTCTGGGCCGTGATGGCCGCGATCGCGGTCGCCGGCTGGGTGACCCAGGCCCGGTTGATGCGCGCCCAGGTGATGACGATCAAGAAGCGGGAGTTCGTCGAGGCGGCCAAGGGCATGGGGGCGAAAGGTCCCACGATCGCCACCCGGTACATCCTGCCGAACGCCCTGGGTCCGCTGCTGGTCACGACGAGCTTCGCCGTCCCGGCCGCGATCACCACCGAGGCGGGTCTATCGCTGCTCGGTCTGGGGATCGCCAACATGCCCTCGTGGGGGGCGATGATCAACGAGGGGGTCCGTTACGCCACGTCGATGCCGCACATGGTCCTCTCCCCGGCATTGGCGTTCGCCGTCACGCTGCTGGCCTTCACCTGGATCGGTGACGGTGTCCGCGATGCCTTCGACGTCACACAGGAGGAAGGGTGAACACACTGCCTCAGAATGCCCAGGAACCGGTCAGCCCGCTGCTGGAGGTCAAGGGCTTGCGGACTGGGTTCCGCCGCGCCGACGGCAGCACCTTCGTGGCCGCCGACGGCGTGGACTTCACCCTGGAAGAAGGTCGCGCCCTGGCGATCGTTGGTGAGTCCGGGAGCGGAAAGAGTGTCTCCGTCCGTTCGCTCCTGCGGCTGCTGCCCAAGACGGCAAAGATCCTCGACGGCGAGGTCCGCTACCGCGGTACCGATCTGCTCACCGTGTCTCCCGGCGCCCTTCGCAAGGTGCGCGGGCGGGAGATCGGGATGGTCTTCCAGAACGCCATGGAGGCGCTGAACCCAACCATCGGGGTGGGCAAGCAACTCGCCGAAGCGCTCACGTGGCACAAACTCTGCTCAAGACGGCAGGCCCGGTCCCGGGCGATCGAGGCCCTGCGTGATGTCGGCATCCCCGAACCCGAACATCGTGCCTCGATGTATCCCTTCCAGTTCTCCGGCGGCATGCGTCAACGCGCGATGATCGCCATGGCCATCATCTCCTCCCCCAAACTGCTCATCGCCGACGAGCCCACCACCGCTCTGGACGTGACCGTGCAGGCCCAGGTGCTGGACCTGCTGGCACAGATCAAGGAGGGTGGCACGGGGATGATCATGGTCACCCACGACCTTGGCGTGGCCCGGCGGTTCTGTGACGACGTCCTGGTGATGAACAAGGGGGAGGTCGTCGAGAAGGGCACCATCGAGCAGGTCCTGGATGATCCGCAGGACTCCTACACCAAGATGCTGCTCTCGGCGACGCTGGAGGTGGGAACCGCTCGAAACACCTCCCGCAACACCGCCGGCCCCATCAAGCCGGGGGGCTCCACCGAGGCGACCGGGGACGCCACCGCCCAGTCCGAACCGATCATCGTCGCCGAGCGCATGCACAAGACGTTCCATACCGCCGGCGGGGATGTCCCGGCCGTGCAGGACGTCAGTTTCCAGATCAGGTCCGGGCGCACGCTGGGGTTGGTCGGGGAGAGCGGTAGCGGCAAGTCCACGGTGGCGCGTCTCGTCATGGGCCTGCACGATCTGGATGAGGGCAAGGTGTCCCTCGACGGGGTGGATGTGCACTCCAAGGAGTCACACCTGTTGCGGAACCGGATGCAGATGGTGTTCCAGAACCCCTACGGCTCCCTGATCCCGCAGTACACCGCCGGTACCAACATCACCGAGGCCCTGCGACTGCAGAAGATCGGCACCAAGGACGAACGTGATGACCGCGCGGCCGAGTTGCTGCGCCTGGTCGGACTTTCCCCTGACGACGCGCAGCGCTACCCCCAGCAGTTCAGCGGTGGACAGCAGCAACGGATCGCGATCGCCCGGGCGTTGGCACCGAACCCGGACGTGTTGATCTGCGATGAACCGACGTCCTCGCTGGACGTGTCCATCCAGGCCCAGATCCTGGAGTTGCTGAACGAGATCCAGGAGCGCCTGGGCGTGGCATACCTGCTCATCTCCCACAACCTGGCCGTCGTGGAGAAGATGTCGGACGCCGTCGCGGTGATGCGAAAGGGAGAGATCGTCGAGTACGGCGATCGAGAGTCCATCTTCACCAATCCCGAACACCCCTACACCCAGCAGTTGCTCGATGCCATCCTGCCCGTCAGAGCGATGGCCGCCTGACGTCTCACCCCCGGAGCCCCTATGTCAGTGTCGACCCCACGTCCGATCCAATCCTGGCTGCGCCTTGCCGCCGTCGCCACCGCCGGCGCGCTGTTGCTGGCTGGCTGCAACCTCTTCGGCAACGGCGGCGCCGGGGTCGAGGACGACGACGAAGACGGCGGCGGGACCGCCGCGCAGGCCCAGGGCGGGCACATCACCGTGCAGGTGACCAACTTCGCCCACATCGACCCGCAGTCGATCACCTTCGGGATGTGGTTGGTGCAAATGGGGCTGTTGGAAGGTCTGGTGCTGCAGACCCCTGACGGCACCGATGTCCGCCCGGGGATGGCGCAGGACTGGGATGTCAGCGATGACGGACTGACCTACACCTTCCACCTGCGGGAGGCGAACTGGTCCAACGGTGAGCCGGTCACGGCCGAGGACTTCATCTGGAGTTATCAGCGCCTGCTCGACCCCGCCCGGGGCACCGGCGGGATCGCAACCGGGGATTCCTCCTACCAGGCGAACCTGGGCATCTTGAACGCGGCCGAGTACAACGCCGGGATCGTGGATGACTTCGACGAGGTGGGCATCCGGGCGCTGGACGAGGCCACGCTGGAGTTCACCCTGGCCGCACCCAATCCCGGGTTCATCATGGGCCTGACCTATCCCTCGATGCTGCCCCTGAACCCGGACGCAGTCGAAGGTGACGACAGTTGGCAGCAGCCGGAGAACTGGGTGGGTAACGGGCCCTACAACCTGGTGGACTGGGTCTCGAACTCCTCCATGCGCCTGGAGCGCAACCCGGAGTACTGGGACAACGAGAACGTCGCCCTGGACAGCATCGACGTCCAACTCATCGAGCAGGGCTCCATCACCACCACAGTGCCCTACGAGAGCGGCGAAGTGGACATCCAAGCACTCGCCGAGCCGGCGGAGGTCACCCGGTTCATCAACGACCCCGACCTCAGTGAGCACCTGATCCTGCTGGAGAACTCCGGCACCACCTACGTCACACCACTGCACAGCGAAAACACGATTCTGCAGGACCAGGAGGTGCGGACCGCGTTGAACCTGGGCCTGGGCAGGGAGCAGATCGCCGGTATCTCCGAACTCACCGAGCCCGCCGCCACGCTCCTCTCCCCCGCCACCCCGGACTGGGGCGAGGACCTGGCCACCCACGAGCAGATGTGGGGCGATGAGGCGGTTGCCGAGGCCCAGCGCCTGCTCGCCGAAGCCGGCTACCCCGACGGTGAGGGCTTTCCCAACCTGACGTTGCTCGCCGGGGCAGACTTCCCGCAACTGGACGCGATCGTGGACACCTGGCAGACCAACCTGGGGATCGATGTCACCAAGGATGTCGTCGAAGTCGGCGTGTACGTGGACCGGCGCTATGACACCCACGATGAGGACTACTTCGGACTCTGGTACGGCTCCTTCTCCGGGATCAGCACCTGGCCCTACCAGGTCCAGCAACTCTGGGATCCGAACATGACCCGGGAGGCCGGGCTGGACATCGACTCATACGCCGAGCTCCTGGAGGTCCAGTCCGACGAATCCCTGAGTTCCAGTGAACGCACCGAGACGGTGGAGCAGATCCGCCACGACGGTACCGAGCCGCTCGCGCGGGAGTTCGCCGAGCGCGTGCTCGACGCCCAGGAGACCGTGGACGAGAACGAGCAACAGGAGATCCTGCGGGACGCCGCCGCGATCCGTGAACGCACCGAACTGTTCCTACCGGTGGTGTGGAACAGCATGTACTACATCGCGCAGCCGCATGTGCAGGGGCTGGAGCTGCGAGCCCAGGCCGACCGGTACTACTTCAAGGACCTCTGGGTGGACGAGGACGCCTAGAGGCCCGCGCACCGCGACTCCCGCGAACCTGACCGGAGGGCCGGTGAAGACGCGAGCCACCTACTACACCCCGGAGCGGGTGCAGGCCGCCCGGGCCAATGTGGCCGAACTCGCGTGGGCGGGCCGGATCCGCGACACGGCGGTGGCGGCGGCGCAGGAGGCCATCGATGCGGGTGCGGAGTGGTTGTGGGAGTCGGTCACCACCCAGGGCCTGCCACGAAGTTTCGCGGTCAACCAAGACCTGGGTTCACCCATCACGGGAACCGACATCTTCGAGTACGGCAACTACCCGTGGCTCGCCGACCCGTATGCGCGGCCCTGGAAACTCGAGGATCCCAGTTCGGGTTACATCTTCCCGACCAATGACTTCGCGGCCTTCTACGCCAGCGCGCTGGACGCCAACGGTAATTTCAACCGCGACCTCGGGGACCCGCAGTACCTGGTGAACACCGCCTACCCGGAGCGGGGCCCGGACTGGGGCGTGGACGATGGCTGGGGATGGGTCGACGACGACGGTGCGAAGTGGACGCTCTGCGCCTACTACAACCACTGGTTCCTCTGGCATGCCCCGTTGCCGGTCGGCGATCACGACATGACCAGCATCCGGCGAGGGTTGGAGGCCCTACGGGACGCCTTCCTCTACACCGGCGACCTGACCTTCGCCCAGCACGGGATCGTGCTGCTGGATCGGTTCGCCGACGCCTACCCCGCGATGGACACCTCGGTGTACACCGTCGGGGACGGCTACCGGAACTCCGACGGCGGCCGTGGCAGGGGAAAGGCGGTGGGGTCGATCTGGGAGAACGGCCTGGTCGGCAGCCTGACCACCGCGTACGACGCCTTCTACCCGGCCCTGAGCGAGAGTGATGAGGCAGGCGTGCTGGAGTTGCTCTCGGCCAAGTCCGAACAGTACGGCCTGGCGCCCAAGGAGACCGTCGCGGACGTCCGCGCCAACATCGAGCACGGCGTGCTGCGCCAGATCTACCCGGCGGTCCGCGGCGCCCAGATCTTCGGCAACTTCGGGATGCACCAGAACACCCTGGCCCAGGCCGCCGTCGTGCTGGATGAGCCGGAGGCCGCGAAGGAATGGCTGGACTTCCTCTTCGCCGCCGGCGGTCTGGTCAACGAGGGCGGCGGCGACTCGTCGGTCACCGGTGGGAACGTGGCGCCCACACTCGTCGACAGCGTGGACCGTGACGGCTGGTACCAGGAGGGCGCGCCCGCCTACAACATCCTGGCCATCAACAATCTGCAGAACATGGCCGACACCTTGGACGGCTTCGACACCTATCCGGTGGCAGACGTCGCCAGTCATCCCAAGTTCGAGGCGATGGTCGCTGCCCGGCCGCGGCTGACCATGCTGTCCACCTACACTGCCTCGATCGGGAACTCCGGTCAGACCGGGAAGCCACTGCTGATGGGCACAGCAGACCGTTACGTCGATGCCTTCGAACGCTACGGTGACCCGGTCGACGCCCAGATGGCCTACCTCCTCAACGGCAACACCACCGAGGGCCTGCGGTCCGACGTCTTCAGTCCCGACGCCGCCGGGATCGAGGACCGGATCGGTGCGGTCATCGACGAGAGCGGCCCGCTCGACCTCGGCAGCGAGGACCTGACCGGCTTCGGCCTGGCGATCCACCGCACCGGATCCGGGGGCAACGAACGGGCGATGACCACCTCGTACAGTTCGAACCACTGGCACGGCTACCGCACCGCACTGGCGCTGGGACTGTTCGGGCAAGGAGTGGACCTGATGCCGGGCATGGGCTCACCGGAGTTCACCAGCACCAACGCGCGACGGTTCGAGTGGGAGTCCAACACGGTCGCCGGCAACACCGTGGTCGTTGACGGCACCCCGCACGCATCGATGCAGGTGGGGCGACCGTTGGGATTCTTCGTCGGGGGCGGCGTGAACATGAGCGACGTGGAGGCTCCCGGGGCGTACCCCGAGGCGGATACGTACCGGCGCACCTCCGTACTCGTCGAGATCGACGACGAGCGCTACTACATCCTGGACGTGTTCCGGGTCCGCGGCGGCAGTGAGCACGTCTTCTCCTTCCATACCGCCGAGGGCCCGGCCACGCGGCCGGGGTCGAACTCATCGACCAGCCCACCGGAAGTTACGCGGGCCCCGGCATCGACCCACCCGACCCGGGTGGCGAACCCCGTCCGGGGGCCAGCGGGTTCGACTGGTTGGGCAACGTCCAGCGCGGCAATCCGGAGGGGCCCTTCAGCATCGACTGGGAGATCGTGGACACCTACGGCGTGCTCGACGGCGAACCGGACCTGCACATGCGGATGAGGGTGCTGAGCGACGTCGAGGAGGTCGCACTCGCCGATGGGATCCCCCCGCGGAACAAGCCCGGCAACCCCGAGTCACTTCGCTATGCGTTGTTACGACGCACGGGAGAGACCCTCGACAGCAGGTTCACCTCGGTGTTCGAGCCGTTCATCGGAAGCAGTGCGATCTCCCAGGTTCGTACTCTGCCGGTCAGCGGTGACGACACCGACGGCATCGCTGCCGTCGAGGTCGAACTCATCGACGGCACCAGACACTGGCTCGTGCATGACCCCGACGGGAGCCGGGAGGTCACCGTCGATGGCCGGGTCAACGTCACCGGCACCTTCGCGATCATCCGGTTCGACCACGAGCAGAACGCGGTCAGTATGGACGGGTACGGAATTCAGGACATTCGCGACGGCAGTCACCCGCTCCTCGCCGGCCGGCACCGTCGCGCGACCCTGACCGGAGTCGTCACCGAGCGTAGCGACGCGTTGGAGGCCAGCGCCACGATGGTGATCCAGTTGGATGCCCCAGCCGGGCCGGTGGCTGAGCAGGACCTGGTGGGACGGTACGTCTACGTCGACGACGACGGCGAGCCGAACGCCGCCTTCCGCATCGCGGCTGCACGCGGCAGGGGTCCGGGACTGGAGTTGGACGTGAACACCACGTTCGTGCGCGAGTACCTCGATGCCGACGATCCGGAGGCCGGGTACGTCTACGACGTCGAGCCCGGTAGGCGGGTGCGGATCCCGGCGCCGGCTCACTGGGAGCGGTAACGGCCGCCTCACGGGGAGCGATGAATCAGCATGAGTGAGGCGGACGCGCCGGGCGCGTCCGCCTCACTCATGCTCCCGGTTCTCAGGTAAGGCGGGCCAGTACCGTGCTTGCCTGCTCGCGCAGGTCCTGCTGTGCCACGTCACTGAGGGTGTCCGGAGGCGTGGGGTCGTCCAGATGGCGGATGAACCGCTCCAGCGCACGCGTGGCCGGCGTGGTGCGGTCGGCCTCCAGATGCTGCTGTGCCTGCGTGGTGGCGTTGGTGAGCTGGTCCGCGATCGGCCCGTCCACATCCCCGGAGTCGATGTAGCTCTCCAGGCTCGAGATCAAAGTTCCGATCCCGCCGGCCTGCGCACTGGCCTGCGGCACGATGCGCAGCAGCGTGGTGGCGGCATCCCGCGTGTACAGGTTTCCGTAGTCGTCCATGGTCAGGAACGGCCCGGCGCCGTCGATCAGGACCTGCAAGTCCTCCGCCGAGCCGGCGTGCAGGGTTGCTGCCGGGTCGAAACCGAAGACTCGCCCGCCCGCATTGGCGTAGACGGTGCCGTCGGAAGCGGTGGTCATCCGGGCATAGTTGCCCGCGATCCGCGATCCCGGCTTATGGTCATCGAAGATCTCCTCGGCGTGCACCCATTCCAGCGTCTGCGGGTCCATCGCCAACAGCCAGCCCTCGGCGTAGAACCACACGGTGCCCTCGGCATCGGTCGTCGAGGCGCTGACGGCCCGCAGACCGGGCACCGGCAACTCGATCTCCTGGATCTCCTCGGTGCCCACGTCGAAGACCAGCACGCTGGTCTCCTCCTGCAGCGGCAGGCTGGTGTAGGCGAAGAAGATGTTTCCCCCGCCGAAGATCCGCTCTCCGCTACCGGTGAGGGTATCCACGGACAGGTGTCCGATCGGACCCTCGATGGTGTGACACTCACCGGTGCCCAGGTCGAGCCAACCGAACGCGCCGACATCCTGAGCCTCCCCGGCCTGTGATCCGAAGTAGATCCGGTCGTCGACGCCATGCAGTCCATAGGGACGGTTCTGACCGGCGCCGATGGTGCATTCCGCTCTGGGGCCCTGGCCTTCCTCGAGTTCGGCGGCCGTGAAGGAGGTGATCGTCCCGCCCGGGTAGTTGCCCTGGTAGATGCGCCCGTCGTGAAGGATCATCTCCTCGGCTTGACCCCCGAGTTGCCACGACTGTTGCCGGTCGCCGCGCATCGGCGACTCCGCGGCGATTCCGCCGCCGAGGTAGCCGGCTGAGTAGATCCGCCCGTCCGCCCCGGTGGCCAGGCTGTTGATGCGGCGTGAAACATCGGGAACGTCCGGGACCTGTTCGACGTCGATCGTCTCGGTCTCGATGTTGTAGCGGGTCAGGAACCCGTAGGCGTTGATCCCGACGAGGGTGGCGCCGGGCCACTGCGGGTCGTCCAACTCGACGATGTCCCACTGCCGGGCGAGGATGACCACGTCCTCGGGGAGTTGGGTCTCCTCTCCGGTGAGGATGTTGTAGCGGAACAGCGGCCAGCCCTCGTAGCCGGCCTTGGTGTAGTAGATGTGGTCGTCGTGGATGGGGCTGGAACCGGGGTGGGCCACACCGCGGATCTCATCGACCACCTCGACCTGCAGTTCGCCGTCGTCGGTACGCTCCACGTCGAGGATGACGAGCCAGTCGTTGCCGGCGCTGGTGGCATCCCCGGTCCAGGCCAGCACGTGGCCCTGGCTCATCACGATGTCCCGGACCTGGACGGAGTCCTGGATCTCCTCATCGAGCAGCGGGGCGAGGTTCTCGCACTCGTTCGTGTCGATGCTGCATGCGAACAGGTTGACCTGGTTTCCCGTGCCCACGAACACCGTGCGACTGGCCTCGTCATAGCCCATGGAGCGGGTGTAGTTGGCCTCATCGGTGAGCGGCAGTTCGCCGAGGACCCCGGTGAATCCCTCGCCCTCGGTGAAGGTGTAGACCGAGGCCCCGGGGTAGCCGTCGGTCGGCTCTCCCCAGCCGCCACCGTAGCCGTTCCCGTCCTCATCGAAAGCGACGTTGTAGGCGAAACTCCAGGCCGGGATATCCGGCTGCCCGGCGTTCACCGCTTCCTCCTCCCCCGGGGTGTACAGCCACAATGCGCCGGCACCGTAGGTCCCGACGTACACGGTGCCGGTAACCGGGTTCTGGTTCACCGCCCAGCCCCCGGTGGCGCCCGGTAGCCGAACCGATCGGGTGACCTCCCCGGTGAGGATGTCCGTGGCGACGAGGATTCCCGGGTCGTCCTCGCTTCCGGTGGCCATCGCCCAGACCACGTCCCGGCCGTTCTCATCCACCCCGGCCTCGCTGGAGAAGAACTGCGGACGCTCGTTGATCTGGGCAGCGAGGCTGGTGTACTCGGCGCTGATCAGCACGTTGTCGACGTCCACCGCGCCGGTGGCGCCGACCTCCACCTGCACCGCGGCGGCACCTTCCGGAGTATCGGCGTCGACACGTAAGCGTTCGGGATCAACCTGGCCCCGGTCGGAGTCCAGCACCTCTCCGTCACCGTCCACCCAGTGCAGGCTGAGCCACGCCTGGCCCTCCCCGGTCACATCCGCCCACGCGGTGTAGCGCACGCCGGCCTCGACGGGCACGGCCTCAGCAAGTGCGCCGGCCTGCTCGCATGCGCCGGTTGCATCGATCGCCAGTGCCTGGGCACCATCTGTGGACCAGTCCGTGGTGACCGCCAAGGCGTCCGCGCACTCCTGGTTCGCGACGGCGCCCGCGCCATCGGAAGCGCTCCACCCGGCCAGGTCCTCCTCGAAACTGTGGTTGGACAGGAGGGTGTCCCCGTCGACGACCGTGGGATCGGTCTGTGCGTGCGCCGGAGCCCCGACGGGAGGCACCAACAGGGCTGCGGACACCAACCCGGCGGAGGCGAGCGCAGCCACTCGCCGGGCGGGAACCCGTTCACGCGTCGGTGTCGACGGCACACCGCGCCGGCTGAGTGCGGAAAGGGAGGGCATCATTGACCTTTCGGTTGGGACCAATAGAGCCTGCTGGGTTGGTTGGTGTGGTTGCTGTCTCGCCGGTTGTGGCCCCCGCAGCAGGACGAGGGGACGGCGAACCTGGCTACACGAGACCGTCCAGGATCGCGGTGGCCTGGTTGCGCAGGTCATCGCGGGCCCGGTCGCTGAGGGTGTCCGGCCTCCTCGGGTCGTCCAGGTCAGTGATGAACTGTTCCAAGGCCCGGGTCGCCGGGGTGGTGCGTTCGGCCTCCAGGTGCCGCTCGGCCTGCTCAGCGTGCTGAGTGAGTTGGCGTGCGATCGGGCCCGCCACGTCCCCGGAGTCGATGTAGTCCTCCAGGGTGGAGCGCAGCGCCGTGATTCCACCGGTCTGCCCGGCACTCTCCGGAACGATCCGCAACAGGTCCGTGACGCCGTGGCTCACGTAGACGTTGTCGTAATCGTCCAGTGTCAAGTGGGCGCCGGCACCGTCGTAGAGCACGTCCACGGCCTCCGCTACCGAACCCGCATCTGCTGCCTGGTCGGGGTCGAACCCGAAGACCCGGCCGGCGGCGTTGCCGTAGATGGTGCCGTGCGTGCCCGCCACCATCCGGGCGTAGTTTCCCGCGATGCGCTCACCGGGCTTGTGGTCGGGGAAGACCTCCTCGGTCTGCGTCCACTCCAGCGTGTCGGGGTCCATCGCCAGCAACCAACCCTCGGCATAGAGCCACACCGTGCCATCTGCGGCAGTGACTACGGCATTGATGGACCGCAGGTCGTCGACGGGCGGCTCGATCTCCTGGATCTCCTCGGTGGCCTCATCGAAGACCATGAGCGTGGCCTCGTCCTGGAGCGGCAGCCCGTCCCAGCTGTAGAAGATGTTCCCCGCGCCGAAGACCTTCCCGGCGCTCGAGGTCACCGAGTTGATCGACTGGTGGCCGATGGGCCCGGCGATGGTGGCGCATTCTCCGGTGGTGGAGTCGAACCAGCCGAAGGCGCCTTGATCCTGCCCTTCGCCGGCCTGGCTGCCGAAGTAGATCCGATCACCCGAACTGTGCAGAGCATAGGGGCGGTTCTGGCCGGCGCCGATCGTGCAGTCGATTCTGGGCTGGGATCCGTCCGCCAGTTCTTCGGCGGTGAAGGAGTTGATCGTTCCACCGGGGTAGATCCCTTGGTAGACCCGGCCGTCGTGCGCCAGCATGTGCTCGGCCTGACCGCCCAGCGGGAAGGTCTGATGCTGGTCGTCGCGCATCGGAACGGC
This sequence comes from Pseudactinotalea sp. Z1739, assembly GCF_049725055.1. The sequence continues at coordinate 7,141 of NZ_JBMPQA010000018.1, read as the reverse complement.
CTTCCCGATCCCGCCGGTGAGGTAACCGGCGGAGTAGACCCGCCCGTCCTCACCTGTGGCCAGGCTGTTCACCTGCAGCGCCACGTCGGGGATGTTCTCGGCTGCGTTGCTCTCGAGGTTGCCCGTCTCGATGTTGTACTTGACCTGGATCCCGCCGGAGTTCCAGCCGACCACACTCGGCCCCGGCCAGTCGGGGTGGTCGAGGTCGATGACGTCCCAACTACGAGAGAAGATGCCCGTCGGGGCGTCGAGCCGGGTCTCCTCACCCGTGACCACGTTGTAGGAGAACAGCGGATTGCCTGCCTCGTTCATGTTCGCCTTGGTGTAGTAGATGTGATCGTCCACCACCGGTGTGGAGCCGTTGAAGACGACCTCGGCGATCTCATCGACCACGTCAACCTGCAACTCACCGCTGTCATCGCGGTCCACCTGCAGCACGAGCAAGGCGTCGTTGCCGGTGCTCGCACCGTCACCGGCCCAGGCCATCACATAGCCACCGCCGGCCCTCAGGCCGTAGACCCACGGCCGTTCCTGCAACTCCTCACTGAAGAGTGACGTCAGGTCTACGCACTCGCCGTCGTCGATGCCGCAACCGAAGAGGTGCATCTGAGTGCCCGTACCCGCAAAGACGGTGCGGCTGACCTCGTCGTAGCCCACGGCACGGGTGTAGTAGGCGTCATCGACGAGCGGCAGGTCACCCAGCACTCCGGTGAATCCCTCTCCCTCGGTGAACGTGTAGATCGAGGCTCCCGGGTAGCCGTCCGTGGGCTCACCCCAACCGCCGCCGTAGGCGTTGCCCTCCTCGTCGAAGTCCATCTGGTAGGCGAAACTCCAGGCCGGGATGTCCGGGCGGCCGACGTTGACCGCCTCCTCCTCCCCCGGTGTGTACAGCCACAGCGCGCCGGCACCGTAGGTCCCGACGTAGACGGTTCCGGTCACGGGATTCTGTTTGATCCCCCACGCACCTGTCGCACCGGTGAGGCGGACCACCCGCGTGACCTCATCGGTAAGGATGTCGGTCACGGTCATCACTGCCCCTACCGCTGGTTGCGCGGTTGCCACGGCGTAGGTGACGGCACGGCCGTTCTCGTCCACGCCCGCAGTTGACCCGAGATAGCTCGCACGATTGGTGATCTGGTCCGCGAGCACGGTGTACTCGGCGCTGATCAGCACGTTGTCGGCGTTGACCGAACCCGTGGCGCCGACCTCCACCCGCGCCGCGGCCGCGCCCTCGGGAGCGAGCGCGGCAACGCGCAACCGATCACCCTGGACCTGACCGCGCTCCCCGGCCTCGTCGATCAGGTCGCCGTCGCCGTCGACCCAGTGCAGTCCCAGCCACGCCTGACCCTCGCCGGTCACATCGGCCCACACCGTGTACCGCTGGCCGGGCTCAACCGCGGTCACTTCACTGAGGGCTCCGGCCTGCTCACAGCCATCGACGGCATCGATCGCCAGCGCCTGCGCCCCATCAGTGGACCAGTCCGTGCTGATGGACAACGCATCTTCACACGCCGCACCGGCGCTGTCCCCACTGCCGTCGGAGAGGCTCCACTCAGCCAGACCCTCCTCGAAGGTGTGATTGCTGATCAACACGTCGCCCTCGGCGATCACCGGGGTGGGGTCGGCGTGTGCCGGAGCCCCACCCGGAGGCACCAGCAGCGCAGCCGAGAGCAGCCCGGCAGCGGCAAGCACACCCCCTACCCGGACCTGGTCACGCTTCTTCTCGTCCGAACCGGACATGTCTCTCCTTCGGTGAGGCTGTGCGAGTCGGCGTCAGCGCCTACGCGGTGTGATTGAGATAGCCGATGCCGAGCGCGTGGGAGCCCTGGGAAGGTTCCAGCGGCTCGGCCTGGTAGACCCGGAGCACGTGGTCATGGATCGCCGGTTCCACGTCGTGCAGCATCAGCCAGCGCGCTGACTGCACCGCGTTGGCCGGTGCGGCGTCCTGGGTCCCGTCCACGCGGAACCAGACCGAGTCCTCGTCCCGGATCACGTTCTGGGTGAACGTCCTCGCGAGCCGTTGCCGCATGTCGCTGAGGTCCTCGATGCCGGCATCGTGCACGCTTTGCAGGAACTCCAACGTGATGGCGGCGTGGCTGATGTCCTCGGCGACCGTGATTCCGGAGTACCACGGGGTGTAGGTGGACAGGTCCTCCTCGACGGCGTAGCCGCTGTACTTCGCGCCGTAGGGCTGCCAGTACGGCCAGATGATCGTGTCGCCGTCGGACTCCACGCCCGCACGGAACGATCGCATCATGGCTTCCAGGCGCCTGCGCAGCGGGGCCGTGGGGGTGAGGTGGAAGAGTTCGGCATAGACCGCCCCCATGGCGTGGCCCTGGTTGTAGGGCTGCATCAGTCCGTCCCACGGAATGGGCGCGTTCCTGGCCCACCAGAAGTCGCCCCGGCCGTGCTCATCGATGGCGAACTCGTCCCAGTGGAAGTCCACCGCCTCCTGAACCGCTCGGCGCACACGCGCGGCGAACGCCTGCCGCCGGGCGTACCGGGGCGATCCGAGGACGGTGCGCACGTAACGGGCCAACGGTCGCACCACCATGCCGGTGTGCACACTGAAGACGTAGAACTGCGGCTCGAAGTCGATCGAAGAGGCCGCCACCTGGTCGCCTTCATCGTGGCTCTCGCGGTGATCGAGTGCGGTCCAGCGCCTGGTCCCGTTGAACAGGGCATGAACCGCGTCGACCACGTAGTCCGGCGAGGCAGGGTCAAGGCTCACGCCGGTGAGGGTCTCGGCCGAACTGGGGTGTGTGAGTTCAAGATCGAAGTGCTCGCCGGAGACGTTGGTGACTGTCGCGCGGGCCTCCGCCGAACGCACCCCGGCCCAGCGGATCTGGATGCCGGGTGATCCGTCGGACAACGCGAACTCCGCGTGGCCGGCCGTGTAGTTGCCGGCGGCGCGCCATCCTGGGCCGGAGACGCCGCGGTAGTCGGTGACGCCGCGCGCGGCGTCGGTGCTGGCCAGCACGTGGCGTGCCCGCTCCTCGAAGGTGTCCAGGTAGGCCTCGTCCTCATACCGCTCGTACATCAGCAGCAGTCCGAGCAGATAGTAGGACTCCCCCCAGGCGTACAGTCCTGCCTCGTTGTGCTGGGCGCCCAGGTCCAGGTAGGCCTGCTCCGCGACGGCGAAGGCCTCCGGTGAGGTGTAGTCCAGCATCGTGGCCGGGGCGGGTGCGCCGAGGGCGTTCGGCGCCCGGCCCAGGAGGGCCAGGGCCAGTGTGGACGATCCACCGACCATCAGACTGCGCCGGCTCAGAGTTGGCAGGGACATCATCGACCTTTCCGTCACGCTTCTTCACGCTGATCCGGAAACGGTATTAGGTCCTACCCGTAATGGTCAATAGACCCGACAGAATCAGAAAGGCCGGGAGGGCGCGAACCACCCTCCCGGCCGACCTGCTCATACCCGCTTGGCTGCGTGGACCTTCGACAGTGCCGCACCGATGTCCGCGACGTCGTCGTCGCTGTAGTTCTCGTTCCAACCGATCACCAGCAGGCGCCGGTCGATCAGATCCTCGGTGTTCGGGCAGAGCCCGGGAGCATAGTCCGGCACGGCGGTGGCGGGTGGCACCACGAGCGGATACCCCGAGTCTCCGTATGTGCGGCGCTCGGTGAACACCGGCGTCAGGTACAACGGGCGGACGATGTAGCCACCATTGGCCGGGATTCCCTCGGCAGCCAGAGCCCTGGCGTAGTCGGGTGCGTCACCTCCCGCGCTCTCGGGATCGATGAAGATCGGGAACTGCCAGTAGACCGTTCCGCGCGGGTCTGCGGCACTGAGGCCGTCCAGGCCGGCGACAGTCCGGGTCAGGAGCGCGGCCGCGCGTTGCCGGTCCTCCACCACACCGGCGAGTCGGGGCAGTTGTGCCCGGGCGACCGCCGCCTGGAGTTCGGTCATCCGGTAGTTCAGTCCGAGGAACAGGTGGCTGCGCTCATCGGTGTCCCGTGGCCAGGCCTTGTCGGCGAACAATCTGGCCCGTCGAGCCAGATCTGCATCATCGGTGATCGTGAGCCCGCCGTCGCCGGCGGTGATGTGCTTGGACTGCTGGAGACTGAAGCAACCGATATGGCCGACCGTGCCGGCCAGCGCGGCATCGGGCCCCACCGTCGTCAGGTACGCCTGGGCGCAGTCCTCGATCACGACGATTCCCAACGGGTCGGCCAGCGCGCGCAACTGCGCCACCGGGGCCGGTTGACCGAAGAGGTGGACGACGATGATCGCCTTGGTGCGGTCGGTGATGCGGGCCGCGACGGCGTCGACGTCGAGATTCCCGCTCGCTGGATCGACATCAGCGAAGACTGGCACCGCGTTCTGCGCCAGGATGGGCAGCACGGTGCCGGCGTCCGACAGGCCCGTGGTGATGATCTCGTCGCCGGGCTCAGGATCCACCGCGGCTACGGCAAGATGGATGGCCGAAGTCCCCGACCCCGAGGCGACGACGTGGTCCACGCCGTAGTACTCGGCGAACTCACGCTCGAACTCACGGGTGACGGGTCCGACGGTGGAGTTGAGTTGGCCGCTACGCAACACATCGAGCACGGCCTCCTCCTCAGCGGCCCCAATCCGACGGCCGGACGCATTGGATACGGTCGGAAACGGACGGTCACGGACGGGTTCGCCACCATCGACGGCAAGGCGATTAGGCATCAATGCCTCCTAGATCGGTTGATCGGGCAATCCCTACCCTATCGACGTTGAGGATTATTGTCGCTAGCCTAATGTCATATCCGGACAGCCGAAATGGAGACTATTCAGATGACCTCGACGCTCGCTCTGCACGGCGGCACTGCCGCACTGGCCGATGTGCCCGCTCTGCCTCGCTGGCCCCAGGGTGGCCAGGAGGAGGAACAGGCCCTCGTCGACGTGCTCCGGTCGGGCGCTTGGGGCAGCACGCATGGCGAGGTGGTGCGTAACTTCGAAGGCGAGTTCGCGCAGTTCCAGCAGACCAAGCACGCTGTCGCCCTCGCCAACGGCACCCTTGCCCTGGCTGCGTCCCTTCGCGCCACTGGAGTGGGCGTGGGTGATGAGGTGATCGTGCCCCCGTACACCTTCATCGCCACCGCATCCGCCGCCCTGTTCGTCGGGGCCATCCCGGTCTTCGCCGATGTGGACGAGCACACCCACCTGCTGGATCCAGCCGCCACCGAAGCCGCGATCACCGAACGCACCAAGGCGATCATTCCCGTGCACCTGGCCGGCAACGTCGCGGACATGGACGCGTTCCAGGCGATCGGCGAGCGTCACCAGGTGGCCATCATCGAGGATGCGGCCCAGGCAGTCGGGGCCCAGTGGCAGGGACGGGGCGTCGGTGCCCTGGGCGACGTGGGCACATTCAGTTTCCAGACGTCGAAGAACCTCAGTGCCGGGGAGGGCGGCATCGTCACCACCGACGACGACGCGCTGGCCGCGGCCCTCTACTCACTGGTCAACGTCGGGCGAGTGCCCGGCGGGGGCTGGTATCAGCACGACTCCGTCGGCTACAACCTCCGCCTGACCGAGTTCCAGGCAGCCATCCTGCGGGTTCAGTTGCGCCAGCTCCCCGAGCTGCAGCGCCAGCGCGCTGCGAACGACGCCCTGCTCCGCGACCTGCTCTCCGATGTGGAGGGCGTGCAGATCGCCACCCCGGATCCGCGGGTCACCAGCCACGGGCACCACCTGTTCATCTTCCGAGTGCCCGAACTCGGTTCCCAGGGCAAGCGCGATGCCGCCGTCGAGGCACTCGCTGCCGAAGGTGTGCCCGGGGCCTCGCCCGGTTACGTGCCGCTACACCGGAACGAGGCGGTGGCCAACGAGAGCCGCGCCCTGGCCGAGCGTCTCGGTCAGCCGTTGCCGCAAGCGGCCTGCCCGAGTGCCGATCGCGTCTCATCCGACACCATCTGGCTGCCGCAGTTCTCTCTGCTCGGTTCCGATGAACAGACCGAGGCGATCGCCACCGCGATCACGAAGGTCGCCGGCGCCACCGACGCTCTCTGAACTCGACGCGTTCCTGTCGACCGATGAGCAGTGACCTAGCGCGCGCGCAACTAGATGTACCCAGCCAGGACGTTGGTGACACTCGCCGGCTTGGTTCGTTGACGTGAGGAGGACCTCCGGGTGAGGTGTGGCTTGTCGACAGTCCACATCTACTTCCCGGAGGTCCTCATGTCCCACCGTAATGCCCGCCTGACCGTCCACGGCCGCCGGTTGGTGGTCCAGCGAGTGCGCGAGGAAGGGTGGGCGGTGGCCCATGCTGCCAAGGCGATGGGGATCTCTCGTCAGTGTGCCCACCGCTGGCTCAAGCGCTACGACGCCTACGGCCCAGATGGTCTGGCCGAGCGCTCCAGCCGCCCCCATCACAGCCCACGAGCAATCCCGGCCCGGGTGGCCGAGCAGATCCTGGCCTGTCGAGGCAAGTACCGTCGCGGGCCAGACTGGATCGGCGCCGAACTGGGCGTGCCGGCCCGTACCGTGGCCAGGGTGCTGCGCCGGGCGCAGGTGCCCTACCTGCGGGAGTTGGACCCGATGACCGGTGAGCAGATCCGCGCCTCCAAGGCCACCGCGACCCGATATGAGCGCGACCGGCCCGGGGAGCTGGTCCACGTGGATGTGAAGAAACTGGGCAAGATCCCCCACGGTGGCGGCTGGCGCGCCCACGGGCGAGCCGCTGCGAACAAGACCAAGGACAAGACCCGGCGCATCGGCTATGACTATGTCCACTCCATGGTCGATGACCACACCCGCCTGGCCTACTCCGAGATCCACGACGATGAGAAAGCCACCACCTGCGCCGCTTTCCTGGCCCGGGCGGCAGACTACTTCGCCGCCATGGGCATCGTGGGGATCGAGCGGGTGATGACTGACAACGCCTTCGCCTACCGCCACGGCCGTGCCTTCATCGACGCGGTCGCTGACCTCGGGGCGGTGCAGAAGTTCATCCGACCCCACTGCCCCTGGCAAAACGGCAAGGTGGAGCGGTTCAACCGCACCCTGCAGACCGAGTGGGCCTACCGCCACCTCTTCACCAGCAACCAGGCCCGCCGCAACGCCCTTGCGCCCTGGCTGCACACCTACAACACTGAACGCCGCCACAGCGCACTCGGCGGCCTACCCCCGATCAGCCGAGTGTCACCAACGTCCTGGCTGGGTACA
>NZ_JBMPQA010000017.1:0-49321 GCF_049725055.1 Pseudactinotalea sp. Z1739 | reverse complement strand
TGTACCCAGCCAGGACGTTGGTGACACTCGCCGGCTTGGTTCGTTGACGTGAGGAGGACCTCCGGGTGAGGTGTGGCTTGTCGACAGTCCACATCTACTTCCCGGAGGTCCTCATGTCCCACCGTAATGCCCGCCTGACCGTCCACGGCCGCCGGTTGGTGGTCCAGCGAGTGCGCGAGGAAGGGTGGGCGGTGGCCCATGCTGCCAAGGCGATGGGGATCTCTCGTCAGTGTGCCCACCGCTGGCTCAAGCGCTACGACGCCTACGGCCCAGATGGTCTGGCCGAGCGCTCCAGCCGCCCCCATCACAGCCCACGAGCAATCCCGGCCCGGGTGGCCGAGCAGATCCTGGCCTGTCGAGGCAAGTACCGTCGCGGGCCAGACTGGATCGGCGCCGAACTGGGCGTGCCGGCCCGTACCGTGGCCAGGGTGCTGCGCCGGGCGCAGGTGCCCTACCTGCGGGAGTTGGACCCGATGACCGGTGAGCAGATCCGCGCCTCCAAGGCCACCGCGACCCGATATGAGCGCGACCGGCCCGGGGAGCTGGTCCACGTGGATGTGAAGAAACTGGGCAAGATCCCCCACGGTGGCGGCTGGCGCGCCCACGGGCGAGCCGCTGCGAACAAGACCAAGGACAAGACCCGGCGCATCGGCTATGACTATGTCCACTCCATGGTCGATGACCACACCCGCCTGGCCTACTCCGAGATCCACGACGATGAGAAAGCCACCACCTGCGCCGCTTTCCTGGCCCGGGCGGCAGACTACTTCGCCGCCATGGGCATCGTGGGGATCGAGCGGGTGATGACTGACAACGCCTTCGCCTACCGCCACGGCCGTGCCTTCATCGACGCGGTCGCTGACCTCGGGGCGGTGCAGAAGTTCATCCGACCCCACTGCCCCTGGCAAAACGGCAAGGTGGAGCGGTTCAACCGCACCCTGCAGACCGAGTGGGCCTACCGCCACCTCTTCACCAGCAACCAGGCCCGCCGCAACGCCCTTGCGCCCTGGCTGCACACCTACAACACTGAACGCCGCCACAGCGCACTCGGCGGCCTACCCCCGATCAGCCGAGTGTCACCAACGTCCTGGCTGGGTACACCTAGATCCCCAGCCGCTGGCGCAACTCGCGCACTTGTCGGCGCGAGACCTCCACCCGGCTGCGCTGGCGATCGTTCATCAACAGCACCAGGCTCCCCCGGAAATCCGGCACCAGCTCGCGCACATAGCGAAGATTCACCAAGTAGGACCGGTGCACCCGCACGAAGTGCCCCTGCAGCCGGCGCTCGAGTTCATTGAGGGAGAAGGACACCAGCACGCTCTCCTCGACCAGCTTGAGCGAGGAGTATCCGCGGGAGGCGGCGGCGTAAACGATCGCATCCCCGCTCACCAGCACCGTACGACCGTCCTTCTGCACCGGGATCCGCACCAGGTCCGGCGTCACGGGTGGTGGTCCCTCCCGGCTCGGCGCCCGGGCGGCCTCCCCCTCCCGGTGCCGCTGCGGCTCGGCCGCTGCGCCGTCGTCGTTCCCGTTGCGCTCCAGTGCCACCGACAACGCTCGCTCCACGGCTCGCCGCAGCCGGTCGGCGTCGAAGGGTTTGACCAGGTAGTCCGCGGCGGCCAGGTCGAAGGCGTCGACGGCGTGATCGGGGTAGGCGGTGGTGAAGATGACCTGCGGGCGGTGCTCCATCTCGTCCAGGGCAGCGGCGACCTCGAGGCCGTTCAGCCCGGGCATCCGGATGTCCAACAGCACCAGGTCGTACTCCAGGGACCGCAGCAGCACCAGCGCTTCCTCACCGTTGGTGGCCTCCCCCACCACCTGCACCGGGGACCCCTCGATCACCTCGCCGATCTCCTGGAGGAGGTAGCGCAACTCTTCCCGGGCCGGGGCTTCGTCATCGACGATCAGTGCGCGGGGCTGCATCCGACCCAGCATAGGGCTGGGTCGGGCCGGCGAAGGGTGGACCGACGTGCCCATGGCTACCGCATCGGGACGGTCAGGTCCACCACGGTCCCCCCGGACCTGGGTGTGGAGATCTGCAGGTCGTACCGGTCGCCGAAGAGGGCGTGCAGGCGCTCGGAGATGTTGCGCAGGCCCACGCCGGCGTGGGCCCCGGGCAGCGTGTCCGGATCGGCCGGGGAGGCGAGGTCCTCGGCCCGTTGGTTGTGCTGCTCGGTCAGGGTGGCCAGCACCGCGGCGTCGATGCCCTCGCCGTTGTCGCTCACCCGGATCGACACGGTGCGGGTCAACGGATCGACCCGGGCCCGCAGCCTGACGGTGCCGCCCTCCTTCTTACCTGCGATGCCGTGCTTGACCGCGTTCTCCACCAGCGGCTGGATGGTCAGCACCGGCACCCGCGAGGTGAGCACCTGCGGGTCGATGTCGTAGCGCACATCCAGGCGCTCACCGAAGCGCGCCTGCTCCAGGGACAGGTAGGTGCGCACGAAGAAGTACTCCTGGGCGAACTCGGCGAAGTGGCCCTCCTGGCGCACCGCGTACCGGAAGAACTCGCTCAGCCGTAGCACGAGTTCGCGGGCCTCCTCCGGGCGGGTGCGCGCCTTGGAGGCGATCGTGTTCAGGATGTTGAACAGGAAATGCGGGTTGATCTGGGCGCGCAGCGCGTCCAGGCGCGCATCGGTGGCCAGGCGACGCTCCCGGTCCAGTTCGGCCAGTTCCAGGTGCAGGGAGAGCATGTTGGCCATGTCCTCCACCAGGCCCTTGGGCGGGATCTCCGCCCGCGCCTGGTACACCCCCAGGGTGCCCACCACGCGCTGGCCGATCCGTAGCGGGGCGATGACGGCGGAGACCACCTCACAGTCCGGTTTGCGGCACCCCACCCCGGCCCGGTCCCGCACCAGTTGGGTACGGCCCTGGCGCACCGTGCGCGGCGCCGCGGAGGTCTGCATGGCGGAGCCGGCCACGTGGTGGTCCTGGCCAGGACCCACGTAGGCCAGGATGTCCTCGGTGTCGGTGATGGAGACCGCATCTCCGGAGAGCATCGGGCGCAGCAGTTCGCAGGTACGCCGCGCGGCATCCTGGGTGAGTCCGGCACGCAACGGCAGGGTCCGCCCGGCCGCGGCCAGGTCCCGGAACCCGCGCTCGGAATCGCCCTGACGCCCACCCCCGCGTACCCGGCCACGGTCCCGCGGCCCGCGCAGCACCGAGGGGTAGCCCAGCACCACGGCCACCGTGATCGCGACACCGGCACCGACCGTGGGCAGCACCGTCAGCGGAGGATCCACCACCAACTGGGTGACGACGTACAGCAACGACCAGATGCCCACCACCACGGCGGCCAGGGTCACGCTCCCCCGCATCAGCCCTGCCCTCCCCGGTTACGCCGACCAACACGCCCTCGCACACCGGTGTGCTCCCGCCCCCGGCCCACCATCATGCTCGCCAGGCGCTCAGCCTGCCGGTCCGCGGCGGTGCCGTGCATGGTCAGCCAGGCGGCATCGGTTCCCTGCGGCCGGGGCGTGCGCAGCGAGACCAGCACCGTCACCGCAATGGCAATCGGGGCGGCCACCAGCGTGGGCGCGGACATCAGATCACGCAACGCCGAGGGGTCCATGAACTCCGCGGACAGCACCATCGTGATGGCCAGACCACCACCGGTGACCATCCCAGCAGTGGCAGCGGCGGCGGTGATACCGCGCCACCAGATCGACAGCACCACCACCGGGGTGAGCGCGGAACCGGCGATCGCGAACGCCCAGGTCACCATGGTGGCCACGAGCGAGGGCGAGGTCGGGGCGAAATCGTCGGTGCGCAGGGCGATGGCCAGCCCCGCGGCCAGTCCTGCGCCCAGCAACGTGGTGAGACGTCCGGCCCGCACAGCCTGCTTCTGGGTCGCGCGCGGGTTGATGTAGCGCTCGTAGACGTCGTGGCCCCACGTCGCCGCGGAGGCCAGCAGCAACCCGGCCACTGTGGACATCGCCGCGATCAGCGCGGCTGCGGCGACGAAGCCGAGCCCGGACTGACCGCCGTAGAGGCGTCCCAGTACCGGCAGGGCGTGCTCGGGTACCCGCAGCACCCCCTCCACGGTGAGGTCGGCCAACCAGGAGTGTTCGGTGGCCGCGGAGGGGATGATGTCGCGGGCAGCGGTACCCAGCAGCACGGCCATCGCGTAGAAGGCTCCGACCAGCACCAGTACCCACAGCGTGGTCGTGCGTGCCGCACGACCGGTGGGGGACGTGAAGTACCGGTTCATCACGTGCGGCAGACCCGCGGTACCCATCGCCAGGGTGACCACCAGCGCCACCTGCCCCACACGCCCGCCACGCAGGCCCACCTCGGGATCGGCGACGCCCGCACCTGCCGCGTGGGAGAAGTTCAGCGGGTCGGCGTTGCCGTAGTGGAAGCCGTCCACGCTGACCGTCACCGCCAGCCACAACAGGGCTGCGAAGAGCAGCAGGAACTGCACGGCCTGGTTCCACGTGGTGCCGCGCATACCTCCGAAGGCGACGATGACGGCGATCACCGCGGTGGACAGCAACACCCCGGTGACGTAGGGCGACAGACCGAGGATCCCGTGGCCCACGAGCAGTTCCCAGGTGATACCGCTGCCCAGCGACTGCGGGATCAGATAGCACAGGATGACCAGCTGGACGACGCCGACCGCGCTGAGTCGCACCCGGTGCGACTGCAGCCGGCGGCCCAGGAAGTCCGCCAGGGAGAACTCCCCGAACCGCCGCAGCGGCGCTGCCACGAACAGCAGCACCGGAACGAAGCCCGCCGCGAACCCCACGGCGTACCAAGCGCCGTCGAGACCGGAGGCATACACCGCAGCAGCGACCCCGAGGAACGAGGCGGCGGACAGGTAGTCGCCGCAGATGGCCCAGGAGTTGGTCACCACACCGACCCGTTGGCCGGCCAGGTAGAAGTCAACGGTGGAGGAGTTGCGCGGCCGGGTGGCCACCGATACGCCCAGCACCACCACGACCACGGCCGTCAGGGTGACGACCGCCGTCAGGCTCAACCCTCCTCCGCGCCGGTGTCATGGCTCTCGGAGGAGGTCCCACCGAGCATGCGGGACTCGACCGAGGAACTCAGCGTGGCGGCCGCGATCCCGATCACGGCGAACACGACGTAGAGCCCGACGGCGGCCACCAGGAACGCCGGGCTCAGCCCTCCGAGCAGCCGGGACCGGGTCCACCACTCCAGCGTCATCGTCAGCACCGGGAAAGCGCCGAGCACCGCGAGAAAGACCACGAAATAGGTCACCGCGATCCGGCGCAACGTCCGGAACGCGGCATCGACCTCGGCAGGGGTGTCCTGGACTTCGGGATTGCCGCTCACCTCGTGCGGGGCGCTTCCTTCCAGTGCCGCAGCATCGTCCACGCGGCCTTGATGAGCACGACGGCCCCGCCCCCGGCGAGCACCACCCCCATGCCCGGCAGGAAGGAGCCCCAGGCGGTCTGCATCGAGCCCGCCACGATGTTCCAGGCCTGCAGCAGCACGATGATCGCCACCAGCACCCCCGGCACTGCGGCGTGGCCGATCGCGAGTCTGCGTCTCGGCACGAAGGCGCCGGCGAAGGCGAGGAAGCCCAGTGCCAGGGTCGCCACACCGGGGCCGTCGGTACCACGCAGCGCGAAGGACTCCCCGGTGATCTGCTGGGTGAGCGTCACGTAGACCCACGGCAGGAAGGCCGCCACGATGAGCATCAGGCCACCGGTGGCCATCCCCCAGCTACCCGGGTGGAACACCCCCCATCCAGTGGCTTTGCCGGCGCGGAGGCGGGCAGCGACCCCGGCGAGTCCGGGTCGTGTGGTGTCCTGGGACGCCGTTGTACTCATGGGCCCATCCTAGGAGTGCGGCCGATCACCGGCGAGGATTGTGGCCGTTCGCCCCACGGGCGGCGCCCCCGGCGCCACGAGTGGTCGGCATGGGCCCACGAGCGGCTGACCACAGGGGCGGGAACCGCTGATCGGCCCCACCCCACCGTCCGGGCACGCCCAGCCACCGCCGGCGAAATAGGCACCGGGTCTGCGTTGTGTGCCGGCACGTCGTGCAGTTGGTTGGGGCCACGCCCGCGCGGACCAATGAAGGGAGCCTCATGTCCGAGGTGACACGCGACAAGCCCGGTGGGGATGCGCCGCCACCAGCCGACAGGAACGACTGGCGGCGCCGCTACTGGAAGAAGAACCTGCGACTGATGATCGTGCTGCTGGCGATCTGGTTCACCGTCTCTTTCGGCTTCGGCATCCTGTTGATCGAGCCCCTGAACAACATCGTCATCGCCGGTTTCCCGCTCGGCCTCTGGTTCGCCCAGCAGGGTTCCATCATCACCTTCCTGATCATCATCGGGATCTACGCCTTGCGGATGGACCGGATCGACGATGAGTTCGGCGTCTCCGAACGGAACGGGAACGGTGACCGGCTATGAACGACATGCAGGCCTGGACCGCCTTCTTTCTGCTGCTGACTTTCGGGATCTACATCACGATCGCCTGGCGCTCCCGGGTGAAGGAGACGAAGGAGTTCTACGTCGCCTCCCGGGGCGTGCCGACCATCGCCAACGGGGCTGCCGTCGCCGCGGACTGGATGTCCGCGGCGAGTTTCATCGGCATGGCCGGCATGCTCGCCTTCCTGGGATCGGACGGCTCGGTCTACCTCATGGGCTGGACCGGCGGCTATGTTCTGCTGGCCATGCTGCTGGCCCCGTACCTGCGCAAGTGGGGCAAGTTCACCGTGCCGGAGTTCGTCGGTGACCGGTACAACGACACGGTGCGTTGGGTGGCGGCCGTCGCCGCCATCGTCATCTCCTTCACCTACGTGGTCGGCCAGATGACCGGTGGCGGAGTGGTGTTCGCCCGATTCCTCGGGCTGAGTTCGCAATGGGCCGTGGTGGTGGCCGCGGCGGTCATCTTCTTCTACGCCGTGCTGGGCGGGATGAAGGGCATCACCTACACCCAGGTGGCGCAGTACGTCGTGCTCATCACCGCCTACCTGATCCCGGCCGTGGCCGTGGCCCAGCAGATGACGAACATCCCGATCCCGCAGATCTCCTACGGCACGATCCTGGCCGAGTTGGATGCGCTGCGATTGGAGTTCGGCCTGGACCGCTTCACCGAGGCGTTCGCCGGGCGTGACGGCGGCCAGCTCGACGTCTTCCTGGTGGTCGCCTCGCTGATGCTCGGGACCGCCGGCCTGCCGCACGTGATCATCCGCTTCTACACCACCAAGACGGTGCGCGGGGCGCGCTACTCCGCCTTCTGGGCACTGTTCTTCATCTCGCTGCTCTACCTGACCGCCCCAGCGGTCGGTGCCTTCACCAAGTTGAACCTGCTGCGGGACGCCCAGGGTTCGACGGCGGAGGGCCTGCCGGACTGGATCGCACCCTGGGCCGATGCCGGCTACGTGACGCTGAACAGCGACGGCGTGATCCAGACCATCTCGAACTCACCGGCCTCGGGTGCGGACCTGATCATCTCCAACGACATCCTGGTCCTGGCATCCCCCGAGATCGGCGGGCTTCCCGCGCCGATCATCGGGCTGATGGCGGCCGGCGGCATGGCCGCGGCGCTGTCGACGGCTGCCGGACTGCTCCTCGTGATCTCCTCGGCCACCTCCCACGACATCTACTTCCGGATGATCTCCAAGGAGCGCGCCTCGGAGAAGAAGCAGATGCTCGTGGGCCGGGTCGCGATGGTCGGAGCCGTGGTGGTGGCGATCTTCGGCGGGCTGAACCCGCCGGCGTTCGTGGCCCAGGTGGTGGCCTTCGCCTTCGGGCTGGCTGCCTCCACCTTCTTCCCTATCCTCATCCTGGGCATCTTCTGGAAGAAGGCCAATGCCACCGGCGCGGCCGCGGGCATGCTCACCGGTCTGCTGTTCACCGGCGGGTACATGCTCTACACACTGGAGGTCTTCGGTCTCAGCGCGAACGAGCACATCTTCGGTATCTCCCCGGAAGGCATCGGCGCAATCGGTGCCGTGGTCAACCTCGTCGTGACAGCGGTGGTCTCATCGCTGACGCGACCCCCGTCACCGGAGGTGCAGGAGATGGTGGAGTCCATCCGCTACCCCTCTGCCTCGGTGGGGACGGACGCCGAGAAGGCCGACGCCTGAGAGTCGGGCTGCACGTGGCCCGCCCCGGTCGACCATCGGGGCGGGCCGTGCCGGCTCATCGGTTCAGGGCAACGATCACTCCTTCACCGCACCGTCGGCGTCGAGTTCGGCCAGCAACGAGACAGCAGCGCGGGTGTAATCGCTGATCCAGCGGTCGTGTATGCGCTTGATCGGCAACGGCGCCAGCGCCAGGTGCCGCTCCCGGCCCACCTTGCGCCCGGTCACCAACTCGGCACGCTCCAGCACCCGCAGATGCTGCAACACCGTGGTGCGGTCCAGTTCCGGCAGGACAGCGCACAACGACCCGGTGGTGTGCGAGGACTCCCTGAGCGCATCGAGCATCCGCCGGCGAACCGGGGAGGCGAGCGCCTTGAAGACCCGGTCGTCGTCGGGTTCCGGATCGGGCCCCTTGCCGCCACCGTCAAACATGTTGTTAACTTACAACATGTCTACCGATGATGCGCTGACCGAGATCTCCTTCACCGTTTCCGGCCGGATCGGGCGCCCCCGCGAGCAGGTCTACGAAGCCGTGGCGGACCCGGAACAGCTCTCCCGGTACTTCACCACCGGCGGCGCCCAGGGCCGACTCTCAGCCGGAGTGGAGGTGACGTGGGACTTCGCCGACTTCCCCGGCGCCTTCGGCGTCCGCGTTCTCGAGGCCGACCCGCCTCGTCGCATCGTGATCGAGTGGAGCGGCGAGGCCACGACCGGGGAGGACGGCACCAGCCGGACCACGTTCGAGTTCGAACCGATCGACGACGGGACGCGCACCCTGGTCACCATCACCGAGTCCTCCTGGCAACCCACCCGGGCCGGCGCCCGGGCGGCCTTCGACAATTGCGAAGGGTGGACCAGCATGCTCAATGCGCTCAAAGCATGGATGGAGCACGGGATCAACCTGCGCGAGGGCTTCTACCGATGAGGCACACCGGCCCGCAGGTGGTGGACCGAGCCACCTGGGAGGACGCCCGGGGCGTGCTGCTGCAACAGGAGAAGGCACTGACCCGGATGAAGGATGCGATCAGCGCCGCCCGCCGGCGGATGCCGATCGTGCCGGTGCGATCCGACTACGCCTTCGAAGGGCCCGAGGGCAGGGTCACCCTGCTCGAGTTGTTCCAGGGCCGCGACCAGCTCATCGTGCAGCACTTCATGTTCGCTCCGGACTGGACCCAGGGCTGCGACGGGTGCTCGATGATGGCCGAGCGCGTCGGACCGCTCTCCCACCTGCACGCCCGGCGCACCTCCTTCGTCCTGACCTCCCGGGCCCCGCTCCCCCGGTTGCTCACCTTCCGGGACCGGATGGGCTGGGACCTACCGTGGTACTCCACGATCGGCGACGCCTTCAACACCGAGTTCGGCGCCACGGTCGACGGCGAGGAGCACCAGGCGATCAGCGTCTTCCTGCGTAGGGGCTCGCAGGTGTTCCACTCCTGGTCCACCCACGCGCGTGGAGAGGAACCGTTCATGATGGTCCTGGACCTGCTCGACCTGACCCCCCTGGGCCGCCAGGAGGAATGGGAGAACTCACCACCCGGTACCCCTCAGGATCCGACCTACTCCTGGATGCGCCTGGCCGATGCCTACGCGGAGGCACCACCGGAGGGGAATTGCCACGGGCCGAGTGATTAAGGCGGTGACCGGCGCACTATCCCGAATGCAGCACCAGATCGAAGTTTCCCGGCGGCATCACGTGGGTGAAGTAGTAGTCCTCCGCTCCCGCCCAGCGCGCGCTCCAGTCGGCATGCTCATCCTCACCGTCGCGCGCACGCAGTCGCCGGATCCGTACCTCATCAGGGACCCGTAGCAGGACGGCCAGGTCCAGAAGGTCACGCAGTTCGGGCCGGCAACTGTAGGCACCCTCCAGGATCACCACCGCCGCCACCCGAGCGTGCACCGGCACCCTCGAGAACGGCGGCGGCTCCCCGTCCCAGTCCGTGGCGTCCCAGTCGAACGGGTGCCAGGTGGCACTCCCGTGCTCACGCAGCGCCTCGAGCACCTGGCGTTGGCGCCGCCAGTCGATCACGCGCTCGGCCTGCTCGGCAACGGTCCGCCGATCCCAGGTGAGCGCGCTTCCCCCGGCGTAGAAGTCATCTCCGTCGATCACCAGCACGGCGCCGGACTCGTCCGCGTCCAGACCGGTCGCGACGACCTCGGCAAGCGTGGACTTGCCGGCGCCGCTGCGGCCATCGATCCCCACGAACCGCGGCGCCCCGTCGGCGGCGCTGAGACGCCACAGCCGATCCACCAGCACGGCGCCCGGCTCCTCCGGGACTGCCCCGCGCGCGCTCTCAACCGGCCACATCGGCCCATCATCCCGTGCCGAGGACGTCCGACGCATCACCCGGGAGCCAGAGATGCACACAAGCCCCAATCGGGCGCAGTGAGACGATAGGTCCGTGACTGGCGTCGCGCTCGGCTCCGCCCAGGGCCGGTGGGTGGTGCTGACGGCGACGCTCGCCTCGGCGATCGCGCTGCTGGATGGCACCGTGGTCAACGTCGCCCTGCGCCCCATCGGGCTGGACCTGGATGCCACGCTGGCGAACCTGCAGTGGGTGGTCAACGGCTACATGCTCACCCTCGCCGGGCTCGTGCTCGTGGGTGGTTCACTCGGGGACCGGCTCGGCCTGCGGCGCATCTTCCTTATCGGGACCGCCGGCTTCGCCATCACCTCGCTCGCGTGTGGCCTCGCGATCAGCATCGATCAACTCATCGCCGCGCGGGTCCTGCAAGGGGTGGCCGCTGCCCTGCTCACCCCGAGCAGCCTGGCGATCATCCAGGCCACGATCACCGAAACGGACCGGCCGCGGGCGATCGGGGTCTGGGCGGCCTGGTCCGGTATCTCCAGCGCGATCGGCCCCCTGCTCGGGGGGTGGCTGATCGAGATCCTGTCCTGGCGATGGGTATTCTTCATCAACCTGCCCCTGGCAGCCCTCGTGGTCCTGATCGCGTGGCGGTACGTCCCCAAGTCCCCCGGCATCGCCCGTGATCAACGGTCGCGATTCGATGTCACCGGCGCCGCCCTGGCCCTTATCGGTCTGGGCGGCATCACCTACGCGCTGATCCAGGGCGAGTGGCTGCCCGCCCTGGTGGGGCTGACCGCCCTGGTGAGCTTCGTCGTCGTCGAGCATCACACTCCCCATCCGATGCTTCCGCTGGGCGTCTTCACCATCCGAGCCTTCTCCGCGGCCAACGTGATGACGTTCGTGAGCTACGGAGCCCTGGGCGCACTGATGTTCTTCCTGGTGCTGCAACTGCAGGTGGTCAGCGGGTACAGCCCGCTGCAGGCCGGCCTGGCCACGGTGCCGTTCACGGTGCTGATGTTGCTGTTCTCGCCCCGGGTGGGCGCGCTGATGGCGCGCACCGGTGCCCGGTTCCTGATGAGCGCCGGACCCGCCCTGGCCGCGGTCGGCGTGCTACTCCTGGCCACCATCGGAGCCGAGGCTCCGTACGCCACGCAGGTGCTGCCCGGTGTCGCCCTCTTCGGCGCCGGGATCACCCTGATGGTCACCCCGCTCACGGCCACGGTGATGGCCGCGGTGCCGCGGCACCAGGTGGGGATCGCCAGCGGGGTGAACAACGCCGTCGCCCGGGCGGGCAGCCTGCTGGCGGTGGCGGCGCTGCCGGCGATCGTCGGCCTCTCCGGGGACGACTACGCGATCCCGGAACTCTTCAGCGCCGGCTACACCGCGGCCATGTGGTGGTGTGCGGGCTTCCTGGTCCTGGGTGCGCTGATCTCGGCGCTTTTCATCCCCGGTAGCCGTGCTCAGACGGCCGGGGCGGCGGCGTAGAACTCGGTGACGGACCTGATCAGGTCGCGCAGATCGGGCGGGTCCCTTGCGCGCCTTCCGGGAGACGCGCCCGCCTCAGTCCTCGAGCAGCTGACGCAGCACGTAGGGCAGGATCCCGCCGTGGCGGAAGTAGGCCGCCTCGGCCGGGGTGTCGATGCGCACCCGTGCCTGCACCTCCCGGGTCTGCCCGTCGTCGTCGGTGATACCCACCGTGACCGTCTCCGGGACCGAGTCCACCCCCTCCAGGCCGGTGATCGAGTAGGTCTCCTCACCACTCAGCCCGAGATCCTCGGCGGACTCCCCTTCGGGGAACTGCAGCGGCAGCACGCCCATGCCGATGAGGTTGGACCGGTGTATGCGTTCGAAGGAGGCGGCCAGCACCGCCCGGACACCCATGAGCATGGTGCCCTTGGCGGCCCAGTCACGGGAGGAGCCCGAGCCGTAATCGGCGCCGGCCAGGATCACCAACGGGGTGCCGTCGGCAACGTACTTCTGCGCGGCGTCGAAGATGCTCTCCGGCTCCCCGTCGGGCAGGTGCCGGGTGTAACCACCCTCGACCTCGGGCACGAGTTTGTTCCGCAGGCGCACGTTGGCGAACGTGCCACGGATCATCACCTCGTGGTTCCCGCGCCTCGAACCGTAGGAGTTGAAGTCCTTCACCTTCACACCGTGGTCCTTCAGGTACCTCCCGGCCGGGGAGTCGGGCCGGATCGCCCCCGCCGGGGAGATGTGGTCGGTGGTGACCGAGTCCCCCAGGTAGGCCAGCACCCTGGCACCGGTGATGTCACTCATCGGCTGCGGCTCGGCCGGCATGTCATCGAAGTAGGGGGGCCGGCGCACATAGGTGGACTCGTCGTCCCAGTCGAACGTCTCGGACTCCGATATGCCCATGTTCTGCCAGTTCTCATCGCCGGTGAACACATCGGAGTACCCGTCGGTGAACATCTGCGCCTCGACCCCGGCATCGACGGCCTCCTTGACCTCCTGGGCGGTCGGCCAGATGTCGCGCAGGTAGACGTCCTGGCCCTCGGCGTTCTGCCCGAGCGGTTCGCGCAACAGGTCGGTGTGCATGGTGCCGGCCAGGGCGTAGGCGATCACCAGGGGCGGTGAGGTCAGGAAGTTCATCTTCGTCTCGCCGTGGATGCGGCCTTCGAAGTTGCGGTTGCCGGACAGCACCGAGGCCACCGTGAGGTCGTGACCGGTGACGGCTTCGCTCACCTCGGGGATCAGCGGGCCGGAGTTCCCGATACAGGTGGTGCAGCCATACCCCACGAGGTTGAATCCGAGCTGGTCGAGGTAGGAGGTCAGTCCGCTGCGCTCGTAGTAGTCCGTGACAATGCGAGAACCGGGAGCCAAGGAGGTCTTCACCCACGGCTTGGACTGCAGGCCCTGCTCCACCGCCTTCTTCGCCAGTAGTCCGGCGCCCAGCATCACCGAGGGGTTGGACGTGTTGGTGCAGGAGGTGATCGCGGCGATCACCACGTCCCCGTGGTCCAGGTGCGCCGGGGAATCGTCCAACATGATCTCCACCGGGTCCGAGGGCCAGGACGACGGTGACTTCGCGGTACCGGTCCGCGGCGGATCGTCACGCTCGGTCAGGGTGCTGACCGCGATCGGATCACTGGCCGGGAAGGACCCGGCCGAGGCGTCGTCCAACCCGCCCTGGACGGCGTCGTCGTGCTCCCATCCGGCGAGCAATCCGCGGATCGTGCCCTGGGCGGCCTTGAGCGGGATCCGGTCCTGGGGACGGCTCGGACCGGCCAGCGATGGTTCGACCGTCCCCAGGTCAAGTTCGACCACCTGGCTGTAGTCGGGCACATGATCCGGGTCGTGCCACAGGCCCTGCTCCTTGGCGTAGGCCTCCACCAGGGCGACCTGCTCGGCCGAGCGGCCGGTCAGGCGCAGGTAGTCCAGGGTCTCGGCATCGACCGGGAAGATCGTCACGGTCGAGCCGTACTCCGGGCTCATGTTGCCCAGGGTGGCGCGCGTCGCCAACGGGACGCTGCCGACCCCGGGGCCGAAGAAGTCCACGAACTTGCCCACCACCCCGGTGCTACGCAGCAGTTGGGCCACGGTGAGAACCAGGTCGGTGGCGGTGGTGCCCTCCGGTAACTCGCCGGTCAGTTTCAGGCCCACGACCCGCGGGATCAGCATCGACAGCGGCTGGCCGAGCATGGCGGCCTCGGCCTCGATCCCGCCCACACCCCAGCCCAGGACCCCCAGACCGTTGATCATCGGGGTGTGGGAGTCGGTGCCGACCAGCGAGTCGGGGTAGGCCACCGGCCGCCCGTCACGTTCGGAGGTGAAGACCACCTGAGCCAGGTACTCCAGGTTCACCTGGTGGCAGATACCCGTCCCCGGCGGCACCACCGAGAAGTCATCGAAGGCGCTCTGGCCCCAGCGCAGCAGTCCGTAGCGTTCGTGGTTGCGCTCGAACTCCAGGTCGGTGTTGATCCGGAAGGCATCGGAAGAGCCGAACACGTCGGCGATCACCGAGTGATCGATCACCAGGTCTGTGGGGATCAGCGGGTTGATCTTGGCAGGGTCACCTCCGGCAGCCGTCATGGCATCGCGCATCGCGACCAGGTCGACCACGCACGGCACCCCCGTGAAGTCCTGCATCAACACCCGGGCCGGGGTGAACTGGATCTCGGCGCTGTCCTGCGCGCCCGCCTGTGGGTCCCAGGCCAACATGGCCTGGACCTGTTCGGCAGTGACCACCCGCCCGTCCTCGTTGCGGAGGAGGTTCTCCAGTAGCACCTTCAGGCTGTAGGGCAGGCGCTCTGCTCCTTCCACCGCGTCGAGTCGGTGGATCTGGTACTGGACCTCACCGACGCGCAACTGGTCGCGCGCACCGAAACTATTTGCAGTCTTCGCGGCCACAGCATGCTCCTTCGAACGCAGTTGGCGTGCCGCTGAGACCATCGACGTGGCTCGTGGCGCCGCAGATCCCAGACGCACCTGTGCTTCGCACGGTACAACCCTTCGGCGAGCGGCGCACCAGGTCCCGGCCTCGGATTGAAGGGATGACCGCGGCGGCGGCGACCACGACCGGGATGAGCGACCACACCCGCCGGGCCGGGCCGGGTCCTGGTCCTCCAGGTCGGGAGGACGTCCCGGGCCAGGCTCCCGGGGAGGATCAGCAGCACCCGGACCGGTCGTGCGGACCCTACCGGTCAGGTCCGGTTCCGCCCGCGTCTCGTCCCGTGCGTTCCGGTGCGTCGACACCCACCCTCGCGTGCACGGCGATCGAACCGCGCGCGTCTGCAGGATCGTGCAGGGTGGTGCGCAGCGGGATCGACTTGACCAGCATGGAGGCGATCACCGCCAGCAGCACCAGTGGCACGGCCGCGAGGAAGACCGTGTGCAGCGCATCGGCCATCCCTCGGCGCACCGCCTCGGCCATGGCCTCGGGCAACTCGGCCAGCAAGGTCGGATCGAGAACCGAGTCCGCACCCAGGCCTTCGGCCGGAAGCACCTCCTCGACCCCCTCGGGCAGGTGGTGCGGAATCGTGGTGACCATCCTGGAGGTCATGATGGTCCCCAGCACCGCCGTCCCAACCGTTCCCCCGGTGTTACGGAAGAACTGGACCGTCGCGGTGGCCACGCCGAGGTCACGCTGACTCACCGCGTTCTGCACGATGATCGTGAACGGCTGCATCGATCCGCCCAGTCCGGCGCCCAGCACCACCATCGCCACGGTCAACTGCAGTTCGGAGGAGCCGTAGTCCATCCGCAGCAGCAGACCGAACCCGGCCAGCATCGTCAGGGTGCCCCCGACGATGAAGACCTTGTACCTCCCGGTCCTGGTGATGAGGAACCCGATCACGATGCCCACCACGATCATCGCCAGACTCATCGGGATCATGATCGCTCCGGACACGGTGGCGCTGACACCGAGGACTCCCTGGGCGTAGACCGGGATATAGAAGATCGCGCCGAACATGCTCATCGCGATCATCAGGCTGGCGATGTTGGAGAAGGTCAGGATCGAGTTGCGGAACAGACGCAACGGGAGCACCGGTTCCTCGGCCCGCAGTTCGATCAGGATGAAGGCGGCGAGCAGTACCATGCCCAGCGCGAACAGGCCCAGCACCTGCGGTGAACCCCACGCGTAGGTGGTGCCGCCCCAGGAGGTGGCGAGCAGGATCGACACCAGTGCGGCGGCCAGCGTCACGATGCCGGCCACGTCGATCTTGGCCCTGCGTTGCACGTGCGGCACATGCAGGTACTTGGTGATGAAGACCAGTGCCACCACACCCACCGGCAGCGCGGCGTAGAACAACCATCGCCAGCCCCAGTGGTCGGTGATCCAGCCACCGAGCAACGGACCGGCGATCGAGGTCACGCCGAACACCGCGCCCATGAACCCCTGGTACTTGCCGCGCTGACGTGGGGGGATGATGTCGCCGATGATGGTCTGGGACAGCGTCATCAACGCGCCCATCCCCAGGCCCTGGACCCCGCGAGCCGCGACCAGCCACCAGAAACTCGGGGCCAGTCCGGCCAGGATCGAGCCGAGCAGGAAGATGCTGAGGCCGGCCAGGTAGAACGCGCGCCGGCCGTACAGGTCGGACAGCTTCCCCACGATCGGCACCACCACTGCGGACACCAGCATCGCCGCCGTCGCCAGCCAACTGTAGTGATCGATGCCGCCGAGGTCGGCCACGATGATCGGCATCGCCGGAGAGACGATCGTCTGGCTGATCGAGGCCACCAGCATGCCCAGCAGCAGACCGATGAACACCATCCTGGATGCTCGACTCAGTCCCCACGTCGGTGCGGGGCTGACTGAACCAGTCATGCGTGAGGTGCTCCTTGATCCCTGGGTGCGCACACGGCCCCAGGACGCGATCGAGCGTAGAGGCAATACTGCAGTAACTGCAACTTTGCAGTTACTGAACCAGACTTCCGGTACGCTACGCGGTGATGTCCACCAAGCGAGCCTCCGTCCCGGTCCAGCCGCACGCTGCCGGTGACGACGGCGTTCGATTGCGGGAGCGGAAGAAGCGCACCACCTGGCGGGCACTCCAGATGGCCGGCCTGTCCCTGGTGGCCGAGCGCGGCCTGCACGCGGTCACGACCGAGCAGATCGCTGCTGAGGCGGGGGTTTCGCAGCGGACGCTGTTCAACTACTTCACGAGCAAGGAGGACGTCCTGGTCGGGACCGATCCGGAACTGGCACCCGCCCTGGCCGCGATCCTGCGGGCGCGCCCCGCGACCGAGCCGCCGCTGGAGTCACTGAAGCAGGTGTTCGTGGGGTACGCCGAGGCGATCGCGCAGGATCAGCACCGGTGGCAGTTGCGTATGCAGGCGGTCGATGACAATCCGGAACTCCTACCCGCACTGGTGGGGTCCTCAGCGGTGATCGGGCGGGAACTGACCCGCGCCGTCGCCGCTCGCACGGGAATGGACCCGGATTCCGAAACCTATCCGTCCCTGGTCGTGAACGTGTCCCTGACCACGCTGCGAACGGTCCTGCACAAGCACGCGGCTGCCGGGTTCGCCGGGTCGTTGACCGCGCTCACCGCAGCAGCGTTCGACGCCGTCATGGCGGGCCTGCCCAGCCCCGACTGATGTGACGGACCGCGTTCTGGGACATCGGGCCCACTCATCACTGAACCCCTGGCGATATGGTGCCGCCATGAGGGCGCTTCGATTCATTCGTACGCAGCCGTTGGCCATCGTGGCGTTCGTCGCCATCATCGTGGCGCTGGTCCTCACCGCGACCGGGCAGCCCACCGCGGTGGCTGTGCTGGCGATCGGGGTCATCGGCATCGTCATCGCCGTCACCGCCTGGGACATGTTCCGCGATCTGATGGCCGGGCACTGGGGCCTGGACATCCTGGCCGTGGTGGCCATGGTCGCCACCTTGATGGTCGGTGAGTACATCGCGGGCCTCATCATCGCGCTCATGCTCACCGGCGGGGAGGCGCTGGAGAACTACGCCGCGCACCGCGCCAGTCGTGAACTGGACCTGTTGGTCAACCGGGCCCCGTCCTTCGCGCAGCGGATCGGCCCGGGCACCTCGGAGGTCGAACGCATCGCCGTGGACGAGGTCGCTGTCGGGGACCTACTGGTGGTGCGCTCGGGTGAGGTGGTGCCGGTGGACGGCACCCTGGTCTCCAAGCGAGCGGTGATCGATGAGTCCTCGGTGACGGGCGAGCCGATCCCGGTCACCTACGCCGAGGACGACTCGATCCTGTCCGGGACGGTCAATACCACCGAGGCGTTCACCCTGCGTGCGGACAAGGTCGCCGCGGACTCCCACTACGCCTCGATCGTGCGTCTGGTCACCGAGGCGGTCGAGTCCCGGGCGCCGATGGTGCGCCTGGCCGACCGGTACGCGGTGCCCTTCACGATCCTGTCACTGACCATCGCCGGACTGGCCTGGTACATCAGCGGAGACGCGACCCGGTTCGCCGAGGTGCTCGTGGTGGCCACTCCGTGTCCCCTGCTGATCGCCACGCCGGTGGCCTTCATGGGCGGGATGAGTTCGGCGGCCAGGCTGAACGTGATCGTCAAGGAGGGCGGCGCGTTGGAGACCCTGGCCCGGGTCCGTTCGGCCGCCCTGGACAAGACCGGCACCCTGACCAAGGGCAAGCCCATCGTGGTGGACATCAGGCCGGGCGAGGAGTCGGCGACCGAGACGCTGCGGGCGGCGGGTGCCGTCGAGCAGTACTCGGTGCACGTCTTCGCCGACCCCATCGTCGCCCACGCCCGGGCCGAGGGGTTGCCGTTGCCCGAGGTCACCGCCGCCGAGGAGATCGCCACCAACGGCGTGCAGGCCACGCTCGCCGACGGCACGAGCGTGCGCGTGGGCAAGCCGACTTTCATCGAGGAGGTCACCGGCCCGGTGCAGCGGACCGAGCTTCGCCCGGGTGAGACCGCCGTCTACGTCTCCACCGGCACGCGGCTGGCCGGGGTGATCGTGCTCTCCGACCCGCTGAAGGACAACGCCGCCGAGACCGTGCAGCGCCTCAAGGAACACGGCGTGCGCACGATCGCCATGGTCACCGGCGACGTGGCAGCCACCGCGAAGTCGATCGCGGCACAGGCCGGGATCGAGGACGTCTACGCCGAAACCACCCCGGGAACCAAGATCGAGGTGGTGCAGCAACTGCAGCCGAGGCCGGCGCTGATGGTGGGTGACGGTATCAACGACGCGCCGGTACTGGCGGTGGCCGACGTCGGGATCGCGATGGCGGCACGTGGGGCCACGGCCGCGAGCGAGTCCGCCTCTGCGGTGATCACCTCCGAGGACATCGGCCGGGTGGCAGATGTGATCCACGTGGGCCGGCGCACCGTCAGGATCGCGCTGCAGTCCATCTGGTTGGGCATCATCATCTCGGTCGGCCTGATGCTGGTAGCGGCGTTCGGGTACCTGCCCGCTGTCGTGGGTGCCCTGCTGCAGGAGGTGGTGGACCTGGTCGCGATCCTCAGTGCCCTCCGTGCGCTGCGGATCCACCGCGAGATCCAGACCGCCAAGGTCGCCGGACACCCACGAGCCCTGGCCCCGGCGCGCTGAGCGAGCGTGACGGTCAGCGACTGAGCAGTTCCTCGGTGCTCGTGCCGGGCAAGGCGATCGTCACCTGAGTACCCCACGGATCCTTGACTACCACCGAGCGCCCGGTGTCCTGGTGCTGGACCTGCTCAGCCGACAACCGGGCCACGAGTGCGTCCAGATCCTCCCGCCGGGGCACAGTGATCGCCACGTCGCCCAAGCCCAGGGTGGCCGCGCGGGGGCCCGCCTCGCGGCTGTTCCAGGTGTTCATCGCCACGTGGTGGTGATAGCCGCCGGCAGCGGCGAACAGGGCCCCTGGGTAGGTCTCGACCGTGGTTTCGAACCCGAGGAGGTCCACGTAGAACTTCCGCGCGGAAGCGATGTCGCCCACCTGCAGGTGCACGTGTCCGACCGTGCCGGCCCGGCGCGCTCCGGCTGCCAGAACGTCCTCATCGAGGTGTGCGCGCAGGTAGGCGTTCGGGTCGAGGAAGTTGGACGCCATCTGCAGTTGGCCGTCGCGGAAAGTCCACTCGGAGCGGTCCCGATCGACATAGAGTTCGATGCCGTTGCCCTCCGGGTCGGTGAAGTAGAAGGCCTCGCTGACCAGGTGGTCGCTGGAGCCGACGAACCGGCTGCGGGGATCCTGGGCCGCCCGATACACCGTGGCCGCCAGGCTGGCCTTGTCCTCGAACAGGAAGGCGGTGTGGAACAGTCCGGCTTGCCGCGGGTCCACCGCAGGAAGGCCGGGCGTGGAGATCAACCGGACCAGGGGCACCTCTCCGCGCCCCAGCACCCGGTGCACACCGGCCGCCCGGGACCGCTCCTCGATCGGCTCCATGGCCAGCGCCTCCGAGTAGTAGGACGACATCAGGTCAAGATCCCCAACGTGCAGGGTGACGGCGTCCATGGCGGTCTGCGCGGCGAGGGTCTTCTCGCTCACCGCTGACGAACTGGCGACCTCGGTCATCGGTGCGCCTCCTTCTCGACTGGGCAAAGTAGTTGAACGTGCAATCACCAGTGTAGCGGTGGATAGTTGAAAGTACAACTACCCATCGGGAGGTGCACGCCACACAGACGGGCCCGCCGATCCCTCCGATCGACGGGCCCGTCCCGGCTTCTCGCTGCCGGCTTCGCGCTGGCTCTCAGGCCAGCGAGACCTTGTGGTTCCAGGACTGCACCGTGCGCCATGCGCAGAAGAGGGTCACCAGGAGGATCGCCGGGATGAAGCCCAGCGGCATCACGTCCTCGGTACTTGCGGACCCGAGCTGCATCTCGGCGATGATGCTGTAGGACACCACTCCCAGCGCTCCGTTCTGCAGGCCGATCCCGAACGGAATGGCGATCATCCCGATGATGCCCGCCAATTGGGTGACCGTGTACAGCACGACGAACACCAGGACCGGCCCGCCGAGTCCCCACCGGTTCAGCGGACGCTCGCTGCCTCGCGAGACGGCGAAGAAGTAGTGGATCGGCCAGATCAGGTACATCGCCAGCAGCAGTAGCGCCCCGCCGGCGAGCATGCCGCTCGAACTCACCGCGCTGAGCCGGTCCCAGAGCATGCCCGCTGCGGTGAACGGGTTGCGGTCCATCCCGACGGCGGGGCCCACGCCCACCCAGAACACTCCGAACAGGACCAGGGTGAGTCCGAGCCCAGCGAGGGTCACCAGCACCGCCCAGGTGGCCTTGGCGGCATAGATCCTCCCGCCGCCGATCGGCAGGGAATGGGTGAAGTACCCGGTACGGCTGTAACTGGACCGGTAGTAATCGGCCGTGAGTGCCAATTGCAGGCCAGGGACGAGCACGGTGATGGCGATACCACCCAGCAACATGCCGAGTGGGCTCAGCACGGGCCAAGCCGTCGCGGTGAGCACGGTACCGAGCAGGGTGAGGAGCACGGCCACTCCGGCCACGGTCCCCACCAGGGTGCGGGTGCGCAGCCATTCGTGTTTGAGCAGCATCATCGGTAGGTCTCCTTGAAGATGTGATCCAAACTCGCGGAGTGCTCGCCGCGCAGATCGTCCGCCTCGCCCTGCAGGACGACCCGACCGTGCCGCATCATCACCACCGAGTCGAGAATGGACTCCAGGTCATGGATGAGGTGCGTGGTGATGACCAGCAGGGAATCGGCGGAGAGGTTGCGCAGGATGCCGTCGAGAATCACCTGCCGCGCCGCCGGGTCCACACCGGCGATCGGCTCGTCGAGCAGGAAGACCCGGGCATCGCGTGACATCGCCAGGGCGATCTGCACCTTCTCGCGCATACCCTTGGACATCTCCTTCAGCCGCATGCCGTCGCGCAGCCCGAAGAATCCGATGAGGTCTGCCGCTCGCTCCCGGTCGAAGTCGGCGAAGAAGTCCGCGTAAAGGTCCAGGCAGTACGAGACCTTGGCGCCGTCGGGGAGAAAACTGGCGTCGGGAAGAAAGGAGACGAGCGCCTTGGACTCCGGGCCCGGCCGGTGCCCGGCGATGGTGACCTCACCGGAGTAGTCGCTGAGCACTCCGGCCAGAACCTTCAGCAGCGTGGTCTTGCCGCAGCCGTTCTCGCCCAGCAGCCCGACGATCTGCCCCGGGGCGAGGTCGAGGTCGAAGTCGTCCAGGGCGGTGGTCTGGCCGTAATGCACGGACAGACCGCGGGTACGGATAGCCGATGTGGCGCGGGCGTGGGTCATCTCAGGCTCCCCCGGTGCCGGTTCGGTTCTGATCGTGGTCGACATGGGCCGTCCACCTCTCCTCGATGAGTTGTTGTGCTTGGTCGGGTGGCATGCGCAGTCCCTGGGCCCGGCGGATGAATTCGTCAGCCGCGTCCCGGGTGAGCTCGGCCCGCACCCGATTGATTCGCGACGCGTCCTCGGTGACGAACCTGCCGGCGGTACGCTCGGACCGGCACAGGCCCTGCCGCTCGAGTTCGGCCAGAGCGCGCTGGGCGGTGTTGGGATTCACCCCGAGTCCGGCGGCCAGCTCCCGCACCCCGGGGACCTTGCTCCCCGGCGCCCACTCGCCGACCACGATCGACCGGGCGAACTCGGAGACGAGTTGCACCCAGATCGGTGCGGATGTGTCGAACTCCACTGACTCGCCTCACATGTATGCCTGTATTAGGTCACTAATACAGTGACACATTCACCGCGAGCGTGTCAACGTCGTCGGTCCGCACCCTCGGTGGGGCGTCAAAGCCGAGTCGGCGCCACCGGTTCGTCCGCGAGCCCCTGGCGTTCCACCACCGGCCGGTTCTTCACCGCCGGGGACAGGAACATCGCCACCAGCACCACGATCATCGGGATCACCAGTGCGTGACGCAGGCCCACCTGCTCGCCGACGAAGCCCAGTAGCGGCGGGCCCACCAGGAACGCGATGTAGCCGATGGTGGCCACCAGGGACACCCGCACCGCCGGGTTCGGCCCGGAATCACCTGCCGCGGACAAGGCCACCGGAAAGCCCAGCGAGGCGCCGAGCCCCCAGAGGACGACGGCGGCCACCGCGGTGAATTGACTGTCCACGAAGGCCACCACCACCAGACCCAGGAGCGCGAAGCCCGCACTGATACCCAACACCAGCGCCCGGCCGAGCCTGGCGATCACCGGCCCTCCGGCGAAACGACCAAGGGTCATCGAGGCGGCGAACACGGCGAATATCGCCGAACCCCACGCTTCGCCGAATCCATGCCCGTCCACCATGATCAACGGCAACCAGTCGTTTGCGGTTCCTTCGGTCAGCGCCATCGCCAGCACGATGACCCCGATGAGGACCAGGCGGGCGTCCTTCCAGATCGGTGGCGTCGCGGCGGTCCCCGCCGAGCCATCGGCTCGCAGGAGCGGGACGCGCCCGGTGCCCGGCAATACGCTGCGGATAGCCGCACCGAACACCCCGGCACCGAGCGCGCCGGTGAGCACCAGGTGCCAGACCACGGGGAAGCCGGTGGCGGTGGCGCCGATGCCGGCCAGGGCGCCGACCACCGTGCCCAGGCTGAAACACCCGTGCAGCGCCGGCAGGAACGGCCGGCGCCCGGCCCGCTCCACGTCGGCACCCTCGACGTTCATCGCCACGTCCGCAGCGCCGAGACCCAGGCCGAAGACGAACAACCCCGCCGCCACCACCCAGGCCGCTCCGGCACCGGCGCCCAGACCGATGACGGGCATGCTCAGCGCCACACCGGCGATCCCGGCCGCGATCACCGGCCGTCCCCCGAACTTGGCGACCAGAGCCCCGGAGCACAGGATCCCCAGCATCGATCCGACCGAGAGCCCGAAGAGCACCAGACCCATCTGCGCCGTCGAGGCGTGCAGGAGGTCCCGGATCGCCGGGGTCCGGGTGACCCAGGAGGCCAGCGAGAGCCCGGGCACGAAGAACAGCGCGAACAGCGCCCACCGGCGCCTCGTGAGCGAAACGGTCACCGCACTCCTCATCACGCCGGGGCACGTCCAGGCACACGCCCACCCACCGGGTTCAATCTACACCGCGGCCCGGCCCGAGACCGTGCGGCGACGCTACTCCTGCGGCTCCCGGTCCTCGTCGGCGACGATCGTCACCAGTGGGTACCCCTCGGTCGCGACCACCACGGTGGCCCCGTTCGCCGCGATCACCGCCGGCACCAGGATCTCGCCCTGCCCCTGCGGGTCATAGGCCTCCGCCACCTCCCCGGTGAGCACGTTGTGTACCCGCACGCTGTCGCCGGAGCGCAGATAGAGCATGACTCCACCGGCACCCTCGATCGTGGCGGGTTCGGTTAGCAGGTACGCCCACAGTTCTTCGCCGCTCGCGTCAAAGGCGCGTGCGTGCTCGCCCTCCAGCACCACCCTGGTGCCGGTGGACTCCTCGACGACGGCATCGGTGACGTCCTCGGCCAGCACCAGGCCCTGCTCCAGGTCGATGGCCGCGGCTACACCCGGTGCCACCTGCAGTCTGGTCACTTGGCGATCCGCACCGGTACCGGCGGCCGGCGCCAGGTCGGTGGGGTCCCAGCCGTACTCGGTCGCATCCAAGCGCCACACCTCCTCCTGGGCGGCACCGGCCAGGGCGAGCACGTGGTCGCCGGCGACCATCAGCACGGTGCCGTCGTACTCCCCCAGGACGCGGGCGTCGTCCTCCTCCCCGTCGGCCAGGATCTCCCCGGTGGCGGCGTCCAGCACCAGCCGCGCACCGCCGTCGCCGGTCGGCCCGGCCCCTGGTGCGGCGAAGACGAGGCCCGGGCCCACGTGCGGCCCGCCCACCGGCACCGGCCCCCACGCGTGCTCACCGGTGCGCAGGTCATACGCCGTCGCGGTGGTCCTCGCACGTTCCCCGGAGTCGCCGCCGGGGTCCACATCGGTGAGCACTGCCAGATCCTGACCGTCCTCGGTACCGGCCAGAGTGAAGCCGGCGCAACCGGGCGGGCGCTCGGCCGCCCACAACACGCTGCCCTCGGCGTCCACCGCGCTGAACGTCAGGGCACCCTCGCGCTCCGCCGGGGCGAGGAACACCTCGCCGCGCTCGGCCGGCAGCACGTCGAAGGGAGTCTGGACGATCCGGCGAGCCTCCAGGTGATAAGGCAGCCAGGTGCCCGCCGGGTCCATCTCGGCCAGGGGCTCGGGATCGAGGTCGGGGGCGCGGTCGAGATCGTCCCCGGGCTCGTCGCACGCTCCGGCCGTGACTCCCGGTGATGACTGTGTCGTCCCGGCGTCCTCCGCCGCGTCGGTCTCGGCCTGTTCCGATGTGGCCTGCCCGTCATCCGAGGTCGGCTGTTCCTCCGGCGTCGGCTGTTCGTCGGCGGGTGCCGAGCATCCGGCCAGGAGCAGGAGGGTTGCCGCGGCACCGGCCAGCGCCGTCCGGCACCGCGCCCTCACCGGTCCTCCTGGTCCGCTGCGGCCTTCGCGGCCTCCTGCCGGATCGGCTGGTGGCGGCGCTTGCGCAGGCGTGCCCAGATGAGCAGAACGACGACGGCGGCCACCACGATCGCGAACACGTCCAGCGCGGGGTGGGCCAGCACGGCGCTGCGTTCCTGCAACCAGGCCTGGGTGGAGGTGGGCAGCAGGGCGGGGGTCCCCACGAATCCGTTGGTGGTCCAGAACGCGACACCGACCACAACCATGAGCACGCCGGTGATCACCGAGGTGGTGTGCAGCCGCCGGCCGAACACGCTGAAGGTGCGCCCGCGCAGCACGGAGCGGCCCTTGGCGCCCAACCGGCCCCAGACCGAGGCGAGCACGAGCAGCGGGACCACCATGCCCGCCCCGTAGATGGCCAGCATCGCCCCGGAGAGCACCAGGGAATCCTGGGTAGCCGCCATGGTCAGCACCGCCCCCAGGATCGGGCCGGCGCAGAATCCGGCAATACCCCCGACCGCGCCCAGTAACACCGTCTTGAGCATCCCGGTGCGTACCTGGGCCTGGTTCTGCAGCCCGCGGGCTCCGGGCAGCATCCGGGCCGGATCGAACCCCAGACCCAGGACCTGCACCACGCCGAGCACGATGAGCAGGAGCGACGCAATGGCGATCACCGGCTCGCGGTAGGTGGAGAACAGCAGCCCGATGGCCCCGGCCCCCACTCCCAGGGGCACCAGCACCAGCACCAGACCGGCGTAGAACAGCAGACCGTGCAGCCACAGTCTCGCCCCGGAGCCGAGGGTAGAGGCGAAGAACGCCGGCAGTAGCAGCGCCCCGCACGGGCTCAGCAGCGCCAGGGTTCCGCCGATGAAGGCGGTCAGCAGTCCGATCTCCATGGTGCTAACCCGTCGCAGCGGCCAGTGCGGCCTCAACGGCGTCGGTGAACACCTCGGTGGGCTGGGCGCCGATGATGGGCTGGCCGTCGAGGATGAAGGTCGGCGTGGAGTACGCGCCCAGATCCAGACCCAGTTGCGCGTTGCGGTCGATCTCCTCGGCGGTCTCGGGGGCGTTCAGATCCGCCGTGAACTGCTCCTCGTCCAGCCCCTCTTCCACGGCGAGTTCGGTCAGGCCGTCTTCGGAGAGTTCCCGATGGGAGCGGATCTGCCCGTCGGGGAACAGGGCCTCGTGGTACTCCCAGAATCCGCCCTGCAGCGCTGCCGCGTAGGAGGCTCGCGCGGCACGCTCGGATTCCTCACCGAAGACGTTCACATCGCGCCATTCGATCCGCAGATCCCCGGCGTCGACGTACTCCATCATCACCGGTAGCGTCTCCGCGCTCCACTGCGCGCAGAACGGGCACTGGTAGTCCGAGAACACCACCAGCACCACCGGGGCATCGGCCGGACCGGCAGCGAGGAGTTCATCGGCGTCGCGGCGCTCGACCCCCTCGGTCTCGGGTTGCTCAGGACCTTCCACGCGTGCCGGCGGGCCCTGTACACCCGGTTCCTGGGTGGTCCCGTCGCCTGCCTCGGGTCCGGCGGCATCCGAGCCCTCGTCCGCACCGTCCTGGCCCGGATCGGTCTGCGCGGCGCCGTTGGTGCCGGCTGGTTCCTGCGGGCCTGTCTGCTCCGAGGACCCGCCCCGCAGCAGGAACACCATCGCCAGCATCAGCGCAACGAGGCCCAGCACCACGGCGGGCACCACCCAAGCACGTGATTGCGGGTTATCCTGTTGCACCACTACTGCACCTCCTGCTGACTCTCTGCTCGCACCGCCGATGACTATGCAACATAGTAACCATGAGTCATACTGGCCCGATGACATGGATTTCGAAGAACGTGAGTTCGTTACGTCACACCGCCGCGATGGCCCGCCAGGGGCTGCGGTTATGGACACCACGGCAGTTCGTCTTCGCCGCGGCCTCGGCGGCCGCCGTCGCGCTGCTCATCGGAATCGCGACCGTCCTGATCCCGAACCCGATCTTCGGCCGGGAAATTCCGCCGGTGTGGTGGAACTATCCGGTCTGGCTGCTGACCTCAGCGTTCACCGGCATGCTCATCACCACCTACCTGCGCCCCACCCCGGGCGTCGCCGAGGTGGCCGAGGGTGCCGGGGCCGACCCCGCCGACGCCTCGCTGACCCCACGCCAGGAACGGCGCAACAGCCGGTTCGGCATGGTCGGAACCGTGCTGGCCTGGTTCGCCGTCGGATGCCCGGTCTGTAACAAGATCGCGTTGCTCGCCCTGGGATACACCGGCGCCATCACGTGGTTCGCTCCGATCCAACCCTTCCTGGCGCTGGGCGCCCTGGTTCTGACCGGCGTGGCGCTGCTGTGGCGCCTGCGGGGGCAGGTCGCCTGCGCGGTGCCGGCGCCGAAGGCGACGGTGTCGTGGTGAGCAGCGGGACGCGCGAACGTCCCGGCGAGCCGGTGCGGTTGGGGACCCTGGAGGCCCAGGTGATGGATGTGCTCTGGACCAACGGCTCTGCCACCGTCCGGGAGATCATCGCCGAGTTGCCCGCGGACCCGGCCTACACCACGATCGCTACCGTGCTGTCGAACCTTGAACGCAAGGGCATGGTGGACGCCAAGCGGCAGGGCCGCTTCGTGCTGCACCGGCCGCGGATGAGCCGCGAGCAACACATTGCGCTGACGATGGGCCGTGCCCTGGACGCCGGAGGTGACCGGGCCGCCTCGATCATGCACTTCGTACAGACCATGCCCGAGCGGGACCGGGAGTTGCTCCGCGAGTACCTGCAGCACGATGACGACGGTGCCCGGCGGTGACGCCGACGCTCACGATCGGCGTGCTCGGCGCTGCCCTGGTCGCGGTGGCCCTGGGCGGTCCATGGCTGCTTCGCCGGGCCAGTTCCGCACTGGCACACGTCCCGAGACTGGCGGTCGCGATCCTGGCGGCAGGCTCCCTCGCCTGGGTGCTGGCCGCACTGGCCCTGGGCCCGTTGGCCGCCTGGGCGTTCACCGGTCCCGCGATCCCCGGACGCGCCGGGGAGGTGTGCCGCCAGTGCCTGGATGCGGCCAACCCCTGGACCGGTTCCACTCTGATCAACACCTGGGTGCCGGCGATCGTGCTCCTGGCGCTGCCGACTCTGGCCGCGATGGGACTGCTCACCGCGACAACCGCCCGGGCATGGCGACACGCGCAGGCAACGCGAGCGGTGGCCGCTGAGATACGTGACGAGGCGAGCAGAACACATCTGCAGGGTCAGCCGGTGCTGCTCATCCCCGACCCGGCGCCGCTGGTCTTTACCCTGGCCGCCCGGCACGGCGGGGTGGTGGTCTCCACCGGCGCGCGGGAGCGGCTCGACCAGGAGGAGTTGGCCGCCGTGCTCGAGCACGAGCGGGCCCACCTTCGCCAGCACCACCACCTGGTGATGGCCGTCGTGCGGGCACTGATCCCCTACCTTCGCTGGGTGCCGTTGATCGCCTCGGCAGCCGCAGCCATCCCCCACTACCTGGAGATCGCGGCCGACGACGCGGCCCGGCGCCGGACGGGAACCCGTGCGCTGGCGACCGCGCTGCTGAAGGTCGGTGATCCGGCGAGTTCCATGAGTCTGCCGGCGGACCTCGGCGGAGCACTGGGCGCCGCCGGGCCCCATCGCATCGGGCATCTGGTTCGCCCCGCCGCGCGTGCGGAAAGGTGGCCGGCACTCTTCCTCGGAAGCCAGGTCATGCTCATGCTGCTGGCCACCAGCGCCGTCGGCGTCCCCTACGCGGGCGCCGTGGCCAGCGGCTGCATCTGACGTCACCGGCCGCACGACACCAGCGCTCGATCGATCGGCCGGCTGTCGTTGCCGGCCGCGCCCCTGCTCGCCTCCGGAGACGTCACCGCAGGTCGCCGTTCCCGCTCGCGCGGGCCCGCTGGCTCCGTCCCTGCTCGCGCGGTCCGCTACCCGCCTCCACCGCTGCCTGCCGGCGGACATCCGACGTCGGGCCTTCTGGACACACCGGGCACATCGACGGTCTCATCTCTCCACTTGCATACCCCCCAGGGTATATGTGAGACTGCAACGCAGTCCCCCGAGGAGAGGAATCTCATGCGTCTTGACCGGATCTATGACGAGGACCTTGCCCAAGCGAGTTACCTCATCGGCTGCCAAGCCAGCGGAGAGGCGGTCGTCGTCGACCCCCGCCGCGACATCACTGAGTATCTGGACCTGGCCGATCGGCACGGATTGCAGATCGTGGCGGTCACCGAAACCCACATCCACGCCGATTACCTGTCCGGTACCCGCGAACTGGCGGCAGCAACCGGAGCCCGGATCTACCTCTCCGGGGAGGGAGGGCAGGACTGGCAGTACGGTTTCGAGGGCACCCGCCTCTACGACCGCGACAGTTTCGCCATCGGCAACATCACCATCGAGGCCCGGCACACCCCCGGGCACACCCCGGAGCACTTGTCCTTCCTGGTGACCGATGGCGCCTTCAGTTCCGACCCCGGCTACCTGCTGTCCGGTGACTTCATCTTCGTCGGCGACTTGGGCCGCCCGGACCTGCTCGATGAGGCCGCAGGCGGGGTTGACACCCGTTTCGCCGGTGCCCAGGACCTGTTCGCCAGCCTGAAGAACCTCCTCCTGGATCTTCCCGACCACGTGCAGATCTATCCCGCCCACGGCGCCGGTAGCGCCTGCGGCAAAGCCCTCGGCGCCGTGCCGGCCACCACCGTCGGCTACGAACGGCTCTTCGCCTGGTGGGCTTCCTACCTGCGCAACGACGACGAGCAGGGCTTCGTCAGCGAACTCCTCGCCGACCAGCCCGATGCGCACGCCTACTTCGCCCGGATGAAGCGTCAGAACAAGGAGGGCCCGCAGGTGCTGGGCCCCCTGGCGCCGCTCGCCGAGTGGGACACCGGACGCCTCGCCGCTGCCCTGCAGGAGGAGCAGGTCACCTTCGCCGACACCCGCCCGCGGGAGGACGTCCACCGGGGGACGGTCGCCGGTGCGCTGCACATCCCTGGGCCGGACAAGGCAGCGACCTACGGAGCCTGGGTGTTCGACCCCGAGCGGGAGACCGCGCCCCTGGTGCTGCTGGCGCCCGACAGCGAGGTCGCCGAGGACATCCGCGCCCACCTGGTGCGGGTAGGGATCGATGACGTCGCCGGGTACACCACCGAACTGGCCGGACTGCCCACCGCGGTCCCTGCGGTCGTGAGTCCGGACGACCTGGAGGACCTGACCGACGGCGACAACGTCCACCTCCTGGATGTCCGCAACCGGACCGAGCACGCCGAGGGCGCCATCCCCGGGAGTGATCAACTCGCCGTCGGACGGCTGATGTGGCATCTGGACGACCTGCCCGCCGCGGGCACGCTCGTGGCCTACTGCCAGAGCGGCAACCGCAGTTCGGTGGCCGGGGCGGCTCTGCGCCGGGCCGGTCACGACGTCGTCGAGGTCACCGGGGGGTTCCAGGCGTGGTCACAGACCACGGACACGCTGGACACCCCGGTCCGGGCCCGGTAGCACCGGCATCGGCAGATGGAGGCTTATCTGATCGTCGTCCTGATCCTGGCCGTGCTGGTCGGGGTCAGCCTCGGTCTCCTCGGTGGCGGTGGCTCGATCCTGACCGTCCCACTGCTGACCTATGTGGCCGGGATGGATCCCCGGGAGGCGATCAGCGCGTCCCTGTTCATCGTCGGCGTGACCTCGCTGGTCGGGATGCTCAGTCACGCCCGCCGCGGGAATGTGCGCTGGCGCACCGGCCTGGTCTTCGGTGGCGCGAGCATGGTCGGTGCGTTCGGTGCGGGCCTGGTCGGCGGGTACCTGCCCGGCACCGTGCTGATGATCGCCTTCGCGCTCATGATGCTCACCAGCGCGGCCGCGATGATCCGCCGCAAGGGAACAGCCCGGCCCCGGCGCACTGACATGGCGGCGGGGCGCGCCGTCCTCGATGGCTTCGTGGTGGGCGCGATCACCGGCCTGGTCGGAGCCGGCGGCGGGTTCCTCGTGGTCCCGGCGCTGGTGCTGCTCGGTGGGCTGGCGATGCCGGCGGCCGTGGGCACCTCGTTGCTGGTGATCACCATGAAGTCATTCGCCGGCCTGGGCGGGTACCTGACCACGGTGAGCCTGGACTGGGCACTGGTCGGCGCGGTCACGGCCGCCGCAGTCGCCGGCTCCTTCCTCGGCACGGCGTTGACCGGCAGGGTCCCCGAGGGCCTGCTGCGGCGACTCTTCGGCTTCTTCGTGCTGGGCATGGGCGTCCTGGTCCTCGCACTGGAACTGCCGGCACCGGGCGGGGCGGTCGTGGTGCTCGCCGCGGCGCTGGTGACCGTGGTGGCGCTGGGCGGGCGCGCAGTCGGCGCGCACCGCCGTCGGACGTCAACACGCCTTCGAAACCCTGAACCGATCCATCACCCCTGACGAAAGGACCATCCGAAATGTGTCGTCCCACCACCTGCCGCCGCTGCGGCAAGACCACCTGGGCCGGTTGTGGCCAGCACGTGGACCAAGTACTGAGAGGCGTCCCGCAGCACCAGCGCTGCCCGGGCCACGAGGGGGAACCCAGCACGGGATTCTTCGCCCGGTTCGCCAGACGTTCCCGATGACCGTGCCGGGCTTCCGGGCTCGGTGAGACTCTCGGCCTCGGGCGCCGGCCAGGCTGGACCCGGGGGCGCCGCCCGGCCGGGACCCCGGGGACGCCGCGGCCGGGCGGGACACGGGGGCCTGCGGGAAGCGACCGGCTCTCCGGTCCGGTACCGTCGTGACGGCAGGTCACTGACCCGACGGAGGCTAGGGCATGATCGAGTTCCGCTCAGTCCGCAAGGAGTACGACGACGGAACTGTCGCCGTGGACGACTTCTCCCTGGTGATCCCACCACGCAGTACTACGGTGCTGGTGGGCTCCTCCGGGTGCGGGAAGACCACGCTGCTGCGGATGATCAACCGGATGGTCGAACCAACCTCCGGGGTCATCGAGATCGACGGTGAGCCCGTGGCCGACCGGGAACCGGTGGCTCTGCGCCGCAGCATCGGATACGTGCTGCAGAACGGCGGCCTGCTGCCGCACCAGAAGGTGATCGACAACGTTGCCACGGTGCTCCGGCTCACCAAGACGCCCCGCGCCCGGGCCCATCAGCGCGCCATGGAGCTGCTGGACACGGTCGGGTTGGACCGGGCCCTGGCCGAGCGGTACCCCAGCCAACTCTCCGGCGGGCAGCAGCAGCGGGTCGGGGTGGCCCGAGCGCTGGCCGCCGATCCCAACATCCTGCTCATGGACGAACCCTTCGGCGCGGTGGACCCGATCGTGCGCGCCGAGTTGCAGACCGAGACCGCCCGGCTGCAGAACGAGTTGCACAAGACGGTGGTGTTCGTCACCCATGACGTCGAGGAAGCCTTCGGGCTCGGCGATCAGGTGGTGATCCTGCAGAAGGGCGCGCACATCGCCCAGTGCGGCAGCCCGAGCGAGATCATCGAGAATCCGGCCAGTGGCTTCGTTGCCGACTTCATCGGGTTGAATCGCGGCGCCCGCAAACTGCACCTCAAGGAGACCGGGAACGGCACGGTGCTCGTGGACGCCAACGGGCGGACCAAGGGTGTGTTGGCCGAAGGCGCCCCGTGACCTGGGTCCTGGATAACCTCGACCTGATCGGGGGGCTCACCGTGGAGCACCTGCGCCAGAGCGCGGTGCCGATCGTGCTCGGGCTGGCGTTATCCATCCCGTTGGGCTGGGTCGCCTACCGCTACCGCCTCACCCAGGGCCTGGTGCTGACCCTGGTGGGCCTGCTGTACACGATCCCGTCCCTGGCCCTGTTCGCGATCCTGCCGCCGCTGCTGGGCATCAGTTTCCTCTCCGAGGTCAATCTCATCATCGCCCTGACCATCTACGCGGTCGCGATCATGACCCGGTTCGTGGCTGATGCGCTTGTCTCGGTGGAGCCCTCCGTGCGTCAGGCGGCCACCGCCGTCGGCTACGGCCCCTGGCAACGCTTCTGGCAGGTGGAACTGCCCCTCGCCGGTCCGGTGGTACTCGCCGGGCTGAGAGTGACCGCGGTCTCCACGATCTCCCTGGCCACGGTGGGCATCCTGATCGGCATCGACAACCTCGGGTACCTGTTCACCAACGGTTACCAGCGACAGATCGTGGCCTCGGTCCTGGCCGGCGTGGTGGCCACCGTGGTGATCGCGCTTCTCATCGACGCCCTGCTGCAACTGGCGGGCCGGTTCCTGATGCCGTGGACGGCGCTCACCAGCGCGAAAAGGGCCACGACATGAACCTTTTCCTGGAGGCAATCGACTGGATCTTCGCGCCCGAGCGCGCCACCGGAGCCCTGCCGCTGCGCGAGGCGATCAGCACGCACCTGCTCTACACCGTGGTGTCGGTGCTGATCGCGGCCGCCATCGCAATCCCGGCCGGTTGGCTGATCGGGCATACCGGCCGCGGGCGCGGATTCGCAGTGGCCCTGGCCGGCGCGGCCCGGGCGGTGCCCTCCTTCGGGCTGGTGCTCCTTCTGGTGCTCGTGTTCGGGGTGCTGTACAAGGTGGAGGCCTCGGTCACCGCCTTCGTGCTCTTGGCCATCCCCTCGATCCTCGCCGGTGCCTACGCGGGGCTCGAGGCGATCGACCGCCGGGTGATCGACGGGGCCCGCTCGGTGGGGATGTCACCGTGGCAACTGCTGCTGAAGGTGGAGGCGCCCTTGGGTCTGCCGCTGCTCATCGGCGGGTTGCGCTCGGCGAGCCTGCAGGTGGTCTCGACGGTGACGCTGATGGGCTACGTGGGCAACTGGGGGCTGGGGTTCCACATCGTGCAGGGCATCAACCTGCGCACCTTCGAACAAATTCTCGGCGCTGCGCTGGTCATCGTGGTGCTGGCCGTTAGTTTGGACGCATTGTTCGCCATCGCCGAGCGCGTGGTCACGCCGAAAGGTGTCCAGGCCCGACGCACCCGCGGAAGGAAGGAACGACGGCCCTCCGAACGACTCGCCACGAGTTGAGGCCCTAACCCCGTATTGACCGACCCGGAAGGATTCCAGCATGACCCCACGCACCACCACCGCGATAGCCACCCTCGCGATCGCAGGCCTGGCGCTGGCCGCCTGCGGCGGGGATTCCGACCCGCTGGAGGATCCCGACACCGACGACGGCGCCGTCACCGAGCCCGACGCCGATGAGGACGACGCGCCGGCCGGGCCCGGCCCCGACACCACCGTGATGGTGGGCTCCCAGGCCTACTACTCCAACGAGATCATCGCCGAGATCTACGCCCAGGCACTGGAGGCCGAAGGCTTCATGGTGGAGCGGAACTTCTCCATCGGCCAGCGCGATGCGTACATGCCGGCCCTGGAGAGCGGCGAGATCGACCTGTTCCCCGAGTACACCGGCAACCTGCTGCAGTTCTACGACCCGGACACCGAGGCCACCGAGGCGGAGGACGTGTACGCCGAACTCGGTACCGCGCTTCCGGAGAACCTGGTGGCACTGGACCAGGCCGAGGCCACCGATCAGGACTCCTACAACGTGACCGCCGACTTCGCCGAGGAGCACGGCCTCACCTCCCTGGCCGACCTGGCCGAGGTGGATATGGACCTGACCCTGGGTGGTCCGGCCGAACTCGAGGAGCGCCCCTACGGCCCGAGCGGGTTGAGCGAGGTCTACGGGGTCGAGGTGTCCTTCAGCGCCACCGGTGACACCACGGTGCAGGACCTGGTGGCCGGCACCGTGGACGTGGGGAACGTCTATAGCGCCGACCCGCGGATCCAGACCGAGGACCTGGTCACGCTGGAGGATCCGGAGGGGCTGTTCCTGGCCTCACACGTGGTGCCGCTGGCGAACGCCGACATCGCCGAGCAGGTCGCTCCGGTGATCAACCAGGTCAGCGCGGCATTGTCGGCCCAGGATCTGGTGGCGATGAACGTGGAGTCCACCGAGGATCAGCGCTCCCCCAGTGACATCGCCGCCGATTGGCTGGAGGGTTCCGGCATCCTGAACTGACGCCCCGGGGCGGCCCCCGCCCAACGGCACCAATTGGACGGTTCCGGCGGGGTCTCGCACGGAGGACCCGCTCAACGGCACCAATTGGACGGTTCCGGCGGGGTCTCGCACGGCGGACCCGCTCAACGGCACCAATTGGGTGGTCGCGGCGCCCGCGGGGAGGGGTGGGTCCGCGGTGTCAGCGGTCGCCGCTGCGTTTGTTGAGCCAGGCGGAGGCAGCCACGTAGACCAGCACCGCCACAATCACCACCAACACGATGCGCAGGAGCACCCACAGTGCGGTGAAGACGAACTGCACCAGCACCCAGGCGATGATGACCGCGATGACCACGAGGACAAGTGAGATGAGCCGGTTGCGTTGCACCCCTCCAGTGTGTCAGAGCCTCGCTGATGGGCGCGACGAACCACCACCTCATCGAGAACGACGCCCGTGGTCATAGTCGACCGGTCGGCGCGTCGCTTTCGACCCCAGGGGTCGCCCTCGACCGCTAAGGGTGCGGGTGGGGGCGGTGGGGTGGGGTGGGGTGGGCAAGTGGGCGGTGGGGGGCGGGGAGCTGGGTCAGGCTTCCCGGACGACGGCGACCTCCCCGGCCGGGAGTGTGTAGGCACCCTCGGCGCGGGTTCCGGTGAGCAGTTCGGTGCCCGTCACGCTCACCTGCACATCCTCGCCGGTGTGGTTGAGCAAGAACAGGTAGCGTGCGCCGTCCGCGCCGTGGCGCCGCTGCGCCTCCACACCCTCGGGCAACCCGTCCACCACGGGAGTGACCCGAGCCTCGGCGAGGACGTCACGCACGAGGCGACGCACGCCGTCGGCGTCCGGCCGGGTGCCCACGTACCAGGCCGCACCCGCCCCCACCTGGTTGCGGGTGATCGCGGGCTTTCCGGCCAGAGGTCCCTGTGCCCAGGTGCGGACCGCCTGCGCCCCGGCCAGGTGGGTGTTCTCGCTCCACAGGTCGGCGCCGGTGCCGTCGTCCAGGCGCAGTACCTCGTCGGCCTGCAAGGGCCAGAACTCCTCGGTGCGCACCCCGAGCAACTCACGG
Source organism: Pseudactinotalea sp. Z1739 (assembly GCF_049725055.1). Next base: position 13,183 of record NZ_JBMPQA010000017.1, on the reverse strand, counting down.
AACGCACCGGGGTAGCCGCCCAGTCGGACGTGATCGTGCTGATCGGCGATGCCGCTGAAGAACGTCACCAGCACGGAGGCACCGGACCGAGCCGCGTCGGCGATCGAGGCAGCGGCGTCGTCATCGAGCAGGTAGAGGGTGGGCACCAGCACGGCCCGGTACTCGCCCAGATCGGCTCCGGGCGGCACGATGTCCACGCTGACCCCCTCCAGCCAGAGGCGGCGGTAGTAGCGCAGCACCTCCGCCATGTAGTCCAGATGCTGGGTCGGGTGGGAATCCAGCTCGCTACCCCACCAGGCCTGGTAGTCGAATACCAGCGCCACCTGGGAGCGCACCCGCGAGCCCCGCACCGGTGCCAGGGCGGCCAGGGCCCGGCCCAGGCGCACGGTGGTGCGCCACACGTCGGAGTCCGTGCCGGCGTGGGGCACCATCGCCGAGTGGTATTTCTCCGCGCCGGCCTTGGACTGGCGCCACTGGAAGAACATCACCGCGTCGGCCCCGCGGGCCACATGACAAAACGAGTCGCGCACCATCTCCTGCGGATCCTTGGGCCGGTTGCGTTCCTGCCAGTTCACCGCCGAGGTGGAATGCTCCATCAGCATCCACGGCTCACCACCGGCGACGCCGCGGCTCAGATCGGCGCTGAAGGCCGCCTCGATATGCCGTTCGGGGTCGGCGGCGATGGTGTAGTGATCGGTGGCGATCACGTCCATGTCCCGCGCCCAGCCGAAGTAGTCCATCCACTTGGTGCGGCTGGTCAGCATCATGTTCGTGGTGATCGGCACATTCGGCGTGATTCCGCGCAGCACCTCACGCAGGGCGCGGTAGTGACGCAGCAGTTCATCGGAGGAGTACCGGGCGAAATCGAGTTGCTGGGTGGGGTTGGGATCGTGGGGCGCCACCCGGGGCGGCAGGATCTCCTCGAAGGAGTCATACCGCTGGGACCAGAACGCCGTTCCCCAGGCCGCGTTCAGCGCCTCCACCGTGCCGTACCGCTCGCTCAACCACGCGCGGAATGCCCGGGCGGCGTCGTCGGAGAAATCGTGCGGGACGTGGCAGCCCAGTTCGTTGTCCACGTGCCACACCGCCAACACCGGATGGTTGCCGTAGCGCTGGGCCATCGCCCGGGTCATCCGCAGCGCGTAGTCGCGGAACACCGGCGAGGACACCGAATAGGCCTGCCTGGACCCTGGGTAGAGCACCGTGCCATCGGCCAGGTCGGGCAGGATGTGCGGGTGTTCGCGGGTCAACCACGGCGGCGGTGAGGCGGTGGCGGTGGCCAGGGAGACCCGGATCCCGGCCTCGTGCAGGCGATCCATGACCGCATCGAGCCAGCCCCAGTCGTAGTCACCCTCGCGCGGCTCCAGCATCGCCCAGGAGAAGATCCCCACGCTGACCAGGTTCACCCCGGCCCGCACCATCAGGTCCACGTCCTCCACCCGGGTGGCCAGCGGCCACTGTTCCGGGTTGTAGTCGCAGCCGTAGGCAAGCCCGGAGACGCCCAGGGGCCAGGAGTTGGTGGTGGTCATCGCAGGATCCTCCGATGGGCTCAGACGGGGCGTGGCGCATCGGGCCGCAGCCTACCCCGCCACGGTCGGGACGAAATCCGCGGGGGTGAGCGTGACCGGGGCGCCGGCGGGCACGTCCACACTCACCCCGGCACCGGCGAAGCACACCCGCCGGTTGCCCGCGCCGGCGGGAGCGGTGGCCCGTAGTCGCGCCCGGCTCAGCGCCACCCGGCCGTCGTCGTCGATCTCCCAGTCCACATCCACGACGGTGCCGCCGCGGGCGAGCAGGCCGCGTGCCTGACCCGGGCCGAGCGCGGCCGGCAGTGCCGGAAGCAGGTCGATCCGATCGCGGTGGCTCTGCAGCAGGGCCTCGGCCAGTGCGGCGGTGAAGCCGAGGTTGCCGTCGATCTGGAACGGCGGGTGGGCGGCGAGGTAGTTGGCGTACAACCCACCCGACTGGCCGCCGGCGTCGGCCTCCTTGCTGCGCAGCGCCAGGCGGATCAAGGACTCCACCCCCTCGGGCTGGCCGAGCCTGGCGCGCATCGCCATCTTCCAGGCCAGGGACCACCCGGTGGACTCATCCCCCCGGGCGTCCAGGCTCGCCGAGACCGCCCCGGCCAGGTCTCGATCGATCGGTCGGGTGCCCGGATAGCAGAACACCAGGTGGGAGATGTGCCGGTGCAGCGGCTCGGGGTAGGACGCGTCCATCGCCCACTCCCCCACCAGGCCGTCGGTCCGGATCGGTGGTGCCGGCAGGCGCGGCAGCGCCCTACGAGCTGCCGCCACCACGTCGTCGTCGTTGATCCCGAGACGCTCGGCCAGGTCGGTCACGATGGTCAGGAGGTCACCGATCAGCGCGATGTCGCAGGTGGAGGAGATTCCGGCGCTGCCCTCGCGGCCGTCGGGCGTGCGGAACCTGTTCTCCGGCGAGGTGGACGGATAGGTGCCCAGGCCGCCGTCGGGCATCTCCTGCAGCCAGTGCAGGCAGAAGGCGGCGGCCTCCCGGCCCACCTCGAAAGCGCGGCGGGCGAATCCGTCGTCGGCCCCGAAGGCCACCTGCTCCCACAGGTGCCGAACCAGCCAGGGGCCTGCCATCGGCCAGAACGCCCAGGCCGGATCGTGCTCGCCGTGACCGACCGGCAAGGTGTAACCCCAGATGTCGCTGTTGTGATGGGCCACCCAGCCGGGGGCGCCGTAGAGGTCGGCTGCGGTCCGCCGGCCCCGATCGGCCAGCGCCTCCACGAGGTCGAACAACGGCTCGGCCGCCTCGAGCAGGTTCGCCGGACCGGCCATCCAGTAGTTCATCTGCAGGTTGATGTTGGTGGTGTAGTTCGAACTCCACGGGGGCCGTAGGTCGGCGTTCCAGATTCCCTGCAGGTTCGCCGGTGTCCCCCCGGGCCGGGAGGAGCAGACGAGCAGGTACCGGCCGTAGTTGAACACCAGTGCCACCAGCGCGGGGTCCCGCTCGAACTCGGGCAGGCCCGTGGCATTGACCGCCGCAAGGCGTTCGTCGCTGGGCGCACTCGAACCGTGAGCGAACCTCACCTCGGCCCGCCCGTACAACTCCTGGTGGTCGGCTCGTTGCCTGGCCCCGAGTTCGGCTGTGTTGTGCGCCTCAGCCGCGTCCAGCGTGGCTACCGCACTTGTGATCGCCTGCGGGAGGTCCCGGCGTGGCGCGCGACCCAAGCCGCGGAACCCGGTGCCGGTGCTGACCAGCGCGGTGACCTCGCGCGCTCCGCGCACTCCGGTCCCACCCTGGATGGGCATCTGGAGGCCGTCGTGCCGGACGCGTAGGGCCACCGCGACCGGTTGGCTGTCCGCGCCGTAGTGCACCGGCTCCTCGGAACCTGCACCCGGGGCGCGGAATGTGTCGTCGTGCGGGGGGTGTACCTCCGTGGGCAGGGTGAGGGCGAGTACCGAATCGGCTCCGCCCGGAGTTCCGACGAGGCCACCGCGCAACTGGGAGGTCATGGCGAGGTCGACGTCGAGGCCGGCGGGGTCCTCGGTGGTGACGGTCCACACGAGGACCTGATCGGGCGCGCTGACGAACGTGGTGGCGGTGACCCGGTGACCCCCGTGGCGGTAACTGGTGCGGTGCGTCGCGGTGGTCAGGTCGAGCCGGCGCTCGTAATCGATCACGGCGCCGGGGCTGCCGGTGCGGTCGGTGGTGGCGGCTGGGTTGCCAGGGGCCGAGGACTGCTCACCTACCCTGGCCGGCCCGATCGTGATGTCAAGGTCTGCCAAGGGCATGAAGGCGCCCGAACTGCGGTGCTGCAGCGCGCGCAAGGCGCCCTCGGCGCCGGACCAGTCGCCGTCCCTGATCGCCCCCCGGGCTCGGGCCAGGGCACGCGCGGAGACCTGCGGATCGGGCCGGTCATCGGTGAACTCACGTTCGGGCCCACCAGACCAGGCGGTGCCGTCGTTGAGCCGGAGGCGTTCGTGCCAGGGGTCCCCGTAGACCATCGCTCCGATACGGCCGTTTCCCAACGGGAGCGCCTGCAACCAATCGGAGGCGGGCGTCGTGAAGCGGAGTTCATGCGACGTCGGCCTCGGGTCTTGGTTCCGAACCACGTGGTCAGGCCAGGTCGATGTTCGCCGGATCCGGCCCCATGCGCAGTTCGGCAACGATGGAGTCGGCGAAGCGTTCGATGGCGCCGGACTCCAGGGAGCAGAACAGGTTCGGCTCCACCAGTTCCAGTTCCATCAGCAGCGAGGCCCCGCCGTGGGTGGGGATCAGGTCGACTCGCGCGTACGGCAGCGGACGCGAGGAGATGGACCGGCCCGGAATGCGTGCGCGGGCGAAGGCCAGCACTTCCTGACCCGCCTGGATCTCCTCCCGGCTGGCGCGGTAGGGCTCCATCTCCTCCTGCAGGTAGCGCCCGGCCTCGGCTCGTTCGGCGCCCTCCAGGATCGTGCCCTTGCGGGCGGCGTGGGAGTAGGTGCCGTGGAAGAAGACCAGGGCGATCTCGCCGAGCACATCGACCTCGGGCACGTAGCGCTGCACCATCACCGAGCGGCCGTCGGCCAGCAGCCGGGAGGCGTGCTCGATGGCCGCGCGTCGATCGTCGGCCAGCACGCGGTACCGGGCGGTGTCCATTGATCCGGCGCTGATGGCCGGCTTGATGACGAACTCCTCCCGAGCGGGAAAGCGATTGTGCAGATCGCGCTTGGTGAATTCGCGCTCCGGTTCCAGCCATCGGGTGTCGACCACCGGCAGGCCGTGGTCGGCCAGCGGCTGCAGATAGTGTTTGTCGGTGTTCCATCGCAACACGTTCGGCGGGTTCAGCAACCTCGGCACGGACTGGGCCCAGGCCACGAAGTCGTCGCGGTGAGCCGCATAGTCCCAGGCCGAGCGCACCAACACCAGGTCGTAGGTGGACCAGTCCACGCCCGGGTCGTTCCAGACGGCGGCCTCGGCGTGCACCTCGCGATCGGCCAGCGCGGGCACGAGCGGTCGATCCTCCTCGTGCAAACGGGGCAGGTCGGCGCAGGTGACGAGGGCAACTCGGGATTCAGGCACGCCCCTACCGTACCGATCGCGCACCGCGAACGGCCACGGTCACCGCCGCGGCCCCAAGATGCGCGATTCCTCCGGTGATGCCACCATCGGTTCCACCACCGGCCCATCAGGCGCCGGTCCGTCGATCGAACAAGGAGTCCCCATGGGTTTCATTGCATTCCTGCTGCTCGGTCTTATTGCTGGCGCGATCGCTCGTGCGATCCTCAAGGACCGTATCGCCGGCGGCTGGCTCGCCAGCCTGTTAATCGGCGTGATCGGCGCGATGCTCGGTGGTTGGATCGGCACAGCCACAGGCTTGGGCGATGTGGATGAGTTCTTCTCCATCTCCTCCTGGCTGCTGGCCATCCTCGGCTCGGTGATCGTCTTGGTGATCTGGGGCGCGATCAGCGGCCGGAGCAAGTCCACACGCTGACCTTCCTGCGGCGAGTTCGGCGCGAACCTGACCGGATCAGCGGAACAGAGCACCCAGGTAGATCTCCGTTGGTGTACACCCGTAGTGGTACCGGTCCGCGTTTCGCGTCGGCTCGCCGCACTCACGGCACGGTTGGCTGTGGTCACCGGTGCGGTGTTCGGTCGCCCTGACCCTCTCGGTGCTCTTCTCCTTGATGGGCATTGGTCACACTCCTGTCGACCTCGATCTGTTGAAGTGCACGGTAAACCGAAGGCCTTTTGATGAGTTGTGGCAAACGTGTGGACCCTGGCCGCGGCCCGAACTTTGATGCCAGACGTTGATGCCACAAGGGCGTCCGTCAACCAGTCGAGGAGCAGGATGCCCGAAGAGTCCGAGCGGTTGAGCGCGCAGGGTTGGGTCAGGCTGACCAGGTCGCACGATTGCGCCCGACTCGCCCTCGGCGGCGAGATCGACGCCGGCGACATCACCACGCTCAATGACGCGGTCGAGGAGGCGCTCGGCTACGGCTTGCCGGTCGACGTCGACACTCAGGACGTGTTGTTCATGGACTCCATGACCATCGCCGCCATTTCCCGGCTCTCCGGAGCCGGCACCCGGGTGCGCTTCCTCAACCCGCCGGGACTTGTGCGCTTCCTGCTGGACGTGACGCACATCGGTGCGGAGGTTGAGATCGTCGACGACTCCCCGGCCTCCCGGTCAGGACGTCATGGTCGGCACGTCGGCGAAGGAGTACGGGGGCCACGGACCTAGGAACCGGACCTGCGCTGCCGGTTGCTCGTCACGGATCTTTGCCAGCGCACTACCGATCGCTTGAGTCCGCTCGGCCGGCGCCAGCACCGAGAATGCGGCAACCGGCACCTCCCCCGGTTCGGCACGACTGGCGCGGTTCTCCACCAGGTCATCGGCGAGGGCGGCAAGCCGGCGCCGGTAATCGGGGTACAACTCGTCGGCGAGAGCATCAGCCAGGTCCCTGGCGTGATGCTCCAGACGTTTGCGTAACAACCGCTGCACCCCGGCTGGTCTGCCGTCGATCTCCGCGCGCATCACCTCGGTCTCCGGGTGCCCCTGCGCCACGGTGGCGGCGTCCAGAGAGATCTCGATGCGCAACTCGATCCGGCCACGTAGTTGTGCCAGACGAGCGGCGAGGTCATCGGCGTTCTCGTGCAACCAGCGCTGCAGCCGCTGCTCGGCCGGGTCCTCCTCGCTGTGTGCCACGATCACGTTGAAACTCACCGGCAACACGGCACCGGTGGCTTCGGCGAGCCGTTCCACGACATCGCTGTGACTCAACACCCACCGGCGCACGTCGTCGTCATCGTCACCTTGGTACGGGCCATCCCGGTGCTCATGGACGACGGCGGCGACGCCCCCCGGTGCGGTGATCACCCTGAGTGGGTGGTCATCGATTCCGGTCCCCAGTTGGTGTTCCTCGGCCGGGGTACTGATCGCGTACACATACAGGTCTGCGCTCATCGGTGGTCCGGACCTGCCTCTTCAGCCCATCGGTCCGGGTTGATCAGTTTGTCCACCACCTCATCGACGACGTCATCCAGACCACGGCGCAGGTCCGCCACGGATCCGGTCAGGCCGTGCTCGTCTTTGAGTTCGGCCATCGCCTCGTCCAACTCCATCAGCGCCTCGCCCAGCCGGTTCTGTTCCTCCTCGGTCAGGTCACCGCCTTCGATCCGCCGGATGGCCTGGGTTTCCAGTGCCTCCTGGATGATCTCCACCAAGGTGACCACCAGCGTGAGGACGCCGTTCTTGAGGCTCTTCTCGTCGACCTTCAGCGTCATCGGTCCGCTCCCGCCGCTACCTGTTCGGGCTGGTTCCGGCGCAGTAGTTGCAGGATCAGGCCCGCCCACAGTTCGTTGTCATCGACGGCCAGGTGGACGTTCCCGGAATCAGTACGCACGAGCAGGATCGTATCCAGCAGCGGGGTGTCCCCGGAGCGCAGGGTCACCGACCTGATCTCGCTCGGGCGCAGCCGCACCGCGGGACGGGAGTCCAGGGCGCCCTTCCAGGTCAGGCCGCTCTCGGCGTCGAGTTTTCCGGTGCCGCCGCGCCACAGGGGCTTACCCGCACTACCTTCGCGGAACCACATCCGCCCCTCGGCCAGAGGTTGTGCTTCCTCGGGTCGCGGCGCGGGATCCGAGGAAGGGCTGCTGTGGTGGCGCACCAGGTCGTGCAAACGCTCCGGCTCCGAGGCGGACAGGATGTGCGTACCGCCCCCGGCGGTGCTCACATGGAGGCGGGCACGTTCCTCTCCGCCGATGCTCCGCTCGGTCCGTGTCTCGACCCGCTCGATGTCAACGAGGGGGGTCTGCCAGAGAATCTCCTGGGGATCGCGCCGGTAGGCCACCAGCCGGTGGGTGGTGAGGTAGATGGTGCCCGGACGCCATGATCCGTGCTCGGTCTGGGCCAGATAGCCACCTGCCATCCGGGCGACGACGTCCTCATCGGTGGCCAACGGCAGGTGCCGGGATACCGACGCGCGCACCCAGGCACGAGTTCGCTCGTCCCAGTTGCGCATCATCCCGTACTCCAACATCGTTTCCAGACCCGCGATCGTGGCGCGCAGATTGATACCGATCAGGGGAACGTCGGCGACGGCGATGATCAGGTCCAGGTTGAGATAGACCCCCTTGTTCAGCAGCACTTCGAGCAGGTCCGGCAACGTGACCGCCGGGTCGCGGGTGGGTTGCATCGCCTCCGTGACCTCCGCTGCGCTCCCCACGGCAGTGCCTGGAGGACCGCTAGCCTGCTCAGTCATCTGAGTCGGTGACCTCCGCCGGCTGGTACTTCCCTGCCAACGCCTGGGCACTCTGCCAACCGCACCAGGGACAACTCTGCTCCAGCAACTGGTCTACCGGGGAGTGTTTGCCGCACTCCGGGCAGGACTCCTTGGTCTCGATGGCTTCTCGCCAGGCGACCGTGTCGGTATCGGTCCCGGCGGGGAACTCCAGCCCGTACTTCGCGGCGGTTTCGAACGAGGCCAGGGCGGCGCGGATCCGAATGCCGAGCAACTCCACCCCGGCCACCGAGACCATGATGTCGGCGTTGAGGACCAACCCCTTGTCCAGCAGCGTCTCCACGACGTGTACCAGCGTGCCTTCCCGGGAGCGCTGCGGCTGGATCGCGTCACCTGGTCCACTAGTCATCGCGCCACCTCCTGCAACCGCCTCGCCTCACTCTCCCCGCGCCCGTCCGCGCTGATAGCGCCGGGTGCGACGGTAGGACTGCAGTTCACCATCACCGGAAAGGAACACCTCGTACTCGGCGAGAACGTCGGTGGTGCTGGGGATTCGTTCATTCTCCAGCACCTCCACAGTGACCAGCCAGCCATCATCGGACCGCTCGACGCCGACCACCCCTTCGATTCCGCGGCCGGTCAACTCACCGAGTTGGCTCATCGCCTCCCGAGCAGCCCCGCCGGCCGAGAGGCCACGGCTCGGCGGCTCGGTTTGTTCCTCGTCGGGCTCTTCGGGCTCAGCCTGCTCCTCGGGCTCGGCTTCCTCCTCGGGCTCGGCTTCCTCCTCAGGCTCAGCCTGCTCCTCGGGCTCGGCTTCCTCCTCGGGCTCGGCTTCCTCCTCAGGCTCGGCTTCCTCCTCGGGCTCGGCTTCCTCCTCAGGCTCGGCTTCCTCCTCAGGCTCGGCATCGTCCTCTACCTCAGCCTGCTCCTCGGACTCCTCGGACTCCTCGGGCTCGGCCTCGACCTCTACCTCAGCCTGCTCCTGGGCTTCCTCCTCGGGAGCCTGATCGGCGTCGTCCTTCTTGGTACGCCTGCTGGTGGAGCGGGAACGGCTGCTGCCGGACTTGCTGCTGCTCGCCTTCGACCCGGCACTCCTGCCGCTGCCGGTGCCGCCCGACTTCCTCCGCGTGCCGCCCGACTTACTGCCAGTGCCGCCCGACTTACTGCCGGTACTACCCGACTTGGTCTTGGAACCCCGGGACTGGCTGCGCCCGCTGCCGCCCTTGGCACGCTGGGACGAACCGGATTTGCTCCCCGAACTGCGAGCCCGTCCCTTGCTCGCGGTCTCCGTGCTCTCCTCGGTTTCCTTAGCCATCTCAACCTTCCTTGTCGGGACGTCGGCGGGACTGGATGAGCCGGGCCACCAGTTCCTGCTCCATCGCGTCCGCCCGCTCGTCGTCGATCTCGCCGGACTCCCTGGCGCGGGCAACCTCATCGAGTTGCCGTCGGATCGAGGCGGGGTCGTAGTGCTGCCGCTCGGCTTGCTCGAGCACGCGCTCAGCCACCCACACGGTACCGCGCAGCGGCGCCAGAGGGAGGCTCAGAACGTTCCAGAGCAGGCTCATCGAGACTCACCCGCGAAGTCGTAGGGCGCCTGCGGCCCGACAAGGCGGAACGTCACCCGATCGTGCATCGTTGCTGCCACCTGCTCAAGAGCGCCTTCGAAAGTCGACCGGGCCTCATGGGCCACCAGGAGCGCGACATCCAGCACATCCTCGGCCTGGTTGGTCTCTCGCATGCGCAGGTCCCGCACCAGCGGACGGATGGTCTCCAAGATGCGGCCGGCGTCCTGTTTGGCCTTCTCCTGCATCTGACCGACGATGAGTTCCCCGAGGCGGATGCGCTCGTAGTACGTCGCCTCGGAGGAGTCACCGCGAGTGGCATCCCGCAACCGGGATACCTCCGGGTTCCCGGCGACCACCTCATTCAGGATGCTCGCCTCCACATATCGGGCACGCAGGGTGAACTGAATCGCGCCCTCAACCTGCTTCAGGCCGAGCAGGTACTCCTGCTGGCGGGCGGGATCCTGGATCTCCTCCAGTGCCTCCAGTTCCGGCACGAGCGTCCCGAAGGCCATGGGCAGGACCGGCACGTCCATCGCAATGGCGTCCAGCACACTGGCGTGCGCACGCAGGTCTGCCGGCCGACCGAAGTCCTCGGCATCGTCGAGATCCGAGACCACCGCGGCGATCGCACCCAACTCGAGCGTACGAACCCCGCTTCCGTCCACCCCAGTGAGTTCCTCGGGGATGCGGGCGGCCGCGGTCGTGATGCCGTAGACGTAGAGTTCGCTCGTGGGAGCCTGCCCAGGGGTCACGACTCGGCTTCTTCCTCCTCGGCCTCTTCCTCTTCGTCATCGTCGCCCATGAGGGCATCCTTGGCGCCGGAGATCGCGCCACTGACCTTGCCCTCGGAGGCGCTTTCAGTACTGTCTCCGAACAACTCCGGCAGGTCTCGTCCACCCTTGGCCTCAAGGTCGAGACGATTGGTGGCCTCCGCGAAGCGCAAGTAGGTGTCCACGCTTGCGATGACGATCCGAGCATCAATGGTCAGGACCTCGATACCCACGAGGGAGACCCGGACGTAGGCGTCGATGACCAGACCCTTGTCCAGGATGATCTCGACGACGTCGGCCAGGGAACTGGGAGAGGGACGTTCGATGTAACTTCCGTGGCGCCTCGTCGCAGTAGCAGTACTCATCGTGACCTCGCCTTCCTTCGTGTCCGGGGACGCTCCTCGGACTGCTCTTCTTCCTCGGAGGCTTCGCCCTCATCCTCGGGCTCGTCCTCATCCTCTTCGACCGGCTCCTCCTCGACGGCTTCACCCTCATCCTCGGGCTCGTCCTCATCCTCCTCGACGGCTTCACCCTCATCCTCGGGCTCGTCCTCATCCTCCTCGACGGCTTCACCCTCATCCTCGGGCTCGTCCTCATCCTCCTCGACCGGCTCCTCCTCGGCCTCGGCCTCGGCCTCAGCGGGAGCCTCGTCGTCGGGAGCGTCCTCCTCGGAGGAGTCTTCGGGTTCTTCTTCGGCCTGCTCTTCCTCGGCCTGCTCTTCTTCGACGACCTCGTCGTGGGTACGCACGATTTCCTCGTCCCGGATCTCCCCGCGCCAACCCTCGACGCTGTCCGGATCCAGGATCACCTCGGTCATCACGTGCCGGACGAAGTGCTTGAGTTCCAGCCGAAGCCGCCGGCCCACCGCCCGCCAGATGTTGCCGGTCTTCTCGAAGAAGCCTTGGGGGTGATACTCGACGACGATAACCATCCGGGTGAGTCGGTCACCCAACGGATGGAACGACACCGCCCCGTCCAGATGGCCCTTCTCTCCCGTTGAGCGCCACACAATGTGATCGTCGGGGACCTGCTGAACGATCGTGGCCTCCCAACTGCGATGGGACCAGAAGACCTGGCCCTTCATCTCAGCGGTGCCGTCGTCCTCATTAAACTTGGCATGCTCGGCCTTCTTCATGAAGTCCGGCCAACTGTCGTACGTCGTCCAGGCGTTGTAGACCACGCTCAGCGGCATTCCCACATCGATGGTCTCCACGAAGTTGGCGAATCTCATCTTTCCGCTGCCTCCGCTACCACCGCCGCCACCGAAGACGTCCTTCGCCTTCTCCTTCACGCCGGTGGTCGCTGCTGACAGCGCAGCCTTGGCCGGAGACTCGCCTTCGGCGAGTTCCTCGGCGCCCTCTTTAGCCGCCTCACCTGCCGCTCCGCCACCGTTCGACGCCTGCTCGGCGACGTCATTGAGTTTGTCGACGCCGCGCTGCACGAGGTTCTCGCCCCAGCCGCTCACGTACTCACCGAGGCTGCTCTTGAGTTTGTCCAGCCCCAACTGGTCCACCAAAGAGCCCGATTCGGATGATTCCTTGGCCATGGATCGCTCCTTCTTGTCTCGGGTCGACCTCAGGACGAGGACCGGCTGCTGCTCTTGGACCGGGTGCCGCCGCCACTGCCGCGACTACCGCTCCCCGAGGACTTCGTGCTGCGGGAAGAGGAGGAACTCCTGCTGCCACCGGACGAGCCCTTCGACCCGCCGGATGAACTCTTCGAACCGCCTGAGGATCTCTTCGAACCTCCAGAGGAACGCTTCGTCCCGCCCGAGGAACTCTTCGAACCACCGGAGGAACTCTTGGTGCTGCTGGAGGACTTACTGCTTGAGCGCGGGGAACTCTTGGTACTGCTGGAGGTCTTCTTCCGGGTGCTGCTCGCTGCGCGCTTCGGCTTCTCCTCAGCGGAGGCTTCCTCCTCAGCAGGCTCCTCCTCGGACTCCTCCTCAGCGGAGGCTTCCTCCTCAGGAGACTCCTCCTCGGACTCCTCCTCAGCGGAGGCTTCCTCCTCAGCAGACTCCTCCTCGGGCTCCTCCTGGTCCGACTCGTCCTCACTTTCCTCCGACTCCGAAGACCCTGGTCGCATCTCCGCGGTCCGGTCCTGAAGCGTGGTGTTCAGCGAGTCGACGCCCTTGGCAGCGACGGCGACCGCTGCACCCTTGGCGGCCTCGAGCAGCGGGCCGGTGACGCGTTCACCCAGTTCCTTAATCTCCGGAGGCAACTCGAACTCGCCGTCGGAATCTGAGAACTTCCTCGCCGCGTAGGTGCCGGCCGTCGCGAGGGCCACCAGACCCTTCTTACGGCGTCCCAGCAAGTAGCCCCCGACCAATAATGCTGCCAATTTCCATGTGTCCATCTCGGACCCCAGTCTGTGTGTCGGTACTTCGGGATTCGTGGCCCCGTGGGCCAGATGACCATCGGTGCGGCCTCTTAGCCTGGATCCACCGATGTGAGCTGGCGCAGGTCCGGCGTGTGAGAGCGAGAATGCCCCTCTGACCTGGGAAAATACGACTTGTTCAAGGCACGTATCCCACGCAAGAAGGGCATCTCGTAGATGCAACTATCTCATAGGTCGCCGGTAGTTTCGGCGAGGTTCGATGACCCCAATCTCGTGTCGGCCGCTGGGCTGGTGCCGTTGATGGCCCTGGCCCGTAAAGCCG
>NZ_JBMPQA010000016.1:0-100146 GCF_049725055.1 Pseudactinotalea sp. Z1739 | reverse complement strand
GCGTACTTGTCGTGGCTGTAGTGGATGATGTTGAGTGCCTCGACGTAGGTTTCAGCCACCCAACCGAGCATGGCGTCGAACTTCGCCCAGACCTCCTCGTAGTCCAGTGGTCCGGTCCCGGCCACCGGTTCGAAGCCGGGCACCACCAACTGACCGGACCTCTCGTCCCGGCCGCCGTTCAGCGCGTACAGCAACGTCTTGCCGATATTCATCCGGGCCCCGAAGAACTGCATCTGCCGGCCGATGCGCATCGCCGAGACACAGCACGCGATCGCCGCGTCGTCACCGAAATGCTCTCGCACGTGGTCATCGCAGATGTACTGCAGCGAGGATGTCTCCACGCTGATCGCTGCGGCGAAGTCCTTGTAGGCCGACGGCAGCGACTCGTCCCACAGCACCGTGATGTTCGGCTCCGGTGCCGGGCCCAGGTTGCGCAACGTTTGCAGCAGCCGGAAGGAGGTGCGGGTGACCATGGTCCGCGTGTCCTCACCCAGCCCGCCGTCGGTCCAAGTGGCCCAGTAGGGGTCTCCGGAGAAGACCTGATCGTAGGCTTTCGTGCGCAGGAACCGTACGATCCGCAACTTGATCACCAGGGCATCGATGAGTTCCTGGGCCTGGCTCTCGGTCAGCACCCCTTCGGCGAGGTCACGTTCGATGTAGATGTCGAAGAACCCGGAGAGCCGACCGAAACTCATCGCGGCACCGTCCTGGGACTTGATCGCCCCCAGGTAGGCCAGGTACGTCCACTGCACCGCCTCCCGGGCATCGGCCGCCGGGCGGGTCAGATCGAACCCGTACTGGGTGCCCAGCGTGATCAGTTTACGGAGGGCCTTGATCTGCTCGGCGTGCTCCTCTCGGGACCGGGCCCACTCCTCGGAGAATCCATCTCCGGCCCGATCCGCTAGCGCCTGGGTCTTCTGCGCGATCAGCGCATCGACGCCGTACAGGGCCACCCGCCGGTAATCACCGATGATCCGGCCGCGCCCGTAGGCGTCCGGCAGCCCGGTGATCAGGTGCGCCGAACGCGCCGAGCGGATCCGTGGGGTGTACATGTCGAACACCGCGTCGTTGTGGGTCTTGCGGTACTTGGTGAAGATCTCCTTGATCCGCTCATCAACCTCGCCGCCGGCCTCACCGATCGCGGTCTCCACCATCCGCCAGCCGCCGGCCGGCATCATCGCGCGCTTCAGTGGGACATCGGTCTGCAGCCCGACGATGACGTCATCGTCGGCGCTGATGTACCCGGGAGCGAACGCGTCGATGTCTGCAGGGGTGGTGGTGTCCACCGCATAGACCCGCCGCTCTCGCTCCACGGACAGGTAGTCGCGCTCCAGGGTCTCCCATAGGTCACTGGTCTTGGTGGTGGGACCGGCCAGGAACTCCGGCCCGTCGTGGTACGGCTGGTAGTTGCGTGCGATGAAGTCGCGCACGTTGATCGTCCGTGTCCACGGCCCCTCGGCGAACCCACGCCACGCGGGCTGGAGATCGGGCTGGACGTCGAAGGTCGTCATGGTGTCACATCCCAAAGTGGTCGTATGCCTCCAGGCTACGGGCAACGGAGAGCAAAGGCCTGGGACTAACGGCCCGCGACAACCGCGCCCGACGCAAACAGCCGATGGGGCACGAAATTCCCCACGGGGTACGGCTTGTGTGCCAGCGACCCGTTCTCCGTGCAGTCTGCGAAGCCGAGCACCCGCGTCGTTGTAACTAGAAGGTTCGTCTTCGGTGGATTCATACGGGTGGCATAAGTTGGATCGCGCCCGGGTAGCACACCGTTGCGTGGGACAAGCCCCGTTGCCTGATTCCTTTACATCGCTGGAGAAAACACGCCGGACGCTCCGGAGATTGGTTTCGATCGCCGCCGAATTCACGGTAGAACCCCGATGTCAGCGTGTTGCCAGGTTTTCGTCCGAGGGGGAGAGTTATGGAACGTGGTACGAAGGGATCCCCCGTCCGCGGACAGTGCCACACGGCGCGTGTTAGTGTCTGCGTATGAATGCAGGCACTAAGTCTTGCGGGATGGACCCGTCATCGGAGTACGTCGACCTGGCGGCTGAGGTGCTGGGCATCCTGTCCGACCCGACGAGAATCAGGATCGTGCTCGCGCTGCGGCAGGCTGAGGAGCTCCCGGTGAACGCGCTGGCCGAACTGGTGGGTAAGAAGCCGTCCGGGGTCTCCCAGCACCTCGCCAGGCTGCGGATGGCGCGGATGGTCACGACCCGTCAGGAGGGCACGAGCGTGCTCTACCGCCTCACCGATGAGCATGCCGTGGCACTGGTGGTCGAGGCGATCAAGCAGGCCGAGCACGCCGTGGCGAACGGACAGATCCCGCCGCACCATCACCCGCCCCCGCAGTAGGGCTGTCGCATTGTTCATTCTCGACCTGTTAGGCCCGACCTCATGATCGCCGTCCTGCGGAACCCGACCTACGCGAAGTTGTTCAGCGCGCAGGTCATCGCACTGCTCGGCACGGGCCTGCTCACCGTTGCGCTCGGGCTGCTCGCCTTCGACATCGCCGGCGGTGACGCCGGGATCGTGATGGGGGTAGCAATGACGATCAAGATGGTCGCCTACGTCGCCGTCTCGCCCATCGCTACGGCACTGACCGCGCGTCTGCCCCGCAAAGCACTGCTCATCGGGGCCGACCTGATCCGGGCCGCGGTCGCCGTATCTCTTCCGTTCGTGACGGAGGCCTGGCAGATCTACATCCTGATCTTTCTGCTCCAGTCGGCGTCGGCGACGTTCACTCCAGCGTTTCAGGCCGTCATCCCCTCGGTGCTGCCCGATGAGGGGGAGTACACTCGCGCGCTTTCGCTGTCACGGCTGGCCTACGACCTGGAATCACTCGTGAGTCCGATGCTCGCCGCCCTCCTGCTCACAGTCATCAGTTACCACAACCTCTTCGTCGGAACCGTGCTCGGGTTCCTCGCCTCGGCGGCCCTGGTGATCGCCTCCCGCTTCCCGCACATCGAAGCACCGCCACCCTCGCCGTTCTTCGAGCGCCTCACCCGGGGTGCGCGCGCCTTCTGGGCCAGCGGCGAACTGCGGGGCCTGATGGGGCTAAACCTCGTCGTCGCGACCACCACCGCGATGGTGATTGTCAACACCGTCGTCCTCGTCCAGGGCGATCTGGGCCGCTCCCAAGCCGATGTCGCCCTGATGCTCGGCGCTTACGGCGGGGGTTCGATGCTTGTCGCCCTCGGGATGCCCAAACTCCTCGACACCCTGCCTGACCAACGGGTCATGCTCACTGGCGGTATCGCCCTGCCGCTCATTCTGCTCACCGGGGCGGGGGTGATCGCGTGGATGGACGGCACTGCGCAGTGGCTCGCGCTACTGACGGTGTGGGTACTGCTCGGGGCCGCGACCTCGGCCATCCTCACCCCCTCCGCGCGGCTGCTGCGCCGCAATAGCACCGAGCAGACCCGGCCCGCGGTGTTCGCCGCGCAGTTCTCTTTATCCCACGCCTGCTTCCTTATCACCTACCCCCTGGCAGGCATCCTTGGCGCGAGCATCGGCATGCCCGCGATCGCCCTCGTTCTGGGCGTCATAGGCGTTCTCGGAACCGTCTTGGCTGTCGTGGCGTGGGTACGCGCATCGCGCCCCGCGAATCGGGTCTCCAAGCAGCACGACTCGGTCGGGCTTGGATGAACTGAGGCTGGCTTGGTCACGATCGACCTGAGTAGGGTTACGGCTCGCCCACGCCTGTGTCAGGTGCACCGGGATGGGGTCAACAACGCGCCCTGGCGCGGATCGTGATCTCGAGGGCCCAATGCGTTGGAACTGCCGTGATGCTGGATTCGCAGCCGTTTCGAGACGCTCGTGGTGCCGCGCTGAAGAGTTCAGTCGCCAACGCGTTGGTGAGGAGTCCAGTGAGGGTGCTGAGAACTGTGCGGGTGGTGCCCACGAGCCCTCCTTCTAGGACTTGACGAGTCGGGAAATCGCTTGCGAGGCCTCTTTGATCTTCTCTTCGGCCTCGGTTCCGCCGGCCTTGGCCGCACCGACGACGCAGTGCTTGAGGTGGTCTTCCAGCAAGCCGAGCGCCACGTTTTCCAGGGCGGAGGTTGCGGCGCTGACCTGGGTCAGGATGTCGATGCAGTAGATCTCTTCGTCGACCATTCGGTGGATGCCGCGGACTTGCCCTTCGATGCGCTTGAGACGGGCGAGGTAGCGGTGCTTGTCGCTGATGTAGCCGTGACCAGGTTCTTCTCGGGACTGCGGTGAGGTTGCTGTGGTAGTCATCTCTGCTCCTGATGAGTCTTTGCACTGGTGTTGGTGGCCGATCGTTCGGCCGGGGCCTGGTCGAGGAACTTGGCGGTGCTGACAGCCGGCTCCAGGTCCAAGCGGCGTAGCAGTTGGGCATTGAGCGCCACCACGACGGTGGACGCAGACATCAAGATGGCACCGACGCTCATCGGCAGCACGAACCCGATCGGTGCGAGTACACCAGCGGCCAGGGGGACTGCGGCGAGGTTGTAGCCCGCAGCCCACCACAGGTTCTGCTTCATCTTGCGATAACTGGCTCGGGACAGGTCGATCACTGAAAGCACAGAACGGGGATCGGAGGAGGCCAGGATCACCCCTGCGGACCCGATCGCCACATCGGTCCCGGCACCGATCGCGATGCCCACGTCTGCTTGAGCCAGTGCAGGGGCATCATTGACACCGTCCCCGACCATCGCCACCTTACGGCCCTCGCTCTGCAGTTCCTCGACCTTCGCTGCCTTGTCTTCCGGTCGCACACCTGCAAAGACCCGGTCGATGCCTAGTTCAGCGGCCACCGTATCGGCAACCGCCTGGGCGTCCCCGGTGATCATCACCACCTGAGCACCTGCAGCGTGCAGCGCATCGACAGCATCACGGGACTCCGGGCGGATCTCATCATCAAGGCGCAGTGCCCCGATGATTTCCCCGTCGGCTATCACGTGCAGGATGATGGCACCCTCGGCTCGCCAGTCCTCTACGACAGCCAGTTCGCTCAGGCTGTGCTGGTCCAGCAAGTACGGGCCTCCCACCTCGATGGCAGCGCCCTCGACGGTGGCCTTAACTCCGACTGCCGGAGAGGAGGAGAAGTCCTGGGCACTGGCAAGGTGCAGGTCGCGGTCGCGTGCGGCGCCCACGATCGCCTTGGCCAAGGGATGCTCACTTGCGTACTCTGCGGCCGCTGCCAGTGCCAGCACCTCATCTGCACTGCGCTGCCCGACCGGTTCGACGCCGGAGACCGTGGGCTCTCCCTTGGTCAGGGTCCCGGTCTTGTCGAACAGAACGGAATCCACTGTCCGCATCGACTCAAGCGCGAGCCGGTCCTTCACCAGCACCCCACCGCGTGCGGCACGCTCGGTGGCGATCGAGACCACCAGCGGAATCGCCAGACCCAGAGCGTGCGGGCAGGCGATCACCAGCACGGTGATGGTCCGGACCACCGCAGCATCCGGCACGCCCAGCAAAGACCACACGATCGCAGTGATCAGGCCCGCACCGAGGGCGAACCAGAAAAGCCAACCCGCGGCCGTATCGGCGATGCGCTGCGCCCGCGAAGAGGAGGACTGGGCATCGGAAACCAGTTTCTGGATCCCTGCCAGGGTGGTGTCATCGCCAATGGCGGTGACCTCTACCTGCAGGCCGGAATCGGTAGCGACGGTGCCGGCAATCACCTGGTCACCGTTATCACGACGCACCGCCTTGGACTCACCGGTGATCATCGACTCGTCCATACTGGCCGAACCGTCCACGATCCTGCCATCAGCCGGCACCGACGATCCGGGCCGCACGATCACCACATCGCCGAGCACCAAGTCGCCCGGTGCCACCTTGACGATGTCATCACCCTGAAGCTTCTCGGCCTCATCGGGCAGCAGCGCAGCCAAGGAATCCAGCGCCGAGGTGGTCTGGGCCAGCGACCGCATCTCGATCCAGTGGCCCAACAGCATGATGACCACCAGCAGCGCCAGTTCCCACCAGAAGTTCAGTTCGTGGTCCAGAAGGCCAAGGCTTGCACCTAAGGAGGCAATGAACGCCACCGTGATGGCTAACCCGATCAACAACATCATCCCAGGCTGGCGGGCGCGGATCTCTGAGACCGCGCCGGTCAGGAACGGCTGACCACCCCAGACATAGATGATCGTGCCCAGCACCGGGGAGACCCACCACACCCACGCGGCATCGGGCAGCTGGTAGCCGAGCAAGTCGGCGAACATGTGGTTGAAGCCCACGACCGGCACCGCCAGCAGGAGCATGATCCAGAACAGCCGCCGGAACTGCCCGACATGGTCACCGTGATCGCCGTGGCCGTGCCCCGCGTGCCCGCCATGTGCTTCATGACCAGCGTGGTGCTCACCTTCGTGCCCGTGACCTTCGTGGCCCTCGTGGTCGTGACCGCCGTGGTGTTCATGCCCGGTATGCCCATCGTGGGTATTCTCGTGCTGGTGGTGAGCCTCATGCTGGTGGTCGTGACCGGGATTGGCCCGGTGGTTGTGGTGATCGGGCTGCCCCTCGTGCTGGGCGTGCGCATTGTGCTGGTTGCTCATACCGGTCTCATTCCTCCTCTTCGATGCACGGCTGGCACCTCATCACAGAGCGCTACTGGCTCTGTGCGGGGCCCGCTCGGGCATCGGGGTCGATCTCGCTCTCGACGGCCCATTTGTGGTTGGTCCTCGTCATTCCGTCAGCTTCATGGTTGACGACGTAGCCGGTCTCCTCGGTTGATGATGCGATCGTGGCCGTCACTCCCTCCACGCCTTCCATGTGGTCAGCCGTCCACCTCACTTCGCTGCCCACCGGGTATTCGGGGTCGGCGGGCTCGGTCATGCCCTCGGGCACCGGCCCGCCGTCTGCCAGGTGGTCCATATCCTCGTGAGGGTCGGTGTCCTCATCACCGTGATCACCGCCGTGGTCCGGTGTTCTTCGAATACCGAGGAATCGGGGCCGATCTGTCACCTCGGCAAGCCCGGAATCGCTCATACTGATTGTTCAAGCCGCGTTCGCGTACCGGTCGGGATCGGCGTCGAATAGCGGCCCGCAGGCGTCACAGCACAACCAATACCGCTGGCCCTGGTAGTCGCGGTAGAGCCCTGCCTCTTCGGCTTGTGACTTGATCACCGGGGTCCCGGGCATCACTAGACATTCGGTAACATCGTCACCCTGCGCTGCGGCGAGGTCTTCGGTCTTGGGCGCGTGTCCGCTGCAGCCGCCAGAAGTATCCCCGTGGCTGTGGTCGCCGTGGTTGTGGGCGTGGTGGTCGTGTGCAGTCATCTTCTGTGTTCCCTTCTCTGGTGTCGACGACGATGCGTCAGGTGTTCACCGGCTCGCGTGCCGGTGCGGTTTCGGAGGCGTCCGGGGTGGTGTGCTGGTCGGCTTTGGCCTTGAACCTGCGCAGCCGTAGGCTGTTGGTGACCACGGACACGCTGGAGAAGGCCATGGCCGCGCCGGCGAGCATCGGGTTGAGCAGTCCGAAGGCGGCGATCGGGATCGCGGTGGTGTTGTACCCGAAGGCCCAGAACAGGTTCTGCTTGATCGTGCGTAGCGTCCTGCGTGCCAGGCGGATCGCATCCGCGGCAGCTCGCAGGTCTCCGCGCACGAGGGTGATGTCGGCGGCTTCGATCGCGACGTCAGTCCCGGTGCCCATCGCCAGACCGAGGTCAGCCTGCGCCAGAGCCGGGGCGTCGTTCACCCCGTCACCGACCATCGCCACGACCTTGCCCTCGTCCTGCAAGCGGGCGACGACGTCGACCTTGTCCTTGGGCAACACCTCGGCGATGACCTGGTCGATGCCGACCTCGGAGGCGACCTGCTCGGCCACGGTCTGGTTGTCCCCGGTCAGCAGCACCGGAGTCAAACCCAACTCCTTGAACTGAGAGATGGCCTCAGCGCTGGTGGGCTTGATCTGGTCGGAGACGACCAGCACACCCCGGGCGGCACCGTCCCAGCCGACGGCGATCGCGGTCTTGCCCTCGGCCTCTGCGGCCTGCTTGGCGGCCTTGAGGTGCTCGTCGAGGTACATCGACCAGTCATTCAGCAGCGTCTCGCGGCCGGCGAGCACCGCGTGACCATCGACCACGCCCTGGACACCCTTGCCCTCGATGTTCTCGAAGGACTCCGGGGTTGGCAGTTCGCCCACCTGCGCGGTGGCTCCGGCGGCGATGGCCCGGGCGATGGGATGCTCGGAGTAGTCCTCCAGGCCGCCGGCGATACGCAGCAGGTCCTCGCGGTCCACCCCGTCGGCGGTGATCGTCTCGGTCAGGGTCATCTTGCCGGTGGTGACGGTGCCGGTCTTGTCCAGCACGATGGTGTCGACCTTTCGGGTGGACTCCAGCACCTCCGGGCCCTTGATGAGCACGCCCATCTGCGCGCCACGCCCGGTGCCGACCAGCAGCGCGGTCGGTGTCGCCAGGCCCAGGGCGCAGGGGCAGGCGATGATCAGCACCGCGACCGTGGCGGTGAAGGCGGCGCTGACCGGGAACCCGGCCCCGAGCCAGGCACCCAGGGCGGCGATCGCGACCGCAATGGCCACGGGCACGAATACCGACGAGACCCGGTCGGCCAGCCGTTGGATCTCGGCCTTGCCGGACTGGGCGTCCTCGACCATCTTGGCCATCTGCGCCAACTGAGTGTCCGAACCCACCCGGGTGGCCTTGACCACGAGGCGGCCACCAGCATTGACCGTGGCCCCTGTCACCGGGTCACCCACTGTGACCTCCACCGGCACGGACTCGCCGGTCAGCATCGAAGCATCAATTGCGGAGTTACCCGAGGTGATCACCCCGTCGGTGGCGATCTTCTCACCGGGACGGACCACGAACTCGTCGCCTTCGGAGAGCTCATCGATAGAGACCCGCTCCTCCTGCCCGTTTCGCAGGATGGAGACTTCTTTCGCCCCGAGTTCCATCAGGGCACGCAGGGCTGCCCCAGCTTGACGCTTGGAGCGCTTCTCGAAATAGCGGCCCAGTAGGATGAAGGTGATCACCCCGGCCCCGACCTCCAGGTAGATGTGCCCGAGGCCATCGGAGCGGGAGATCGTGAATTCGAAGGGGTGCACCACGCCTGGCTGCCCGGCGGTGCCGAAGAACAGGGCGATGATCGACCAGATCAACGCGGCGGTCGTGCCCACCGAGATCAGGGTGTCCATGGTGGCCGCCCCGTGCTTAAGGTTGGCCCAGGCGGCCTTGTGGAAGGGCCAGCCCGCCCACACCACCACCGGTGTGGCCAGGACCAGGGAGGCGAAGCCCCAGTAGTCGAACTGCAACGCCGGGATCATCGCCATCGCGATGACCGGCACCGACAGGACCGCCGCGCCGATCAGGCGCTGCTTGAGCACCCTGATCTCAGCATCCTCGGACGATTCGCTCTCATCACCAGAGGCGCTGGAGTTGTCCTTGGCAGAGGGTGGGAGTTCGGCGGTGTAGCCGGTCTTCTCCACCTCGGCGATCAGCAACTGGGGGTCATAGCCGGCAGGAGCGGTGACGGTTGCCTTCTCGGTCGCGTAGTTCACGCTCGCATGGACCCCGTCGAGTTTGTTGAGTTTCTTCTCGACTCGGTTCGCGCACGAGGCGCAGGTCATGCCACCGATCTTCAACTCAACGCCGGTGAGATTCACTTCGGTGCTGGTGTGCTCAGTGGTCATGGTCGGCTCCTTCCTCGCCGGTGTCCGAGTCGCCGCTGTCGGTGTTATTGCCAGTGGTATCGCCGGTGGTGGTGTCGATCACCAGGGCGGCGGTGTAGACTTGCCCGTCGACCTGGAAGTCCAGGTACAGCAGGTACCGGCCCGCGGTGGGCGCGGTGGCCTCGAAGACGATCTCCGGACCCGATGTCTCACCGGCCTCGGGAGCATCCCCGTGCGGGTGGACATGCAGGTAGGCCAGATCCCCATCACGCAGGGCCACCAGGTGCCCGAAGGCACCCAGGTAGGGCTCCAGTTCAGTGACGGGTTCACCTTCGCGGGTGATCGTCATGGTCAGGTCGGAGGCCCTCCCGGCAACAAGGTCGCCCTCGACGGCCACATCGAAACCGTCCACCGCGGCCTCGGTGACCGGGTGATCGGCCGGTGCCGGGTCGTAGTCACCGGCAACCTGCACCGCGGTCGACAGGGTCATGCCCTCGCCGGTCTGGGCCGGTACGAAGTCGGCGAAGATCCGGTAGGTGCCGGCGGCGGCCCATTCCCAAGGGATCGACCAGGTGCCGGCTTCGTCACGTTTGGGGTGCACGTGGCGGAAATGCTGCCCGTCAGCGCGGACGACGATCAGGTGCATCTCTTGCTCGTGCTCGAGTTCGAAGTCGGTCACTGGCTGTCCGTCGGGTCCGGTCAGCGCGAAGGTCAGTTCGTCCTCGGTGCCGGTATGGTCGGGTGTGCCCACCTCCGTGAGTTGGTAGCCGTCCTGGGCTAGGCCGAGGCCAAGAGAGGCTGCGTCAGCCCCATGAGCTTCGTGCCCGCCGCTGTTCATCTCATCGTCTCCTTGTCCATGATGGTCTTCTGGTGTCTCTTCGACCCAGGCCTGCACGGTGTCCTCGGGGATGACGGCGTTCGCCGTGAATCCAGCCACGGCGAACACGACCACGAGGACCAGCCCGTACAGGCCCAGCCGTGCAGGGGCCTTCATGCTCAGTTTCTGACGGCGGTGTAGCCGGCCTCGTCAACGGCGGCGATCACCGCGGCATCTTCGACGGGCTGCTCGGCGGTCACCGCCAGACGCCCGGTTTGGGCACTGACCTCGATCCCGGTCACCCCGGCGATCTCGGAAACCTCGGCGCCGATCGCGGTCTCGCAGTGCCCGCAACTCATCCCGGTCACCTGGTACTCGGTCGTGGTTGCCATAGTATGTAGCTCCTTCATCTGTGTACGGGTCGTTCGAGATTATACCTATAGGGGGTATGGGTCAACTGGTGCTGATCTCCTCGGCCTGCTGTGCCTCTCCCGTGGGGCGGACGTGGCGCAGGCGGGTGGCCGCGATGGTTGCCGCCACGGCGGCGATGACGGCGGAGACGATCGCGGCGGTGTTCAGTCCGCCGGTGAAGGCTTCCTGCGCGGCTGCGATGAGCTGCTCGCCCAGCGAGCCGGGCAACTCAGTTGCGGTGGCCATGGCCCCGTCGACGCTGTCCGATGCCACCGCGGCAGCATCGGCGGGCAGGCCATCGGGCAGAAGCCCGCCGATCTGACCCCGGTAAGCGGCGATACCAACGCTACCGATCACCGCGACACCGAGTGAGATGCCCAGATCATTCGCCGTGGTCGCAAGCCCGGAAGCGCCACCGGCCTTCTCCGGCGGCACGGAACTGACCACCAGGTCCGTGGTGAGCGCCATCGAGGGGGCCACGCCGGGGTAGGTGATCACGAAACTCGCGATCACCAGCGCCAGCCCGGTGCTGGCGTCGAGTTGGGTGAATAGGATGTAACCGACCACCTGGGTCAACAGGCCAATCGCGATCACATTGCCGGGCCGGAACTTGCGAGCGAAGACCGGCGAGAGCGTGGCGACCACGATCAGCACCGCCGCCGCCGGCAGAATCGAGAGCCCTGCCTGCAGGGGTGAGAGTTCCTGGACCTGCTGGAGGTACTGCGTGAACAGTGAGTACACCCCACCCAGCGCCGCCGCGGACAGCAAGAACACCGCCAGCGCTCCGCTCACGGTGGGGTTGGCGAACAGCCGCACATCCAGCAGGGGCTTCTCGGCCCGCAGCTGACGGATGACGAACCACAACCCGACCAGGGCACCTGCGACCAACAGGGCGACCGAAGGGCCGGCAGGCTCCTGGGCGGCGAAGCGCTTGATGCCGTAGATGATCGCCAGCAGACCGCCGACCAGCAGCAGGGCGCTGAACAGATCGATCCGTGCTGTGGGGTCCTTGTGCTCGGGCAGCAGCAGCGGAGCACCGATGACCACCAGCGCCATGATCGGCACCGCCACCAAGAACGTGGCCTGCCAGCCGAAGCCCTCCAATAGCAGGCCGGAAAGCAGCGGGCCAAGCGCCACACCGGCGGAGATGCCGCCGGCCCACACTCCGATGGCGACGCCGCGCTGCTTCGCATCGGCGAACAGCACGAAGATCAACCCCAGGGTGGCTGGGATCATCATGGCGGCGGCCAGTCCTAATAGCGCACGCCAGGCGATCATCAGTTCCGGACTGGTCGTGAGTGCGGCCGCGATCGAGGTGCCCGCGAAGAGGATCGCGCCGATCACCATCAACCGACGCTTACCGATCCGGTCTCCGAGCACGCCCATGGCGACCAGGAACCCGGCCATGACGAACCCGTAGATGTCCAGAATCCACAGCAGTTGCGTGCTCGTTGGATTCAAATCGGCGGCCATGTTCGGCGCTGCCAGGAACAGGATCGTCAGCATCATGAACAGCAGCGTCGAGGGTGTGACCAGCACGGCCAGCCCCCACCACTGCTTCGCTCCCGCCGTGGGAGCCGGTGCTTCGGTCTGGTTCATGATCGCTCAACTCCTGCGCGTGTCGTGATTGTCGTTCTCATGGCTCTCGTGCTCCTTCCTTGCCTGTCTCGAGCGACCTGTCGGCTCACCCACACGCAAACTCATACATGCGCGTACGACTTGTAACGGGTAGACTATCTCATACATTCCTGTCTGAGATAAAAGGTGGAGCAATGGTGACGAAGAAGACCACCACGAATCGTGAGCGCCCGCCGACCGGTGCCGGCAGGCGTGGCGCGGCGAACCAGCGGGCTGATGCCCTGCGCAACCGAGCCAAGATCCTGGCCGGTACCGTCACCGCGATTCGGAAGAACCCCGATGCTTCGGTCGCTGATATCGCCGCCGAGGCCGGCGTGGGCCGTCAGACCCTCTACGGGCACTTCCAGAACCGTGCCGAACTGATTGAGGCCGCCCTGGTGGAGAGTCTCGAACGCGCCGAGGACGTGCTCAGCGAGGTGCCGCTCGACGGGGATGCCCGCGAGGCGTTTCAGCGGCTGGTGACCTCCAGCTGGGTGTTCGTCGACCAATCCCGCGCGTTGCTGGCCACGGCCCAGAAGGAGTTGTCCGCGGCCCGTATCCGTGAACTGCACGAGAAGTCCGAGGCCCGTATGCGCGGCCTACTGCTGCGCGGCCAGGACGAGGGTGCCTTCCGCGCCGACCTGCCCGTGTCGTGGCTGCTGACCACCACCCACGTCGTGCTCAATGGTGCCGCCGAGGAAGTACGCACCGGAAGACTCAGCCCCGACGACGCCCCCTGGTTCATTGGCGCGATCCTGCTGCCCGCCTTCACCAACGCCCAGCCGCAGGAACCGCGATGAGGCCGCAAACTATTGGCATCATCGGAGCGGGCGCGGCAGGAGCCGCTGCCGCAAAGTCCCTGCAAGCCGCCGTACCTGAAGCGCAGATTGACTTGCTCACCCGCACCGGGGAGCAACCGTTCAACCGCACCCTGGTCAACAAGGGGGTGGCCATCGGTCTGCTCACACCCGAGCAGAGCGCACTGCCGAAGACCGGCGCAACTCTGGTGGCCGACACCGTGCGTGGTATCGACCCGCGCACCCGCCAGGTCGACCTCTCCTCCGGCGACAGCCGCACCTACGACGGTCTCATCGTCACCACCGGCAGTAGGCCGCGCACCCTGGGCGAGAATGTCCTTGGGCGCGACGAGGCCATGGCCACCGGCAGGCTCACCACCCTGCATTCGCTCGCCGATGCCGCCGGTGTCCGCGACCAGATCGCCGCGCTCCACAGTTCGGCCCGTGTCCTGATCCTCGGCGGTGGACTGCTCGCGGCAGAGACCGCCTCACTGCTGAGCACCGCCGGGCACGAAGTCGCACTGATTAGCCGCTCAACTCTGCCTGGCTCCTCAACCTTCGGTGAGCACATCGCCGGTGAACTCCTGGAACTGCATCGCGCTCGGGGCGCTACCTACCTGGGCGCCACCATCCAAGCCGTGCGCACCCACCCCGACCACATCACCATCGTTCTCGACAGTGGCGAGCGGGTCGAAGGCGATCTGGCGATCATCGCCCACGGCACCCTCCCGACAGCCCCCTCACCCTGGAACAGACCAGAAGGAATACCGGTCGACGACCAGCTCCGCCTGCGCGAAGCACCAGGGCAGCGTATCTACGCCGCCGGCGGCGTCGCCCTCCACGAGCACCCCAGCCTCGGCACCTACCGGATTGACCACTGGGACGATGCCGCAGCCCAAGGCACCCACGCCGCACGCACCCTGCTGCACGACCACGGCCTCGGTGACGCCCCCGGTGTCTATCGGCCGTTCTCGACGTTTACCTCCAGCATTTACGGACACATCCTCGCCGGAGCCGGCCACACTGGCCTTGGCACCACAACACGACTGGCTTCCACCGACCCGGTGCTAGTCATCCACGAACACGAGGGCGCCCCGGTCGCGGCCACAGGACTCGACGCCGTCGCGCTCGTCCGCGAGTGGGCACCCCGCCTGCACCAGCCACCCGAACCCACAACCCCGTAGTGCCCGCCTGAGTCAGACACGAGCGCAGACCTATGCCTCAACAGTCCACCACCCGAACCGTCACCACGATCATCGCGGTCCTGTTAGCAGCGCTGCTCACCGCCAGCTGCTCCACCGGCGCCGCCTCGGCCACCACCGACATCGCCGAGAGCTGGCTTGCCGAGTATGAGCTCAACGGGCTCGACGGGCGAGAGATCACCGAGCACCTCGATGCGATCCGCCTCGAGGGTCTGATCGCCTCGGTCGAACCCGATTCGCTCGTGCCCTTCGACGGCGAGGGGAACGAATCCTCGATCCCGCTGCCCGAGGACGAGTTCTACCTCTCCCTCGCCCCGTATCTGCAGCAGGCCCATGACTGCCACTTCCACAGCCTCACCACCCTGCAACTCACCTGACGAAGCCAAGGAGGACAGCCGCATCATGCCCAACACACACACCGCATCAGACCTGCTGGTCAAAGCTCTCGAGAACGAAGGCGTCGAGCGCATCTTCGGAATACCGGGCGAAGAGAACCTCGACCTCCTCGAAGCGATCCGCCGCTCTGGTATCGAACTGATACTGACCCGCCACGAGCAGGCAGCCGCCTTCATGGCCGCCACCCACGGACGCCTGACCGGCCGTCCCGGGGTGTGCCTGACCACCCTCGGCCCAGGAGCGCTCAACCTCTCCACCGGCGCGGCATACGCGCTGCTCGGTGCGATGCCTATGGTCATGATCACCGGGCAAAAGAGCATCCTCACCGCCGCGCAGGCACGGTTCCAGATCGTCGACACGATCGCCGCGATGACACCCGTGACCAAGATGACCAAGCAGATAATCTCGCCTCCCACCATCCCCACCGTGATCCGAGAGGCCTTCCGAGTCGCACAGGCCGAACGACCCGGCCCGGTCCACCTCGAACTTCCCGAGGATCTCGCCGCCGCCACCGCACCTCAGGTCGATCTCATCCCGCCCACCCCTGCGACTCTTCCCGTCGCCAGCCTCGACGTGATCGCCGCAGCCGCGGACGTGATCTCGGGCGCCAGGCGCCCCTTGATCATGCTCGGTGCTGCCGCCGCCAGGCCACGATGCACCCACGCCCTGTCGGAGTTCGTTGCGCGCATGCGGATCCCGTTCTTCACCACGCAGATGGGTAAGGGCACCGTCTCCGGGTGCACCGACCTCTACCTGGGCACCGCGGCCCTGACCGAGGGCGACTACCTGCACGAGGCCATCGACCAGGCCGACGTGATCATCACCATCGGCCACGACACCGTCGAAAAACCCCCGTTCACCATGCACTCCCGCGGGCAGACCATCGTTCATCTCGACTACCAGCCCGCCACCATCGAAGAGGTCTATGTCCCGCAGGTCGAGGTCATCGGCGACCTCCACCACACCCTGCACGCCCTCACAGACCGGCTGGATGGCAAGGTGCCCCACGCCCAAGCGCTGCTCCCGCTGCGTGAAGGCATCCTCGCGAACGTCGCCGACCGGGCGACCGAAGATCGGCTGACCCCGCAGCGCATCGTGCACGAGGTCCGTCAGGTCATGCCGGATGACGGCATCGTCGCCCTGGATAACGGGATGTACAAAATCTGGTTCGCCAGGAACTACCGCACCATCACAGCGAACACGCTTCTGCTCGACAACGCACTAGCCGCAATGGGAGCCGGACTGCCGTCTGCGATCATGGCCTCGCTCCTGCACCCGGGCCGTCGCGTGATGGCCGTCTGCGGCGATGGCGGGTTCATGATGAACAGTCAAGAACTCGAAACCGCCGTGCGGCTCGGCCTCAACCTCGTCGTCGTGATCCTCGAAGACCACGCCTACGGCATGATCCGCTGGAAGCAAGCCGTCGACGGGTTCACCGACTACGGAATGACGTTCGACAACCCAGACTTCGTCGCCTATGCACAGGCCTACAGCGCGACCGGCACCCACGTCACCGACGCTGCACAACTCGGCCCCGCCCTGGAGCACGCATTCACACAGGGCGGAGTGCAACTCCTCGCCGTGCCCGTGGACTACTCCGAGAACACCAGGGTCCTCATCGACGAACTACAGCACGAAACCGCAACCCATCAAGACACGGCCGATAGGCCTGTCCATCACACGACACGATCGTGAACCCGCACTGATCTCCTGAACCTGGCAGGACGGACCTGATCCTGGCCGCGGTCGCCGTGTCCCCTTCCGTTTGTGGCGGAGGCCTGGCAGATCTACATCCTCATCTTCCTGCTCCAGTTGGCATCGGCGACGTTCACTCCAGCCTTCCAGGCCGTCATCGCCTCGGTGCTGCCCGAGGATGGTGGGGACACTCACGCTTTTAGTGACGGTCTACTTGGTTCACTATGGAGTCATGACTTCACTTGCTCATTCGGAAGTGAACCTGCCCCGGGTTCTGGTCGTCGATGACGAAGCCCCCTTGGCGCGATTGGTTGCGAACTATCTGGAGCGCGATGGCTTCGAGGTCCAGACCTGCGGGGACGGTGATGACGCGGTACAGCGTGCGCAGCAGTGGCGCCCTGGGGTGATGCTGCTGGACCTTGGTCTGCCTGGCCTCGATGGCATCGAGGTGTGCCGGAGGGTGCGGGTGTTTTCTGATTGCTACATCATCATGCTCACCGCTCGCGTGGAGGAGGTAGACAAACTTATCGGCCTGTCGGTGGGCGCCGATGATTATGTGACCAAGCCGTTCAGCGCGCGTGAACTCGTGGCACGGGTGCGGGCGATGCTGCGTCGTCCGCGGCAGAACTCACCGGGCCACCATGGCGCAGTGGCGTCGTTCGGGCCATTGACCGTTGACGCTCTGGGGCGGGAAGTGTTCCTCGACGGAAAGAGTGTCCAATTGACGCGCACTGAGTTCGACGTCCTGGCAGCGCTGGCGGGGCGCCCGGACATGGTCTTTTCCCGGCGCCAACTCATCGAGACGGTGTGGGGGCCCAATTGGGTGGGCGATGACAACCTTGTCGATGTTCACATCGGGCATCTGCGGCGCAAACTCGGCGACAAGGCATCCGCGCCGAGGTTCGTCCGCACTGTGCGGGGGGTCGGCTACCGAATGGGAACGGGATCATGACCAAGCGGCCGCGAAAACAGTGGGGGCTGGGTGCTCGGCTCCTGGCAGCGATCGTCGCGGTCCTCTTGGTGGCCGCCGGGACAGCATGGGCTGTGGCCTCGGTGATCGGGCCAATGCTCTTCCACGATCACATGCTCATGGCCGAGCCCGCTGACTCCGAGGTCGTGGCGCACGCAAGGCAAGCCTTCACCACGGCATGGACCCTGTCTCTGTCCCTGGCGCTCCTCGTCGCTCTCCTGACGTCAGTGCTGGTCAGCATTTTCCTTACTCGACGCATCACCATGGCGTTAGAACGCCTCCGCCAAGCAGCAGCGAAGGTCGCCAGCGGTGACTACAACGCCCATGTGCCAGCGGTCCGCATGGGTGCGCAGTTCGATGACCTCGCCGGCGCGTTCAACACCATGGCCACCGACCTTGGTGGGATCGAACAGACCCGCACTCGCATGTTGGGCGACCTGGCTCATGAATTGCGCACCCCGGTGGCGACGCTGGATGGCTACCTCGAAGGGATTGTGGACGGTGTCGTGCCGGCTGATGAACCGACCATAGTCATGCTGCGTGAGCAGGTGGCACGACTTGCCCGTCTGGCCCAGGACATGGCCCTGGTGACTGCCGCTAGCGAGGGACGCTTAGAAATGCGATGGCAGCTGGTGCGGGTCGGTGACCTGCTCGAAGACGCCGCAGCACAGGCAAGCGTGAAGTGCACTAGCAAGGACATTGACCTGGCGATCGTGGCCACAAGGTCAGAACGCCAGGCGGTCATCACCGCCGACCCTGACCGGCTCGGGCAGGTCTTGACAAATTTGCTGGACAACGCCGTGCGGCACACCCCCAAGGGAGGTCAGGTCCAGTTGGGCGCCGACCGGATTGGATCGCGCCTGCGTTTGTGGGTGCAGGACAATGGCAGCGGAATAGCCGCCGAGCATCTGCCCCACCTGTTCGAGCGCTTCTACCGTGCCGATGCTGCTCGTGACCGCGCGCACGGAGGGTCGGGGATCGGCCTTGCCATCAGCCACTCCATCGCCCAGGCCCATGCGGGCAGTGTGAGAGCGGACAGCGCGGGGCTTGGCCACGGCGCGGTGTTCACTATCGAACTGCCGTTAAGTCGTCAGCATTCACAGGCTTGATATCAACTCCAATGGGCACCTCAAGGGATGCGTCCTCGTCGGCACCCACAGCACGAGCATCGGCCCGCCCCTGGGGCAGGGCGGGCCGATGCAGAGTGCTGAGATCTGCGCTCAGAGCACGCGGATGAACGTGGGGTTGTTATGGAAGATGGGTCCCTCGTACAGCGCGGTGCCGGGGTTTCGGGCGGCGATGTTGTTGCCATTGCCGGTGTAGATGCCCACGTGACCGGGCCACGCCACCAGATCACCCGGCTGGGCTTCGGCTGCCGAGACAATGCGTCCGGCACCCGCCTGGGCACCGGATGTCCGAGGCAGACTTACCCCGAATTGGGCGAAGACATAGGCGGTGAAGCCCGAGCAATCAAAACCCGCCGGGGTAGAGCCGCCCCACACATACGGGGTGCCTACATAGCGTCGGGCGACGTCCACGACCGCAGAACCGGAAGAGGTGCTTGCGACCTGCTCGCTGGACCCGCCCGAGCCTTCCCCGGCCTGCTCCTCGGCCTGCTGCTCCGGCTGTTGAGCCGGCTGCTCGGTGCGCTGCCCGGTGCGGGAGGCCGGGGCGGCGTCCTGGGTGGGGCGCTGCGGCGCGGTGATGACCGGCTCTGGCGGCGGGGGAGGGGGCGGGGCTTCGGAGGAGACCTCGGCGGCGGCGAAGTCCCAGGCGATGTCTGCATCGACCGAGACGGTCGGTGAGGTGGTCACCTTGTCGAGGTCGGCGTCGAGCACCACGTTGGCCAGGGAGCCAACGCCGGAACTCGAACTCGACACCTGGGGGAGGGCTACAGCGCTGGAGGCGCCCATGGTGAGCGCCAAGCCGGAGGAGGCAAAGACGGCCAGCGCCCGTCTGCCGGTGGTCCCAGTGACTGCGTGACCAAGAACGGTCAGTGGGGTGGAGGGGCGGCAGGCCGCACGGTGTCGGGCGCCGGTTGTTGGTTCAGTCAATTCGATTCTCCAAGTCGCCTACGAGGTCAGCTGTCGGGTTCGGGTTGGAGATTCACCCGGTCTCACCTGGCTTCCCAGGCGGGACTTCACCCCTAGGTGCTCGCGCACCGACGGTTGGGTCCCCCGCCCCTGCCCGGCGTTTAATCGATGACCACGGTGCGGTGGCAGGGTTCGGCGTCCGCTTGTGGGCTTCCCGCACGGCGCGGGGAGCAAGAGTGACAGTACCTACCGCAAATCCTCAGATCACGGTTTGATCACGGGATTACCGGAATACTTCATCAAACCTTCATCGTCACACCCCGCCTCGCCGGCTGCATGCCTGCCGCTGCTGTCGTAACGTCGAGAGCCAATGCTGTGATGGTTATCGAAACGGGAGCGACAATGAGAACCGCAGAGATGATGGATGCCCACCCTGCCCAGATCACTCTGGACCGGGATCTACTGGCCCGAACGATCGATGCCCTCGTGGCCTGTTCCCAGGCGTGTACCGCCTGCGCAGACGCTTGTCTGAGCGAGGAAATGGTTGCCGAGTTGCGCACGTGCATACGTACCAACCTGGACTGCGCCGACATCTGCGATGCCACGGCCCGCATGCTGTCCCGACAAACCGGTCATGACGCTAACCTCATCCGTGCTCAGTTGCAGGCCTGCGCCCAGGCTTGTCAGTCCTGCGGCGATGAGTGCGCCCGTCACGCACAGGCCCATGACCATTGCCGCATCTGCGCAGAGGCGTGCCGAGCCTGCGAGGAAGCCTGCAACGAACTCCTCGCCACCATCAGTTGACAGGGCTACTTGCGCCCGCGCCGGCCCAGAACGGCCTGCTGGGGCGATTCAAATAGGCGCCGCAGGAAGGCTCCGCCTGGGTCCGGGACGAAAGACCTAAACTCTCGGCAGCAGCAGTTGCCTACGATGACCCAGTTGATCGGCAAGAATCCTTGGTAAGTATGACCTGCTGCCGTGCTGGTCAGAAGATGCGCCGGGACTGATAGGACAGGTGGAAGAACGTGAAAAGAATTGCGGCGATCGTCGGGGCGCTGGTGCTGATCCTCGCCGGCTGCTCCTCGGCGGATCCGGCCTCCGAGCCAACCACCGAGGGTGATGAAGCCGAGTTCCTCGCCACCCATGACCTGGCCGGCATGGAGGTCGCGGAGATGATCGACCACCTCGATCGACTCGGTGGGCCCGAACGCCCCACCGACTACATGGCCTCCATCCGAGCCGATGAACTGATGTTCTCCGATGGGCAGCAAGAACTTACCCTGCCCATGCCCGAGGACCGTTTCTACCTCTCCGTAGCCCCCTACGTGAACCAGACTCACGAGTGCTTCTACCACAGCCTGACCACATGCCAGGGTGAGCTGACCGACGAGGACCTCCAGGTGCGGATCCTCGACGATGCAACAGGCGAGGTGCTCATCGATGAAGAGGTGACGACCTATGCGAACGGCTTCGCCGGCTTCTGGTTGCCGCGCGATGTCCAGGGCACCATTGAGGTTCACTATGACGGCCTGACCGGGTCAGCCGACTTCTCCACCACCGACGAGGGCGCGACCTGCCTCACCACCCTCCAACTGACGTAGGAACGCCCGGGCCGGCCGCGGAGGGGCTCAGAGGGCCTCGCACCTAGTCGGCCCAGGGTCCCTTCACCGGGTCGACATGACACTTGGATGGGCGCGGTCACAACCTGTGCCAGGGCGGAGCAGCAGGATGGCGCATCGGTGAGCGCGGCGCACACGGCAGGCGCCTCCCCGGATGCCAGCGCACCCCATGGCCGGGTCACCGGGCTGGACGCGGCACGGGCGCTGGCCATCGTGGGCATGGTCGCGGTCAACATCGGTCCGCTGTATGACGACGGCATTGCTGGGCTCGTCATGCGGTTGCCGCACGGGCGGGCCTCATTGTTGTTCGTGCTGCTGGCCGGGATCGGGTACTCGTTGCTGACCCGGCGAGCCCGTGACGGTGGCGCGCTGCCGTGGGGGCAGGTGTTGTGGCGGACGGTTCTGCTGAGCCTGATCGGGTTGAGTACTCAGTTAGCGGGTCATGGCTCTGATGTCATCCTGACCACCTATGCGGTGCTCTTCCTCGTGGGACTGGTGGTGGTGCGGGCACCGTCCGGGCTGCTGCTGACCGCCTCGATCGTGGCAGTTGCCGCTGGGCCACTGGTGTGGCTGGGTGTCCAACTGCGAACCGGTGAGGTCTTCGACCGCGAGCCTGCCACGATGCTGGACGCGCCGGGGCAGATCGTGGCCTCGACACTGCTGACCGGGCCCTACCCGGTGATCACCTGGCTCGCGCCGTTCCTATTCGGGATGTGGCTAGGCCGGTTGCGGCTGCACGACCGGTGGGTCCAGATACGGCTGACTGTGGCGGCAGTGGTGCTGACCTTGATTGCCGAACTCGGCTCCCGGGTGCTGGAAGTGTTCCTGGGGCGGCCCGGTAGAGAGCCGGCTGTGGACTGGTTCCTCTCGGCGGCGGCGCATTCGCAGATGCCGTTGTGGCTGATCCGGGGCAGCGCCTCGGCCGTGGCGGTGCTGGCCCTGACACTATTGGTGCTGCCTTACCTGGGCCGCTTTGGTTGGCCGCTGGTGGCCACGGGGCAGTTGGCGCTGACGGTGTATGTGGTCCACTTGTTCGCCATCGCGCAGGTGGTGCGTCCCGGGCCGCAGACCGCCCAGGACGGTCTGGCCATCACCGCGGTGATGGCACTGGTGCTGGTAGGAGCGGCGGTGGCCTGGCGGCACTTCTTCTCCCGCGGCCCACTGGAGGCAGCGTTGCGGCTGTGGCGCCGGTGACGAACTGGCCCCTCGTCACTGACCCGCCATGTCACCGCCATTGGCCCCTACCCGACGAACGCAGTTGTTGCCCGCTCAGACCCCGGCGTAGGAGTGCAGGGAGTTGATGAAAATGTTCACGCCGTAGTAGTTGAACATCAGTGCCGCGAACCCGGCCAGGGAGAAGTAGGCGAAGGCCTTCTTGCTCCAGCCGGTGGTCAGCCGCACGTGGCAGTATGCGGCATAGATGATCCACACCATCAGCGAGACGACCTCCTTGGGGTCCCAGCCCCACGCCCGGCCCCAGGCGTACTCGGCCCAGATCGATCCGGTGATGAGCACGAAGGTCCAGCCCACTAGGCCCACGGCGTTCAGCCGGTAGGACAATCGCTCCAGGGTCTCCTCTGCGGGGAAGGCGTCCAACAGCCGGGACCAGAACGTGGGCCGGGCCGGCAACGTCTGTGGCTCCTGTCCGCCCAGGTCCATCGATGCGACTTCACCCTCGGTGGGCTGTGCCTCCTGCGCCACCAGCGTGGCACCCCGGGTGCCGTCGGCGCCTGCGCTAGCACCGCCCGTGCGAGCACCGTGCGCACCGCTACGGCCCTCGACACCGCGGCCGCCTAACGGCTGCCGCCTTGATCCGCCGGACTGGGCATGCTCGGCTTCCCGCCGTCGTTCGTCACCTCCACGCACCAGTTGCAGCACTGACAGTGCTGCGCCCACGCAGAACAACGCGGTCGCCAGCGAGGCAACCGATACGTGGATCACCAGCCAGTAGGACTGCAGTGGCGGCTGCACCCCGTCGGCGACGGTGTACAGCAGCGTGATAGCAATGAGCAGCGCGACCACGTTGATCAGCAAGACCAGCGTCCCCAGGTAACGGACATCCTTGTGCCGGTTGACCACCATGAACACCACCATGGTGAACATCGTCGACATCAGGGTGAACTCATACATGTCCGCCCACGGCACCCGCTCGGCGGCGATCGCGCGCAGCACCACTGCCCCGACGTGAAAGATCAGCCCGAGCCAACTGGTGCTCATCGCGATGCCCACCGCCTTGCGGGCCCGGCCCGGGTCTGCCCCCTTGCCGAACCCGGACAGGTCCACCGCGAAGCCCACCATCGCCACCACGTAGGCGCTGATGGTGCCGTAAATCAACAACGTGCTAATCGTGCCCAGTTGCTCGTTCATTTTTTCTCCCTTGCGCCCGGACCGGGCAATACACTCAGGACCCGATCAAGTTCACCGCGCAGACCTGAGTCGTCATTGCGCGCCAATGCTGCGGCATGCACCACTGTCGTGCCCCGCTCCCCGGGCACCAGACGCACCCAGATCCGCCGCCGGGGCAGAAACAGCGCGGCGATCAACCCGCCGAAAGCCAGCGTGGCGAAGATCCCCTGCCAAAGCGGGGCCGGGTCATAACGCAGGTCCAACGCCACGAACCGGGGCAGGTCGTTGAA
Organism: Pseudactinotalea sp. Z1739; assembly: GCF_049725055.1. The sequence goes on along the minus strand of NZ_JBMPQA010000016.1, from coordinate 76,355 downwards.
GGTCAACGTACCCTGCCCGTCGGGCAGGTCCACGCTCTGGCCCGGGCGCAGCTCCAGTTGCACCGGACCTTCGGTGCCGTCCTGCCCGGTAGTGGTGACCTGCTCCAGACCATCGGTGTCCAGCACGAACATATTGCGCGGCACGCCCTCGTCCAGGCCCAAGTCCCCGGTGTACATCTGCAGCAGCATCACCGGGTCCATCGGTAGCGGGTGGATCGAGGACACATAGGCACCCTCCGCATCCTGCGCTGCGGTGGGCAGCAGCGAGCCATTGAACGCCAACTGCAACTCCCCGTCATTCGCAGAGGGCACCATCACCACCCCGGTGGAGCCATACCCCGGGTCATCATCGGCCGGAATGAACGGCACCGGCCCGTCGTGGGCGACCTGCCCGCTGGCATCGATGATGGTCAGGTCCGGGGCGAACCCGTTGCCCATCAGATACACCCGCGACCCGCCCACGCTCAGGGGGTGGTTCACCCGGATCGTCGGCTCGCTGGTGGTACCGTCGGTCTCGAACAAGGTGACGTAGGCGGTGAAGTCCCGGGCCTGGGCATCGACGGTAAACTCCGGCACGAACTCATCAAGACGGATCCGGTAAGGGTCCACCGCATCGACGTCGAACAACGCCCCGGCCTCGAAGAAATCATAGTCCAGCGCAGAGTTGACGAAGGTGGATCCCTCGGTGATCATCGCCTGCCCCCGGTAATGCACCAGTTCCCCCCAGGCCGTGACCACCAGCAGCCCCACCAACGCTAGATGGAAGATGATATTGCCGGTCTCCTTGCCGTACCCGCGCTCAGCGGAGATAGTATGCACCGCGCCTTGCCTGGGCTTGTTCTCGGTGCCCAATCTGGTCCGGTAGCGCCGTCCCATGCCTTCATGCAGGCGCGCACGCACCTGTTCAGGAGTTGCGTGCACCAAGCGCTGGGAGCGCACCGGAAACCGGGAGAACCGAGCCGGCACCTTGGTCGGTTCGGCCCGCAACGCCCTGGCATGGGCAATGCTTCGCGGCACGATGCACCCGATCAGGGAAGTGAACAACAGCAGATAGACCGCGGAGAACCACGGCGAGGAGAACACATCGAACATGTACGCCCGGTCCAGCCAGGACGCCAGGGTCGGATTGTCCGCATAGAACTGGTTCACCAGGTTGGGGTCGACCCGCCGCTGGGGAAAGAACGCCCCGGGCATGGCCACCACCGTCAACAGCAACAGCAGCAGCAACGCCACCCGCATGCTGGTCAACTGGCGCCACATCCAACGCGCCCAGCCACGTACCCCTAATCCCTTGGAACGACCCGACGACGACGCAACTCGCCCGCCCGCACTTGCCGTGGCAGACCGCTGATGGGCAGCCAGGTCGGTCCTGGTTGCCCCGGACGTCTGCGCGGTCTTAACGGCATCGCCGGCACTGCCCGCCGACGGGGCGGGGCCGTGCGGTGCTGGGAGGCCGGAGTCGTCTTGCTCCGAGCCGCGCAGGCCCTCTGGGATGTAGCCGGGCATCAGATGATCGTCTCGAAGTTGGCGATGTAGCCCTGCATCCACTGCGTCAACGCCCCCCACAACCCAGTGACCAGAGCCAGGCCGATGAGCACCAGCATGATTCCCCCGGTGCGCATGATCACCACACGGTGACGACGCATGAATCCCATCATCTTCTCCGAGGACTTCATCCCCAAGCCCACCATCACGAACGGCACTCCCAGACCCAGGCAGTAGGCGATCACCAGCACGAGTGCCCGGCCGGGGTCAGCGGCGTCGTGGGCCAGGGCCAGCACTGCAGCCAGGGTGGGACCCATACACGGGGTCCAGCCCAACCCGAAGACCACGCCCAGTACCGGAGCGCCCAACACCCCAGCCCTGGGGCTGACCGGCAGACGCAACTGCCGTTGCAGGAACCCAACCTTGCCGATGAACGCCAAACCCAACACCACTACCAGCACCCCCAGCAGCCGGGTGATCAGGTCCTGCCAGCGCACCAGCCACAACCCGGCGGTGCTCAGCGCCATCGTCAGGGCGACGAACACCGCGGTGAACCCGAGAATGAACAGGCCCACCCCGAACAGCAGCCGCATCTTGGAACCGCGCCCGGCCTCACCCTGACCCGGCGTATCGGCCCCGCTCATCCCAGAGACGTAACCCACGTAACCAGGTACTAACGGCAGCACGCAGGGGGAGGCAAAGGAGACCAGTCCGGCCAGCAGCGCCACCGGCAACGCGGCCAGCACCGGACCGCTATAGATGGTCTGGGCGAAATCAGCGCCCAACTGCTCCAGCCAGCCCATTACTCCTCCAGCGTCTCTGCGATCAGCGTGGACAAGACGCTGCGCTCGGCCAACCCCAGTATCCGGGCGGCCACCCGGCCCTCGCGGTCCAGCACCACCGTGGTAGGCATCGCCCGCAACGGCACCACCCCCTGCATGGCGGCCACCCCAGCAGACTCACTGTCATGCAGCGATGGGTAAGGGATGGCGAAACGCCGCTCGAAAGCCTGAGCGGTACCCGGTGCGTCGATGTGATTCACTCCCAGGAACCGCACGCCGTCGGGCTCGTACTGCTCGGACAACTCAGCCAGGTCGGGGGCTTCCTTGCGGCACGGGGGGCAATTGGCGTACCAGAAGTTCACCACCACCACCTGACCACGCAGGTCCGCCAGGTCGATGTCCTCGGAGTCATAGGACACCCCGGACAAGTCCACCGCTGCACCGCGGTCCGCAGCCGCCCACGTCTCCACGCTGCCATCCCCGGCGACATATCCGGCACCCGCGACATCGGATGCGGCGTCGCCGCTCCCGCCATCGGCGCTCGTGCATCCAGCCACCAACGCCAGAACCATCACGACACTCAGGACCCATCCCCTCGGCGTTAGTACGCGAGCACGGCCAACTCTCTTACCGGCGGCGTACGCTCGCGGTTTGCGTGCCTTGCTCGCGACCGTCTGTCCAATGGGCTCGATCATGAACTCACTCACTCCGACCGCCGGCGGGGACCCTCGGGTGGTATATGCCCTTTCTAGCCGGGATGGCCTGCTGCCTTCCGGAGAGCGGGATCAGAGACCAGCGGAGGAGCCGGAGCAACTTATCCGCCGAAGCCAAGGCGTCAGAGTCCTTCAAGAAGTTCTTCCATCTGGGTTATCTCATCTTGCTGGTCAATGATGATCGTTTTTGCGAGTTCCAGCGCTTCGCGGTTTTGTCCCGCGTACACATGGGTCTCGGCCATCTCGACCGCACCACGATGGTGAGCGATCATGAGTTCCAAAAAGCGCCGGTCGAAGCCAGCACCCGAGAGCGACTCCAACTCGGACATGGCCTCCTGCTGGTTCATACCCTCCATCTCCATGCCCTCATGAGCCATAACGTCGTGCGCCGGCGGGGAGACCTCTTCGTCCCAAAACTCCAGCCACGAAGTCATCTGTCGAATCTCAGGACCCTGAGCCGCAGAGATGCCCTCAGCCAAACTACGCACCTGCTGGCTGTCGGCCCGCTCCACGGCCAGGTCAGCCATCTCGATGGCACCCTCATGGTGGATGATCATCATCTGAGCGAACATCGTGTCGTCGTCGTTATGCCAACCGTGGTCATCGATTCCCGGTGGGCTGTCAGTCGTCTCGACGGCGGTAACGCTGGCTGGCTCGCTCGACGGGGTAACCCCGCTATCGCCGCACGCGGCCAGAGTTATGGCAAGCGAAATCCCACCCACAACTGTGGTGAGTCGGGTGGTGGGTGGCACGGCTCTCCAAGATCTAGTGAATTTCGTTCGACCCGGGCCGGCGGGCATGAGCACCGCAGCAACCTCCCAGCCGCAGGGTCGTCCCCTTGAGGGGTTTCGTCCAGGCTAACCACGCCGCACGCGGGGACAGGCCGCCACGATCGGAGACCGGCGAATCTTCATCGAGTCTTCATCGACCACATCATCCCCGCGCCGAGGGTTGGCCATCGACTGGCTGAACACGGTTTCCCCATGCCTGGCTGCAACTCTGACAAGTTGGACCTCACCCCGTCGCGATCGGTACCCATGCGGGTGCTCCACCACGAGCCCGGCAATGCACGTACTGCTGGCTGAGCAGGGGACCATTGGACGACAACCGGCACCAGTAGGCCACCCGCTCGTGACCTCGACGTCTCCACTCGTCCCGCACACATGATGACCATGAGAAATCAGGACATCGCACGCCAGCCCTTAGGCCAACCGAGCGGTGGCCAGTTCGCCGAGTTGCCCCGCGTCACCTCAGATGTGGCCCTGCAACTTGCGCCTTAAGCCACCGTCGTCGGCAGATGACTCGATTCGGACATCGCAGCGCACATGTCACAAGAGTCCCCGTTTGACCGCTCACCGGGGCAAGCCGCCCGCAAGCCCCTGGCCGTGGTGCACTCGGCTACCCACTGGGTGCCACGCACCTGCGTCGCCGGCGTGGCTGGCCTCCGACGCCCGCGCCTGGCACGACCCATACCGGGGAGCATTCGGCTTCGTCGGTGAGGACTCCCACTGGGCGGGCAGTGAACTGACCCGCGCCCACCCCTCCGAAATGCCGTACGACTTGCCCGAGCCGATGGCCCGTCGCGGACCCGGATGGCGCAAAGGCTGCATCCAGCGCTGGAACCGCGGACTCGACGCCGATGAACTTGCACACCTGGACGAAATCGGACTGGCAGGAGACCTGCAGACGGCGGCAACCTTCGCCGGCAACAACGCTACCGAGTGCGCCCGGTGGGTGCCGGCCGGTAAAGACGAGCCCGACTTCGGGGCCTACCTGGACCGCAACCTCGGCCCCGCCGGCATCGCCGACTGCGTGCGGGCCGGTGTGGACCTGGAGCAGGTGCGTACCGCCTATGACAGAAGTGTCGAACTTGGACAGTCCCGCACATAGCCGCCCGCATGTGGCACGTGCCGGTCCGGTCCGCACACCTGGCCGGCCAGCATGCAGGCCGAACTGCCCAGGGCTTTGTCAACCGACTCCGACGCCGTGCGGCTGGTCTTCGGCACCGATGTCCTGCGACTTAACACAAGTCATCGAACTCGACCGTTATCGAACTCGAGTTGAACTTGTGCCCGGTCAGGGGCGGCCGGCCATCGGCAGCACGTTGGTCCACCATGCCGTTACGTGTTCTACCGTTGAACCTGGCCGGGGAGACTGCACCCGCATGCCGTTCCCGGCGTAGATTGCCACGTGGTAGATGCCACTGGCCTGCCCGTTGTTGGAGTAGAAGATCAGATCGCCGGGTCGCCTCTGGTCCAAAGGCACTTTGTTGACGGCGTCGTACTGTTCCCTGGAGGTACGCGGCAGGTTGACCCCGGCGTTCTGGTATGCCCGCATAGTCAGGCCGGAGCAGTCATATCCGTTCGGGCCGGCACCACCCCACTGGTAGGGCGTACCAAGTTGGCCCATGGCCCAGTTCAGCGCGGCCTGGCCGGTGCTGGCAGCGGACCCGCCGGTGCCGCCATTGCTGCCACCGCTGTTACCCGAGTCCTCGCTGCCAGAGTCACCGTTACCGGAGCCGCCATCGTCCGAAGGAGGGGTGGTCGGGCTCGGACTCGGACTTGGGCTCGGGCTCGGACTCGGGCTTGGACTTGGGCTCGGACTTGGTGAAGGGGTGGAGTCCCCGGGGCCATCGGAACTGTCGTCTTCGGACTCAGCACGTCCCGAGTCCGCGGAGTCGTCGGAAGCAGCAGAGCCCTCATCAGCAGAGTCGACACCACCGGAGTCCTCACCAGTTGCGTCTGCGGAGACATCCGATTCCGATGCCGCCGGCTGCACGTTCAGCGCTGCGGCTGCCGCGGCATTCTCCCGCTCCCGCCGCTGCTGCTCCAGCCCATCCTGACGTTGCTCCTCGAGTTCGTAGGAGGTCTGGCGCAACTGCGCCAACTCCCCGATCAGCACGCCGCGTTGGGCCTGGGTGTCCTGTTGGGTCTGTTCGGCGTGTGCGACTGCCTGCTCGGCCTCGTCGTGGGCGATCTCGAGTTCGGCCGCCACCTCGGCCTGCTCGGCAAGCGCTTCCTCGGCGCGCAGGTGCATCAGCGCGGCAATGATCTCAGCGGCGTCCAACCGCTGGAACGCATCGTCTGCACCGCCCCCAAGCCGATCGAAGGCGGAGGCCCGGTAGAGCACATCGCTGACTCCGCTGGAGGAGACCAACATCTCCAGGTGGCCCAGCCCACCGTTGTCGCGATAGGCGGCCATGGCCAGGCGGGCCACGTCCTGGCTGGCCACCAGCAACTCGGCATCCGCGCGCTCGGCGTCGGCGGCGGCAGTTTGCGCAGCGGCCTCGGCGTCCTGCAGGTCGACCACGGCCTGGTTGTACTGGTCGGTGGCGATCGCCGCGTCCTGCTGCGCGGTCTCCACGTCAGCCGCGTTGGCGGCCAGTTGTACCTCAAGCTGTGCTACCTGCCCGGCAGTACCCTCGACCTGCCGCCAGGACTGGTCGATCTCATCTTCGCTGGGGATCTGCGGACTAGCAGCCGCTGAGCCGACACCGAGCCCGACGCCCAACAGAAGCGCAGAAACGAATGCCACACCACGACGTGCGGGCCGCGCTGAACCCATACCGCTCCATCCCGAGAGAAACTGCGCCTAGTGCTTCGGCGTGTCGTGTTGACCTGTCACATGCACACCGTAGGGCACACCAATAGCTTTGTGAACATCTACACCGATATTCACATTTATCACATCTAGCACACGTCCCTCGTCGGCCTCATTGGACTGGAGCGCCGGTTTCAGTGGGATCCGGTCCCAAGCGGGTGGGCGCAGTTCAGCGGGTTTTGCAACTGAACCGTACTGGGTTCGGTGGAGACTCCAGACCTTGGAAGCGAGGATGGAGTCATGGCGAACAAACAGACCGCTGGAGGGCCGCCGGCACGTCGGTACAGCGAGGAGTAGCAGGCCGTTGCGGTGCGGATGGTGCGCACCCTGCGGACCGCTGGCACGCAATAGCGGTCTACTTAGACCCATGCGCAGGCAGATGACTCACGGGTTTCGCGGTGCTTGACCCTCAACTAGTCCCGCTTTCCGGGGCGGCCGGTAAACCAGCCCTGGGGCCACCTCGACGTCCTCGGTGATGGGGGACAGTTGGCGGTGCCCCGCTACGGCTGGTGTGCTAATCGGTGTGCCATTTAGTGTGCTGCGCAGCGGGTATCGCCGTGGAACTAGATGCCATAGGATGCGAAACCAAGACCGCGAGAACCGCCAAATCATGCGGTTGGCTGCTACGAGAAGGGTCTAGATGTGTCTAGGTGTGAGTGTCCAGAGGGGGACTTGAACCCCCACGCCCGATAAAGGGCACTAGCACCTCAAGCTAGCGCGTCTGCCAATTCCGCCACCTGGACCTGGGTGTCGCTCGTGTCCTGTGAACTCCAAACGACGCCCGCCAAGATATCACGCGAACAGGGTCCCGGACGCCCCGCGCACACTGCCGCGGGCGTGGTGCGGGACACCCTCGCCGCGGCTTCCATTGCGGCCTGCGCACACCTGTGCACCCGGCCTGCTGCGTCGTCATCGGGCGGGTAACCGGCCACGTCGTCCTCGGGGCGGGTAACCGGCCACATCGGCGGCCGCAGATATCGGCCGCAGATATAAGACGGCCCCGAGGCAAGGCCTCGGGGCCGTCGCGCGACCGGCCGTTCAGAGGGGGGCCGTTCGGCCGTCGCGACTTAGCCGGGATCTCAACGTCTCCGAGGGGGACGGGGACTCTTTCCCGGCGGTGACCAGTGTACAAGGTGTTAACCCGTACTCAACATGGTGGCGCCGTGTCGGCCGTGGAACTTCACACGCCTTCGGTGGGCGTGAACTTGGGCTCCTGCGGCCTCGAGTGGCAATCCGCGCCGATCCGCCGCACAGGTCTGGGCGCCCCTGAGACCCCCAGGTGCCCCCGTGGGCTGTGTCACACTCGGCGAGTGCTCGATGACCGTGCTCTGCGCAACGTCGCAGTGGTGGCCAGACTGGGTTCGATCCGCGCCGCGGCGCGCGAAAACTGGGCGTGATGTCACCATCGGTGGGTTCGCCGACAGCGGGTTCGGCCGCTCCAGCGGAACCGACGGACGGGCGGAGTACACCCAGGCGAAGTCGATGTGGGTGGAGACCGACGACGAGGCGCCGTTGGCCTTCGGATACTGACACGCCGGATACGGCAGCCTCCGATCGCCGTCGGCGGTGCCCCACCCGCGACCGGTATCGTGCGAACAGATGAGGCCTCGTGCCCGCCCTCGATGCGGCCTTGAGCCCACCCGTGCCGGAACGACGTGGATTGGTGGAAGAGATGACCCCTGAACTCGATGTGGTGGACCTGTGCCGTTCGCTGATCCGGATCGACAGTTCCAACTACGGCGATGGGTCCGGCCCGGGGGAGCGGGAGGCCGCTGAGTTCGTGATGGAGAAGCTGACCGAGGTCGGCTGGGACCCGGAGTACTTCGAGTCGACCGACCGGCGTGCCAATGTGGTGCTGCGCATCCCGGGAACCGACCGGGAACGGCCCGCGCTGGTGGTGCACGGGCACACCGACGTGGTGCCCGCCCAGGCCCAGGACTGGAAGATGGACCCGTTCGGCGGTGACGAGATGGACGGGATGATCTGGGGCCGCGGAGCCGTGGACATGAAGAACATGGACGCGATGATCCTGGCGGTCCTGCGCGACATGAAGCGCACCGGCTGGCGCCCGCCCCGGGACCTGGTGGTGGCCTTCTTCGCCGATGAGGAAGCCGGCGGGGTGTGGGGGTCGCACTGGAGCGTGGACAACCGGCCCGAACTGTTCGAGGGAGCCACCGAGGCGATCAGCGAGGTCGGCGGTTTCAGTGTGGAGGTCAACGGGCGCCGGGCCTACCTGCTGCAGACCGCCGAGAAGGGCATCGCCTGGACCCGGCTGATCGCCGAGGGCCGCGCCGGCCACGGTTCGCAGATCAACACCGAGAACGCCGTCACCCACCTTGCCGCGGCCGTGGCCCGGATCGGGGCGCACCAGTGGGACATCACCCTGGGTCCCACCGTGCGCAAGCTCCTGGACGGGGTGGCCGAACTGACCGGCACCACCGTGGACCCGGACAACCCGGAGGCCCTGCAGGTCCTGATCAACTCCCTGGGTGGGGCGAGCAAGTTCGTCGGTGCCACCCTGTCGGGCAACGCCAACCCCACCCAACTCGACGCCGGGTACAAGGCGAACGTGATCCCGGGCAGCGCCGAGGCGGCCATCGACGTGCGGTTCCTGCCCGGACAGGAAGAGGCCACCGTGAGCAAGATCGCCGAACTTGCCGGTGAGCACGTCCGGGTGGAGCCGATCCACCGCGACACCGCGTTGGAGGTCCCCTTCGAAGGCGACCTGGTCGAGGCGATGATCGCCGCCCTGGACGCCGAGGACCCCGGTGCGGTGGTCCTGCCCTACATGCTGTCCGGCGGCACCGACAACAAGGCCCTGTCGAAACTGGGCATCACCGGTTACGGGTTCGTCCCGCTCCTGCTCCCGCCCGAACTGGACTTCGCCGGCATGTTCCACGGTGTGGACGAGCGGGTACCGGTGGCCTCGCTGGAGTTCGGGGTCCGAGTGCTGGAGCGATTCCTGCGCACCTGTTGAGCCCGCTCAGAGCGTGGAGTGCACCCGGTAGATCTTGCGGCGAAGCCACACCTTGCGCTCCCCGCCGGCGTACAGGCACAACCGGGCCAGTTCCCAGCGCCCGTACTCGGCGTGCTCGGTGAGCAACCGGCGCACATCGTGCCTGCTGGATCGGGCGGGGAGGGTGAACACCCGCGTTTCGTAATGAGCCGAGCCGGTCTGCGCCGGCAGGATCGACACGTCCTGCATGGGCACACCTTATAGGTCTGTCGCCCGTGGTCAATGCGCGCTACCGTGCGCATATGGCAACTGACCCGCAGGCCGCCCTGGACCGGCTCTTCGCTGCCTTCACCGCGCACCTGCACGCTGTCGCCGGGGCCCGGGACGGCGACGCTCCGGCCGTCATCGACGCCGCCGATACGCTCATGGACGCCTTCGACACCTATGACGAGGCGCTGTACGACGCCTACGAGGTGGACACCCCGTTCGTCGTCTACGACGGCGACGACGACGATGACGACGACTGGGACGACGACGTCGACGACGTGGATGACGACGATGACGACGACCTGCCGGCGGCGGACGAACTCGACGAACCCGACGCCGACCGGTGAGACATGATCAGCGTCGCTCGGGGTAGCCGAACTCCACCTCGGTGACCTCATCGAGCACCTGCCGGATCTGCCCGGGTAGTTCCAGGTCGGATGCGGCCAGCGAACCGCGCAACTGTGCCGGGGTACGAGCCCCGACGACGGCGGAGGCCACCCCGGGTGCATCCCGCACCCAGGCCAGGGCTACTTCGACGGGGGAGCGGCCCAGCCCCTCGGCGGCGGTGGACACGGCCTCCACCACCGATCGGGCGTGAGCGGTCAGGTACGGTTCGACGAAGCCCCGCAGGTGCGGAGAGGCTCCCCGGGAGTCAGCCGGCACCGAGCGGCGGTACTTGCCCGACAGCACCCCACGTCCCAACGGGGACCAGGCCAGGATGCCCACGCCGCACGCATCGGCGGCCGGCACCAGTTCCCGCTCGATGCCGCGCTGCAGCAGCGAGTACTCCATCTGCGCGGCGGTCAGGAACGTCTCGTCGGTGTCCAGCAGGGTCGCCGCCCGGGCCAGCTGCCAGGCCGGGAAGTTGGACAGCCCCACGTACCGGGTGCGCCCGGACGCCACCGCCGCACGCAGCGCCGAAAGCGTCTCCCGTAACGGGGTGCTCCCGTCCGGGGCCTGCACCAGCCACAGGTCCAGGTGGTCGGTGCCCAGCCGGTCCAGCGAGGCGTCCAGGGAGTCCAGCAGCGCCCCGCGAGAGGTGTCCGGGCGGGCGCCGGCGGCATCGGTGCGCACCCCGGCCTTGGAACACAGCAGCACCTCCTCCCGGTCCACGCTGCGTTCTAGGAGCGCGCCGATGACCTCCTCGGCCGTGCCGTCGCCATAGGTGGCCGAGGTGTCCACCAGGTTGCCGCCGGCATCGAGGTAGGCCCGGAGCTGCTCCTCGGCTTCGTGTTCATCGGTGTCGCGGCCCCAGGTGAGGGTGCCCAGGCCGACAGAGGCCACCCGCAGTCCACTGTTGCCCACACGCCGAAGGTCCATGGCAGTGAAGGCTACCGGTCCGGGACGTCTAGTCTTGGGCGTCGTGACATGGTGGGAAGCGATCATTCTGGGATTGGTGCAGGGGCTCACGGAGTTCCTGCCGATCTCCTCCAGCGCGCACCTGCGAATCGTGGGGGAGTTGTTGCCCGGCGGCACCGACCCGGGTGCTGCGTTCACCGCGATCACCCAGATCGGCACGGAGACCGCGGTGCTGGTCTACTTCCGCAAGGATATCGCCCGGATCATCAGTCACTGGTTCAAGTCGCTGCCGATCGGGCCCTGGCGGCGGCAGATCTCCACCGATGATCCCGACGCCAGGATGGGCTGGCTGATCATTCTGGGTTCCCTGCCGATCGTGATCGCCGGTCTGACGTTCGCCGACACCATCGAGTACGCGCTGCGGAACCTGTACATCACCGCCGCCGTGCTGGCGATCTTCGCCCTGATCCTGGGCTGGGCGGACCGGGTGGGAGCCAAGCGGCGCACCCTGGAGGAACTGACATGGAAGCACGGGCTGTTGTTCGGCCTGGCCCAGGCGATGGCGCTGATCCCGGGGGTGTCCCGGTCCGGCGGCACCATCACCGCAGGGCTGCTGATGGGCTACACCCGGGAGGCGGCCGCGCGGTACTCCTTCCTGCTGGCGATCCCGGCGGTGATGGGTTCGGGATTCTTCCAACTGATCCGCTCCGCCGGCACCGGCGGTCAGGCGGGGCCGGCGAACACCGCACTCGCCACCCTCGTGGCCGCAGTAGTGGGCTACGTGGTGATCATCGCGTTCCTGCGGATCGTGTCCACCTACTCCTACCTGCCGTTCGTGATCTACCGGATCATCCTGGCCGCGGTGGTGTTCGGTCTGTTGGCCGCCGGGGTGCTGACCGCGCTGCCGGAGGATGCCCTCATTTCGCCGATAGGGTGAGATACGTGCAGTCCTGGTCTTCCCCTCTCGTACCCACCCTTCCTGCCGGCGGTATCGCGCCCCGGGTTCGCGACACCCTCACCGGTGGCCTGGCCCAGCCCGTGAGGGAGGAGCAGGCGCGGATCTACGTATGCGGGATCACCCCGTACGACTCCACCCACCTGGGCCACGCAGCCACCTACATCGCCTTCGACACCCTGGTCCGCGCCTGGCGTGATGCCGGCCTGCAGGTGAACTACGTGCAGAACGTCACCGACGTGGACGACCCGCTGTTGGAGCGGGCCCGCCAGACCGGCGTGTCGTGGCAGGAACTGGCCCGGGACCAGGTGGCCCTGTACGTCTCTGACATGAGCGCGCTGCGCGTGCTGGCCCCGGATCACTACATCGGGGTGGCCGAGACCACGGACCTGGTGGCCGAGGCGGTCGCGCGGATGCTGCAGGCCGGTGGGGCGTACCGGGTGCACCCGGGGGACGACGAGCGGGGACCGGACATCTACGCCGACATCGCCTCCGATGACCGGGCCGGCAGTGTCGGGCGGCTCGATGAGGCCACCATGGACCGCTACTTCGCCGAACGCGGCGGTGACCCGCAGGTGCCGGGCAAGAAGCACCCGAGGGACCCACTGCTGTGGCGCGCCGCCCGCCCGGACGAACCGGACTTCGACGGCGGTCCGCTGGGCCGGGGCCGCCCCGGTTGGCACATCGAGTGCGCGGTGATCGCCGAGCACTTCCTGGGCGTGCCCTTCCACGTCCAGGGCGGGGGCAACGACCTGATCTATCCCCACCACGAGATGAGCACCTCCCACCTGCGGGCGCTCACCGGGAACCCGGATCCGGCGTCGTCGTTCGTGCACACCGGCCTGGTGGCCTACCAGGGCGAGAAGATGAGCAAGTCCCTGGGCAACCTGGTGTTCGTCTCCGACCTGCTGGACGACGTACCACCGGCGGCCATCCGCCTGGCGGTGCTGGCCAACCACTACTCGGTGGACTGGGAGTACACCACCGGACTGCTCATCGAAGCCACCCGGCGCTTGGAGCGCTGGCAGGGGGCGCTGCAGCACGCCGAGGCCGCCGGCCGCAAGCCGGGATCGGGAGCGGGCTCGGCGGGCGAGGACGTCCTCGCCCGCGTCCGTTCGGCGCTCGCCGAGGATCTGGACACCCCGGCTGCCCTCGCGGCCGTGGACACCTGGGCGGACGGGACCTCCACCGCCGCCGATGCCGCCCTGGTGGCGGACGCCGTCGATGCTCTACTCGGTGTGGACCTGCGCGCCGGTCGGGGCGCAGTGGCCGGCTGAAACCGGGGTCAACTCCCGGAGATGGGTCCGCCGCCGGTGTCGCGGCGGCGCAGGAACCGCTCGAACTCGCGCGCGATGGCTTCACCGCTTGCCTCGGGAAGGTCGGCGGTGTCCTTGGCCTCCTCCAGTTGGCGCACGTACTCGGCCACCTCCGGGTCCTCCTCGGCGAGTTCATTCACCCCGTCCTGCCAGGCCCGGGAGTCCTCTACCAGGTCCCCGGTGGGCACGGGCTCACCGAGGAGTTCCTCCAGAGCGGTCAGCAGGGCCAGGGTGGCCTTCGGGGAAGGGGGCTGGGCAACGTAGTGCGGAACGGCAGCCCAGATGGACAAGGAGTGCAGGCCGCGGTCCAGCGCCATCTGCGCCAGCACGCCCACGATCCCGGTGGGTCCTTCGTAGTCGCCGTCCTCCACCCCGAGCAGGGCCTGCACGCGTGGGTCGTCCGAACTGGTCTGCACGGGTATCGGCCGGGTGTGCGGCACGTCGGCCAGCAGGGCGCCCACGCACACGATGGTGCCCGCGTCCAGGTCCTCGGCGGCGTCCAGCAACTCGTTGCAGTAGGCCCGCCAGCGCAGTGAGGGTTCGGTGCCGCGGGCGAGCACCAGGCGCCGACCGGTCTGCGGGGTCACCGTCACCGAGATGGTGGTGGAGGGCCAGGTCAGCGCGCGGGAGCCGTCCGGGGTGCGTTGGACCACCGGTCGGTTCACCTGGAAGTCGTGGTAGGAGTCCGGGTCGATCTCGCGCATCTCCCGGGCGTCCCAGGCATCGGCGATCATCTTCAGCGCGGTGCTCGCCGAGGAACCGGCGTCATTCCAGCCCTCGAAGGAGGCCAGCATCATGGCAGGGGGGATCTCATCGGCCGGGTCGGGCTCTTCGCTACGGCGGTGGCGGGGGACGGAACTCACCCCAATAGCCTACGTCGTCACGGCCCGGAGAGCCGGAATCGCAGGTGGAACGGGCTGATCCCACCGGGCAGTGCCCGCCGGCTGCTCAGCGGTGGATCCACCAGCGTGAACTCCTCGGCGCTGACCAGCTGCGCCAACGCCGCGCCGGCGGTGTGCAGGACCACGTTCCGCCCCGGGCACATCGCGGCCCACCGCTGAACGGCACCAGCGGCCAGTCTTCATCGGTGCGCACGCGCAGCCACAGGTCCGGGGTGAACCGGTGCGCGCGGGAGATGCGGGCGTGGTCGCGCAGGGCGTTCATCTCCTCGGCGACCACCTCGTGCATCCGCTGCCCGTGCTCATGGGTACGGCGCTGCGGTTGCAGGACCTGTTCGTTGAAGGGACGGCGGACGGTGCGTTCCTCGGGGGGAAGAGATGAGCACCCCCTCGGGTTGGAAGTGACCCAGGGCCCCGCGCTTCTCGCGGGTGGAGGGGGAGAACGGTTCCGGTGACTCGTTCAGCACCCTGTGCACCTGGTCCGTTCCAGGAGGAAGGTGAACCGGCGCCAGGGCATCCGCACCTGAACCGGTCCGGGGCCGTAACGGTCTCGCAGGTGCTGCATGGTGCGCACAGCTCGCTTGTCAAGGCCCGCCTTCTGGGAGAGCAGCATCATCCGCGGGCGGCGCACGATCGCACCGCCGGCCGCCACCGGCATCAGAACCCGGGTCAGCGCGTAGCCCGTCCAGGAGGGAGGCGGACGGAACCTCGTGTGCGGGGTTGCGGTCGGAGCTGGCGTGAGAAACCATATTCGAGGCTAAGCCGTCCCGTGCTGCTCAGCATTTGCGGATCCGGCGGCACCGGCAGAGGCGGAGGGTTGCGATGCCCAGTCGACATCCGGAGTACCGGGTACCCGTCGCGGTCAATGTTCAGCACTGGCGAGACCTGACCTTCCTGCACTGGCCCATCGAGGCGGCGAGGTTGCAGGCGTTGATACCGCCGCATCTGGCGGTGGACATCTTCGAGGACGCCGCATGGGTGAGCATCACGCCCTTCCGGATTCAGTACTTCGGTGCACCGGAGGGCGCTTTCGCGCTCGTGCCGGACTTCACCGAGGTGAACGTGCGTACATACGTACGCGGCGAAGACGGGCACGACGGGGTCTGGTTCTTCTCCCTGGAGTGTTCACGGTTGCCCGTCACCGTGCTGCTGCGCCAGCTCGGCCTGTCCTACCAGCGTTCGACCACGGATCAGCGTGAGCGCGATGGCGCGGTTCAGTACACCTCCCGACGCCGGGCGGGCCATGGATGGTTCGGCGCGGAGGTGGAGGCCGGCGAGCGGATTGAGCATCCGAGCCCGCTCGAGAATTTCCTCACCGGCAGATGGAACGGGTACAGCCATGCCTGGGGACGGATCTGGCGCACCCCGATCGAGCACGAGCCCTGGCCGCTGCACACCGCGCGGGCCAGGTGTGATCCGGCCGCGTTGTTCGCCGAGAACGCACTACCGCACCCGCACACGACACCGGTGGTGCACTTCTCCCCACTGGTGCACGTGCGCATCGGGATGCCCCGGCCGGTATGAGGCCGTCATACCGGGCCCGCTGGGGGAGCCGACGCGACGGCGCGCTCGCCACGTGTACCGGGTTGCTCGGGATGCACGTGGGGCAACCCTGACGCACACTGGCATCGTGCGCTCGAGGCGACCGAAGGAGATCCTTATGACTGGGTGCTCGCCCGCTCCGGACCGGAGCCTCGGATGAGGCGTCGTCGACTACCCACGCTGGTCCGCATGATGAGTCGGATCGAAGAAGCCGACGTGTTGGACGACTACGCCGATTCGGTCCAGCCGTTGGCTGATGCACTGGTCGCCGATGCGGGCCGACGGCGGATGTTGCACGGTCATGCACTGGGACACGCACTGCATCCCCTGCTCAGCGACGCACCGATCGGCGCCTGGCTCAGCACCGCGGTGCTGGACGTGACCGGCGGCGCCCGCACCCGCCCCGCCGCCAGGCGACTGCTGGGCTTCGGCATCCTGGCAGCGCTGCCGACCGCGATCACCGGGTGGGCCGAGTGGGCCGGCACCGACACCCGCAGCCGGCGGGTGGGCCTGGTGCATGCCGGCGCCAACTCGGTGGCCCTCGGGCTGCACGCTGCCTCCTGGTTGCTGCGCCGCCGCGGTCGTCACGGTGCCGGTGTGATGCTCAGCATGCTCGCCAATGGCGCCCTGGCAGCCGCAGGTCAACTCGGGGGCCATCTGACGGTGGCCCGCAAGGTGGGGTCACGTCACGAGCATTTCGACCACGGCTGATCCGGTGGCGGTACCGGGCACTTCGATGCGACTAGCCTGTTCCTGCACATCGTTTCGCGGATGACGACGGCTGGAGCCCATCTTGGATGTCCCTTCTCAGAGCGTTCTCGCAGGTCAGGAGACCCTTGAGCCGCGGTACCCACTGGAAGCGGTCCTATGGGACATGGACGGCACCCTGATGGACTCCGAGCCGCACTGGCTCGCCGCTGAGCAGGAACTGTGCGCCGAACACGGGGGAACCTGGGATGAGTCCCTCGCCCTGGAACTGGTGGGGCTGCCCTTGTCGGTCTCGGCCCAGCACCTGCGCGAACGGGCCGGGATCCGCGGCACCACCGAGGAGATCGTGCAGACCCTGCTGGACCGGGTCACCCTCCGGGTCGCGGACGGCGGCATCCCATGGCGACCCGGGGCGGCCGAACTCCTGCACGAACTGCGCGCCCGGCGCGTGCCGTTGGCACTGGTCACGATGTCGTACGCGCAACTGGCCGACGTGTTCATCGACTCCCTGCCCGAGGGCACCTTCTCCGCCGTGGTCACCGGTGACACCGTCAGCAACGGAAAGCCGCACCCCGAGCCCTATCTCACTGCGATGGACCGGCTGGGCGTCAGCGCCGCCGGCTCGATCGCGATCGAGGACTCCGTCCCGGGGCTGACCGCCGCGCAGGCCTCAGGTGCCTGCACCATCGGGGTGCCGGCGCTGCTGCCCATCCCCGCCGCACCCGGGAGGGTCCTGCTGGACACCCTCGAGGGGGTCTCGGTACACCACCTGCGCCAGATCCTCACCGCCTGCCGGCAGCGCCGGTGAGGATGCCCGGAAGCACCAGGCGGGGATGAGACGCTCACGCACCCGGGGCTGGCGGATCGGGCGGATCGCGGGAACGCCGCTGATCCTCGCGCCCGGTTCGGTGGTGCTCGGGGCGGTGCTGTATGTGCTCTTCCTGCCCACGTTCCAGGCGCTGCTCGGCGACTCGCCGCGGACCTATCTCATCGCGGCGCTGCTGCCGGCGGGTCTGCTGGCTTCGATCCTGGTCCACGAGGTGGCTCATGGGCTCACCGCCCGGCTCTACGGGGTGCCCGTCACCGAGTACGTGCTCACCCTGTGGGGCGGGCACACCGCCTTCGACCACGGCCTGGACCGGCCGGGCCGCTCGGCTGTGGTCTCGGTGGCCGGCCCGGCCGCGAACGCCCTGATCGCCGGGCTCATGTGGATACCGATCACAGCGGGCCAGGGAAGCGCAGCCGATGTGATGCTCTCCGCGGTGGTGTACGTCAACGCCGTCCTGGCGGCGTTCAACCTGCTTCCGGGCCTACCGATGGACGGGGGCCGGATCCTGGAGGCTGCGGTCTGGAAACTCTCCGGCAACCGCGCCAGCGGCACGATGGTGGCCGCCCGTGGCGGCCAGGTGCTGGCCCTGGGGGTGGTCCTCTGGGGCATATGGCCGTTGCTGCTGGGCGCAGCCGGCACCTTCCGCCTGGTCTGGGCAGTGCTGATCGCCGGGGTGTTGTGGTTCGGTGCGCAGGCCGAGGTGCGCCGGGCCAAGGCCCAACGAGCCACCGCCGGGGTGGATTTCAGCGCCCTGGTGCAACCGGCGCTCGTGCTGCCCGAGACCACCAGCCTGACCGACTGGGACCGCGCCGGCGGGGGCCACACGGTGACCGTGCTGACCGCCGCCGACGGCGCCCCGACCGGACTGGTCCAGCACCAGGCCGCCGCTTCGGTGCCCGCGCCGTCCCGGCCGCGGACCACGCTCGGCGCCGTCTCGGTGCCGGTGCCCCCGGTGGCGGTGATCTCCACCACCCGCGGGAGTGAGGCGGTCGCCCAGGTCGCCAGGGCTGCACAGGCAGGTGCCGGCACGATCGTCGTGCTCGGCGCGCCGGCGAGCGGGCGGACCGGCATCCGCGGGGTGCTCGACGTAAAGCACGTCATCGACGCGCTGGGCGCGTAGACTCACCGGCCGTGAGCCACGACATCCCTACCGGAGCCCAGGTCCGCCGAGGCCTGCTGCGACCGGGCGACAAGGTGCAACTGACCGACCCCAAGGGACGGCTGAGCACCATCGTGCTCGAGACCGGCAAGGTCTTCCATACCCACCGGGGCTCCTTCGCCCACGACGAACTGATCGGTGCGCCCGAGGGCAGCGTGGTCACCACCAGTGGCGGGGTGGCCTACCTGGCGCTGCGACCCCTGCTGAGTGATTACGTGCTGTCCATGCCCCGTGGTGCCGCGGTGATCTACCCCAAGGACGCCGCGCAGATCGTCACCCAGGCCGACATCTACCCCGGGGCGTGCGTGGTGGAGGCCGGGGTGGGTTCGGGGGCGCTGACCTTGTCGCTGCTGCGGGCGGTGGGTGATCACGGTTCGCTGCTGTCGGTGGAGCGTCGCGCCGACTTCGCCGAGATCGCCCAGGGCAACGTGACCGACTTCTTCGCCGGTGACCACCCCGCGTGGGAACTGGCGGTGGGGGACCTGGCCGAGGTGTTGCCCGAGCGCGCCGAACCGGGCTCGGTGGACCGGATCCTGCTGGACATGCTGGCGCCGTGGGAGAACCTGGAGGTGTGCGCCGTCGCGCTCGCCCCCGGTGGGGTACTGCTGGCCTATGTGGCCACCGCCACCCAACTCTCCCGGCTGGCCGAGGACCTGAAGGCCGACGGGCGGTTCACCGAGCCGGTGGCCTGGGAGTCGATGGTGCGCGGCTGGCACCTGGAGGGCCTGGCGGTGCGGCCCGAGCACCGCATGATCGGCCACACCGGATTCCTGCTCACCACCAGGCGGATGGCACCGGGCACCCCGGCACCGCTGCGCCGTCGTCGTCCGGCGCCGGGGGCCTACTCCGAACCGGCGGCCGACTTCGACGAGGCCGATCTCTCCGCTGACCTGTCCGAGCGGGATATGAGCGCGAAGCGACTGCGCAAGATGCGCCGCGAGCAGCGCCGGCGTGCGGCCGCCGCCGACTCCCCGAACCCACCGGAAGAACGATCCGGTGCCGGGGCCGACCCAGCCCCTGATCAAGACCCAGCCCCTGATCAAGACCCAGCCCCTGATCAAGACCCAGCCCCTGATCAAGACCCAGCCCCCTGATCAGGGTGCGGCCACCAGGCCGACTCCGCTGCGACGTCGTCGTCGGTCCTGGCTTACAGTGGTGACCAGGAGGTTTCGATGCCCTCAGTGGACACCGGTGGGGCGCCCTCGGGGCGCGAGCGTGAACTGCGCCAGCAGGCGATCGACCTCGCCGGCAAGAACGAACGCCTGGTCGAGGCACTGAGCGCGGCGCGTTCCCAACTGGTGGAGTTGCGCACCCAACTGGAGGAGATGAGCAAGCCGCCGGGGTCCTATGCACTGTTCGTCCGCGCGCACTCCGACGGCACCGCCGATGTGATGTCCGCCGGCCGCAAGTTGCGGCTCGGCGTCTCACCCTCGGTGGCCCTGGAGGAGTTGACCCTGGGCCAGGAGGTGCAGCTGAACGAGGCGATGACCGTGGTCGGCGTCGGCGGGTTCGAGCCGGTCGGGGAACTGGTCACGGTCCGGGAGATGCTCGACGAGGACCGGGCTCTGGTGCTGGGCCGCTCCGATGAGGAGCGCGTGGTGCGACTGGCCGGGTCGCTGCAGGACGAGCACGTACGGGTGGGGGACACCCTGACCGTGGACGGGCGCACCGGGTTCGCCTTCGAGCGAATCCTGCGCTCGGACGTGGAGGACCTGGTGCTGGAGGAGGTCCCGGACGTGGACTACTCCGACATCGGTGGCCTGGCGGCCCAGATCGACCAGATCCGTGACGCCGTGGAGCTGCCGTTCGCCCACCCGGAACTGTTCCGCGAACACGGTCTCAAACCCCCCAAGGGGCTGTTGCTGTACGGCCCGCCCGGGTGCGGAAAGACCCTGATCGCCAAGGCGGTGGCCACCTCGCTGGCCAGGACCGCCACCGCCCAGGACGCCGAAACCGACGCCGCCGGTCGGGCGCGGTCCTACTTCCTCAACGTCAAGGGCCCCGAACTGCTGAACAAGTTCGTCGGGGAGACCGAGCGGCACATCCGCCTCATCTTCTCCCGGGCCCGGGAGAAGGCCTCCCAGGGGATCCCGGTGGTGGTGTTCTTCGATGAGATGGAGTCGCTGTTCCGTACCCGCGGCACCGGGGTGTCCTCGGACGTGGAGACCACGATCGTGCCCCAGTTGCTCAGCGAGATCGACGGTGTGGAACGGCTGGAGAACGTCATCGTGATCGGAGCCTCCAACCGGGAGGACATGATCGACCCGGCGATCCTGCGCCCCGGGCGGTTGGACGCGAAGGTCAAGATCGAACGACCCGACGCCGAGGCCGCGCGGGACATCTTCAGCAAGTACCTCACGGCCGACCTGCCGATTCACCCCGACGACCTGGCCGAGCACGACGGCAACGCGGACTGTGCGGTGGCGGCGATGATCGAGCAGGTGGTAGGCCGGATGTACGCCACCGAACCGCACAACCAGTTCCTCGAGGTCACCTACGCCAGCGGGGACAAGGAGATCTTGTACTTCAAGGACTTCAACTCCGGGGCGATGATCGCCAACGTGGTGGACCGGGCCAAGAAGAAGGCCATCAAGGACCTGCTCGCCTCCGGGGTGCGGGGCATCCGCGTGGAGCACCTGCTGGACGCCGCGCTGGAGGAGTTCAAGGAGAACGAGGATCTGCCCAACACCACCAACCCCGACGACTGGGCGCGGGTGTCGGGCAAGAAGGGTGAGCAGATCGTGTTCATCCGCACGATCGTGCAGCACAAGGGTTCACCCGAGGCCGGCCGCACCATCGAGTCCGTGCGCCCCACCGGCCAGTACCTCTAGCCGCGCAGCCGACCGGTGGGGCCACTTAGGCTGGGTGGGTGAGTGTGCGGCGGATCGTGGGCATGGAGACCGAGTTCGGCATCATGGGCGACAGTCCCGGGCTGAACCCGATGCTGATGTCGGCCCAGGTGGTCACCGCCTACGCCCGCCACGCGCTCCCGGAAGGCACCTCACCGCGGTGGGACTACTCCGATGAGGATCCGCTCAACGATGCCCGGGGCTGGCGGCTGGAGCGCGGGGCGGCCCATCCGAGCCAACTCACCGATACCCCTGGATCCGAGGCGAGCGGGGCCGCTTCGGCGGCACACTTGCCGGACATCCGGGAGCAGCGCCGCGGCGCGCCGGAGCCGGATCATGGGCTGGTGGCCAACGCCGTGCTGACCAATGGGGCCAGGTTCTATGTCGACCACGCCCATCCGGAGTACTCCGGACCCGAGACCATCGGACCGCTGGCAGCGCTGACCTGGGACCGGGCCGGCGACGAGATCGCGCTGCGAGCCAGCAGGTTGCTCGCCCAGATCCCCGGCATGCCCACTGTGACCCTGTACAAGAACAACACCGATGGCAAGGGTGCGAGCTACGGCACCCACGAGAACTACCTGGTGGACCGCCGGGTGCCCTTCGGTGACATCGTGGACTACCTCACCCCGTTCCTGGTGACCCGGCAGATCTTCTGCGGTGCGGGCCGGGTGGGCCTTGGTCAACATGGCGAGAACCCGGGTTACCAGATCTCCCAGCGGGCCGACTTCATCGAGGCGGAGGTCGGCCTGGAGACGACCCTGCGCCGCCCGATCATCAACACCAGGGACGAACCCCACGCCGATCCCCGCGACTACCGGCGCCTGCACGTGATCATCGGTGACGCAAACCTGGTCCAGGTGTCGAATTACCTGAAGCTCGGGACCACCGCGCTCCTGCTCTGGCTGCTGGAGACCGGGCAGGTCCCGCTAGAACTGTCCGCGCTCCGACTGGCCGACCCGGTCGCGGCGGTCCGCACGATCAGCCGGGACCTGACCCTGGGGGAGAAGGTGGACCTGGAGGATGGCCGCAGCATGACCGCGGTACAGATCCAGCAGATCTACGCGGACGTGATCGGGGCGGCGCTGCACGAGCGCGGCAGGGTCGATGAGCAGACCCGGGACGTCCTGCTGCGATGGCGCGAGGTGCTGTCCAGGCTGGCCACCGACCCGGCCCAGTGCGCCCGGGAGGTGGAGTGGGTGGCCAAACTCCGCCTGCTGGAGGGCATGCGCGCCCGCCGGGGGACGGACTGGGACGACCACCGCCTGGCCGCGATGGATCTGCAGTGGTCCGATCTACGCCCGGAGAAGGGCGTCTACGCCCGCCTCGCCGCAGCGGGGGGAGTGGAGATCCTGGTCGATGACCAGCAGGTGGAGCACGCCATCGCCAACCCTCCGTCGGACACCCGGGCCTACTTCCGCGGTGAGACGCTCCGGCGGTACGGCCCCCAGGTGGAGGCGGCGAACTGGGACGCGGTGGTCTTCGACCTGCCCGGCCGGGCACACCTGACGCGGGTGCCGACCTCCGACCCCTACCGGGGCAGTGCCGAGCACGTAGGTGATCTGCTGGCTGCGCACCCGCGGGCAGAGGATCTGATCGCCGCACTCGGCAATCCATGACGCCGGGGCGAGCCCGCGCGTCGTAGGATCGAGGCAACAGTTCTCCCGGCATAACTAGGAGGCATCGGTGGCCCGCCAGTTCGAGCAGAAGCGCCCGTCCGACCCGCCCGACGACGACGTACCCACTCCGGCCCCGACCGGCGCGGGTGCCCGCGCACAGGATGCCGAGGTCGATGCGCTCCTCGATGAGATCGATGAGGTGCTGGAGACCAACGCGGAGACGTTCGTTCGCGGCTTCGTGCAGAAGGGCGGCCAGTGACCGGCGCAGCCGGGGACCGGCTGCCGGCGGTCTACACCCGTCCGGGTAGCGCCTCGTTCACTGAATTCCTGGCTGAGGCGGCACCCGAACTCCTTCCCGGGCGACGCTATGCCGGGCAGGAACTGGACGTGGCTTCGCTACCGGCCCCCCACGCCACCACCATCGTCGCGCTGACCTACCCCGGTGGTGTGGTGATGGCCGGGGACCGGCGCGCCACGATGGGTTCCCAGATCTCGCACCGGCGGATGGAAAAGGTGTTCTCCGCCGACGAGTTCTCCGCGATCGGGATCGCCGGCACCGCCGGCCTCGCAGTGGAACTGGTGCGCCTGTTCCAACTCGAGTTGGAGCACTTCGAGAAGATCGAGGGTGCGCTGTTGTCGTTGGAGGGGAAGGCGAACCGGCTGGCCACGATGGTCCGTTCCAACCTCCCCCTGGCTCTGCAGGGTCTGGCCGCGATCCCGCTGTTCGGCGGCTACGACCAGGGCGAGGGGACCGGTCGGATCTTCTCCTACGACGTCGTCGGCGGGCGGTATGAGGAACGTGACTACCACGCCGTCGGATCCGGCGGGGTCTACGCCCGCGGTTCACTGAAGAAGCTCTGGCAACCCGACCTCGATCCCGACGCCGCGGTGCGTACCGCGCTGCGGGCCCTGGTCGACGCGGCGGATGACGACTCGGCAACGGCCGGCCCGGACCTGCTGCGCAAGATCTACCCGGTCGTGGTGCGCATCGACGTCGGGGGGTTCACCCGGATCCCGGCGCCGGACCTGGGCCGACACGCCGAGGAGATCAACGCCCGGCTCGCCGAGACCGAGGAAGGAGACCGGTCATGACGCAGGCGTACTACGTCTCCCCGGAACAACTGATGAAGGACCGGGCGGACTTCGCGCGCAAGGGCATCGCGCGCGGCCGCTCGGTGGTGGCACTGGGCTACGTCGGCGGGATCGCCTTCGTCACTGAGAACCCCTCCAGGGCATTGCACAAGATCTCCGAGATCTACGACCGGATCGCCTTCGCCGCGGTGGGCAAGTACAACGAGTTCGAGAACCTGCGGGTGGCCGGGATCCGCTACGCGGACCTGCGTGGCTACTCCTACGACCGCACCGACGTCAACGCCCGGGGCCTGGCCAACGCCTACGCGCAGAGCCTGGGGGCGGTGTTCACCACCGAGTCCAAGCCACTGGAGGTCGAGATCGCCGTCGCCGAGGTAGGCGCGGATCAGGACACCGACCAGATCTACCGGCTCTCCTACGACGGGTCGGTCAGCGACGAGCACGGCTTCGTGGTCATGGGTGGTGCGGCTGACCGGCTCGGCCGGATCGTGGCCGAGCAGTGGCGCACCGGCCTGGAGCTGAGCGAGGTGATGCGCCTGGCGGTGAGCGCCCTGGGCAGTCCGGATGCGGCGGTCGAGGAGGGCGGGAAACGGCGCCGGATACCCGCTACCGGCCTGGAAGCGGCCGTATTGGACCGGACTCGGCCCCGCCGGGCGTTCCGTCGGCTCGATGCGAGTGCCCTGGAATCGTTGCTGAACGAATGACCGCGCGCATCTTCGGCCTGGAGACCGAGTTCGGCATCACCTCGGACACCACCTCGGGACGCACGCCCTCGGCCGAGGAGATCGCCCGGTACCTGTTCCGCAAGGTAGTGGCCTGGGGCCGGTCGTCGAACGTGTTCCTGGGCAACGGTGCGCGCCTGTACCTCGATGTCGGGTCCCACCCCGAGTACGCCACGGCCGAGTGTGATGACCTCCGCCAGCTCCTCATTCAGGACAAGGCCGGCGAGCAGATCATGGTCGGGCTGTTGGCCGACGCCCAGGAACGGATGGCCGCCGACGGTATCGACGGCACCATCCACATGTTCAAGAACAACCTGGACTCGGCGGGGAACTCCTACGGGTGCCACGAGAACTACCTGATCCGGCGGCGCTCGGACTTCAGCCGTACCGCCCACGCGCTCATCCCGTTCCTCATCACCCGCCAGATCCTCACCGGCGCCGGGCATGTGCTGCCCGGGAGCGGTGGGGCCCGGTACTGCTTCTCCCAGCGCGCCGACCACATGTGGGAGGCGACCAGCTCGGCCACCACCAGGTCCCGCCCGATCATCAACACCCGGGACGAACCGCACGCCGACGCCGACCTGTACCGCCGCCTGCACGTGATCAGCGGGGACTCCTCGATGTCCCAGACCACCACGATGCTCAAGGTGGGCATGACCGACCTGATCCTGCGGATGCTGGAAGCCGGGGTGATCCTGCGTGACTTCACCTTCGCCAACCCGGTGCGGGCGATCCGCCAGATCTCCCACGACCTGACCGCCTCCACCCAGGTTCCGCTGGCGCACGGCACCACGGCCAGTGCCCTGGAAGTTCAGGAGTACTACCTGGAGCGCACCCGCACCTACCTGTCCGAGAGCGACCAGCACGGCCCCTACGACGGCTGGGTGCTGGACCTGTGGTCGCGTGGGCTGGAGGGGTTGCGCACCGGGAACCTCGAACCGGTTGAGACCGAACTTGACTGGGTGATCAAGAAACGGCTCCTGGACCGGTACCTGGCCGGGAAGGACCTGCCGCTGACCGACGCCCGGGTGAGCCGGCTGCTGCTGGCCTATCACGACATCTCACCGCGGCACGGGTTGTTCCCGAAACTCGAGGCCCGCGGCCTGGCCGCCACGATGGTCTCGGCGGAGGAGGTGGAGACGGCGACCACCACACCGCCGCAGACCACCCGGGCCAAGCTCCGGGGCGACTTCGTCCGTGCCGCAACGGAGCGCCGCCGGGACTTCACCGTGGATTGGGTGCACCTGAAACTGAACGACTACTCCGGCCGCACGGTGCTGTGCAAGGACCCGTTCCGCTCCTCCGATGAGCGGGTGGACCGGTTGATCGCCAGCATGGATGAGGCCCACCCGGGTCCGATGCCGGTGATCTGAGGCAGTGGCTCGGGAGCCGTAGACTCTGGATCTGTGTTGCCATCCCGCCGAACCGTCCTGAGTGCGCTGAGCCTGGCCACGCTCGGTGCGGCCGTGGCATGCCGGCAGGAACCGGATCCGGAGTCCGACGGCGAGGTCTGGGTTTCCGGGGTGTTCGGCATGATGCCCCGGGTCGACTTCGAGACGCCATTGAGCATTTCGGCGCCCTACACCGAGGAGATCATCACCGGCGAGGGAACCGAACTGCGCGATGCCGCCGCGGTGATGCTGTCCTACCTCGCCATCGACGCGGTGACCGGGGAGACGATCAGGGAGAACTACCAGGAGTCCCCGGAGATCATGGTGCTCGGTGAGGACGCCGGGGTGTTGCATGCCGAACTCCTCGGACGCACCGAGGGTTCGCGGTTGCTCCGGGTGGAACTGGGTACCCGGGAACGGCCCAACCCCACCGTGCTGGTGTACGACATCCGCCACACCACCGCCTGGGGCGAACCGGTTCCGGCACCCAAGAACGACGACCAGACCCCGCAGGTCGGTACCGACGACGACGGGATCCCCGTGGTGCAGGTACCTGATGCCGACCCACCGGCGGACCTGCAGGTGGTTCCGGTACTGCGTGGTGACGGCCCCCAGGTCCGCGACGGGCAGGCCGTCACGGTGCGCTACTCCACCTACTCCTGGAGCACCGGCGAGATCACCGACACCCTCTGGGGGGAGGGCATGCTGCCCACCACGATCCCCTTCACCGGCCTGATTCCGGCCTGGCAGAACGGGCTGGTCGATGAGCAGGTCGGATCCCGGTTGATCCTGGTAACGCCCCCGGAACTGGCGTTCGGCACCGAGGCGCTGGTGTTCCTCATCGATGTGCTCGCGGTCTCGGCGATGGAGGAGAACGGTGAGGACGCCGAGGACAGCGAGAACGGCGGCGAGGACGGCGGCAACGAGGAGGAGGACACCGGATGAGCGTGGCGCTACGGGTGATCCCGTGCCTGGATGTGGACCGCGGACGGGTGGTTAAGGGGGTGAACTTCGCCAATCTGCGCGATGCGGGCGACCCCATCGAACTCGCCAAGCGGTACGTGGCCGAGGGGGCTGACGAATTGACGTTCCTGGACATCTCGGCCTCCACCGAGGACCGGGCCACAACCGTGGACGTCGTCAGCACCACCGCAGAGGAGGTGTCGGTGCCGTTGACGGTCGGCGGTGGCGTGCGCACCGTCGCCGACGTGGATGCGCTGCTGCGCGCTGGAGCGGACAAGGTCGGGGTGAACACAGCCGCGATCCAGCGTCCGGAGTTGATCGAGGAGATCGCGCAGCGGTTCGGGTCCCAGGTGCTGGTGCTGAGCGTGGACGCCCGTCGGTCGCCCGAGGGGACCACGACCGGATCTGGGTTCGAGGTCACCACTCATGGCGGGCGGCGCGGCACCGGCATCGACGCGGTGTCCTGGGCGGTGCGGGCGGCCGAGTCAGGGGTGGGGGAGATCCTGTTGAACTCCATGGACGCCGACGGCACCACAACCGGATTCGACCTGGAGATGACGACGGCGGTGCGTGAGCGGGTCAGCGTCCCGCTGATCGCCTCCGGAGGCGCCGGCAGCGTCGAGGACTTCGTTGCGGTCGCCCACTGCGGAGTCGATGCGGTCCTGGCGGCCAGCGTCTTCCACTACGGCAGCCTCACGATCGGTCAGGTCAAGGAGGCCTTGGCCGGGGCCGGGTTCACCGTGCGTCGCTGACTGCAGATCACTGCTCACAGCGTCGGCTGCTGCGCTGCGACCGCGACGACGTCGACGTCGGCGTGCTCGGTGCGGCCGGTCAGGTACAGCGCGAGTTCCACCGGATCGCCGGTGACGGCGATGCTGTGCCGTGCGCGGCACACCACCGCCCTGGGTCCACCGGGCACCACCAGCACCATCCCGGTGCGGTCCCGGGCCTGGGTGGTCCTGCCTGCCCGGCGGACCTGCACCCATAGGGTAGACAACTGTTCCGGCGCCAGATTGCGCGGCTGAACCGGCCCGTCGGCGCGGCGGACATCCTCGTGATGCACCACGTACTCCAGCAGGTGGATAGCATCCCCGGCCAGTGCCATCGGGTTCCAGGCGGCAGGCTCGGCCAGGAACCGATCCAGCAATCCCTCGTAAGCCTCCGGATCGGCATGGGCCTCACCCAACTCCATGGTGCGGGTGCCCGCATCGGTCAGTCCGGGCAGGAGTCCGGCGAGGAACTGTCCCGGGCGGTGCAACCGCAGGTACAGGTGCGCGGCCAGGTGGCGGCTCCGCCACCCCTCGCACAGGGTGGGGGCGTCGGGGCCGACCGCCCGCAGTGTGTTCGCCAACTCGCGCTGCTCCCAGCGATACCAGTCCATCCCCTCACGATCGCACAACAGGACCCACGTCACAGTGTCGTTGTACATGGCGGTAGAGGGCGTGTGGGACGATGGTGCGCACATCACCATCGAGGAGCAGACCCCGTCATGGCAGGACCGCCTGAGGCAGCAACCTCTCGGGCGTACGCACTTCCCGGTGGCGCGCTGCGCCGCTCGCTGCTGCTGATCGGCCGGGGAATCGCGTCGCAGAAGCGCACGTTCGCCGTCGCTATCACCGCCAGCGCCGTCTACGGGGCCGCACTGGTGGGCTCGGGATGGGCACTTGGTCAGATCACCGACTCCGTGGTGGTACCGGCACTGTCCGGGTCCGCCGTCCCGACAGCCCGCATCTGGATCGCGGGTCTGGTGCTCCTCGGCATCGGCCTGGTCACCGCCCTGAGTGTGGCGCTCCGCCGCGTCTTCGCCGGGCGGGGCACCATGGATGTGCAGGCCGGTCACCGCCGCCTGGTCACCCGGCAGTATCTGCGCCTGCCGATGAGTTGGCACCGGCGGCACCCGGCTGGACAGTTGCTCTCCAACGCCAACGCCGACGCCGAGGCCGCCGGCGGGGTGTTCCAGGCCCTGCCGTTCGCGCTGGGCGTGCTGGTGATGATCGCCATCGCCTCGGCCGCGATGCTGATCGCTGATCCGGTCACGGGGCTGATCGGGGTGGCGGTGCTCCCGATGGTGCTGGTGCTCAACGCCGTCTACCGGCGCTTCGTCAACCCAGCCGTTACCGAGGTGCAGCATCAGCGAGCGGTGGTCGCCGACTCCGCGCACGAGAGCTTCGAGGCCGCCGCCGTCGTCAAGGCGCTGGGCACCGAGGCGCTGGAGGAGGAGCGGTTCGCCGCGGCAGCAGACGACCTGCGGGCTGCGAACGTGCGCGTCGGTCGGATCCGTTCGGTGTTCGATCCCGCGATCGAGTACCTGCCCGCCCTGGCCACGCTGGGGGTGCTGGCCGTGGGTGCGGTCCGGATCGAGGCAGGCCTGATGAACACCGGCGGGGTGGTCACCACCGCGTACCTGCTGACCATCCTGACTTTCCCGGTACGGGCCATCGGGTTCGTGCTCGGCGACCTGCCGCGGTCCCTGGTCGGGCACGCCCGGATCTCCCGGGTGGTGGACGCCCGCGGGTACCTGAGCGAGGGCACCGGGGTGCTCACCGCCGGTGGTGGGATGCACCTGTCCGCCGAGTGCGTGACCCTGACGGTGCCGCGCCGCGACGCGGACGGCTCGGCCGGCACCCAGGACCTGCTCAAGGACGTCTCCTTCACCGTCGAGCCCGGCCAGATCCTCGCGGTGGTCGGTTCCACGGGTTCGGGCAAGTCCACGCTGGTGGACCTGCTCGCCCGGCTCAGCGACCCCACCTCCGGGGTGGTGCGCTACGACGGTCTCGACGCCCGTGAGGTGTCCACCGCCCATCGCACCGGGGCGGTGGCCCTGGTGTCCCAGCAGGCTTTCGTGTTCGAGGACGCGGTCCGTAACAACGTCACCCTCGAACAGTCGTCGGCATGGACCGACGAGCACGTGTGGTCCGCTCTGGAAGTGGCACGCGCCGACGGGTTCATCAAGGACCTGCCCGAGGGCCTGGACACGGTGATCGGGGAGCGCGGCTCCAGCCTCTCCGGGGGGCAGCGCCAGCGCCTCGCGATCGCCCGCGCCCTGATCCGCCGCCCCCGGCTGCTGATCATGGACGATGCCACCTCCGCGGTGGACCCCATGGTGGAACAGCAGATCCTGCGCGGCCTGGGTGAGCGCGTGGGCGGTGTCAGCGTCGTGCTGGTGGCCTACCGCACCGCGAGCATCGCGATGGCCGACTCCGTGCTGCACCTCGAGCGCGGACAGGTGGTGGATCGGGGCACCCACGCCGAACTGCTCACCCGCGACGCCGGCTACCGCCAGATCGTCACCGCCTACCAGGTGCAACGCCAGGAGCGAGAGGGGGAGGGGGAGTGACCATGAGCGAGCAGAGATCCTCCGCACGCATCTCCGAAGCCTCCGAACTCGGGGTCTTCGGCACCGTCGCCGAAGGAATCCGACTCTCCCCGGCCATGCGCGTCGGAATCGGTTTCACCCTGGCCCTGGCCCTGGTGGCCACCGCAGGGCGCCTGATCGTGCCGCTGGCGGTGCAACGCACCACCGATGCCGGCATCCTGGCCCCGGGCGGGGTGGACGTGGGCCTGGTGATGCGCCTGTGCGCGATCGCCGCGGTTGGACTGCTGCTGACCGGAGCGTGCACCTCCTGGGTGAACTACCGGCTGTTCCGCGCAGCCGAGGGTGGCCTGGCCCAACTACGCGTTCGCGCCTTCCGGCACATCCACGATCTGTCCTCCCTGACCCAGAACACCGAGCGCCGCGGGTCGCTGGTCTCCCGGGTCACCTCGGATGTGGACACGATCTCCCTGTTCGTGCAGTGGGGCGGGTTGATGCTCATCCTGTCCTCGTTGCAGATCCTCGGGGCCACCGTGGTGATGCTGGTCTACTCCTGGCAACTCACCCTGCTCGTCTGGGCCGCGTTCGTGCCGATGATGCTGTTGGCGCCCCGGGCGCAGAAGGCGCTCTCCAAGGCCTACGGCGAGGTCCGGGTACGCGTCGGTGCGATGCTGGCGGCGGTCTCCGAGGCGGTCGTGGGTGCCTCCACCATCCGCGCCTACGGGGCGGGCGAGCGGACCAGGGGCCGGATCGAACAGGCCATCACCAGCCACCGCGACGCCGCGGTGCGCGCCCAGACCTACGCCTCGATCGCCTTCTCCTCCGGGGTGCTGCTGTCCTCGGTCGCGCTCGGCGGGGTCGTGGTGGCCGGGGTGTACCTGGGCCTGGACGGGGGCATCAGCATCGGTGTCCTGCTCGCGTTCCTGTTCCTGGTGCAGATCTTCGTGGGCCCGGTGCAGAGCGCCACCGAGGTGCTCAACGAACTACAGAACGCCGTGGCCGGGTGGCGGCGCGTGATCGCGATCGTGCACACCCCGCTGGATATCGATGAGCCTGCCGAACCCGCTCCGCTCGGGCCGCGCGGCCCGGCGGCCCTGAACTTCACCGACGTGAGTTTCGCCTATCCCGGTGGTGACCCCGTGCTGACCGGCATCAACTTGGACATTCCGGCTGGGGCCCGGGTGGCGATCGTGGGGGAGACCGGTTCGGGCAAGACCACCCTGGCCAAACTCCTCACCAGGTTCATGGATCCGGCCACCGGCACGGTGAGCCTGGACGGGGTGGACCTGCGCCGGATCGCGCTGGCCGATCTGCGCCAGCGGGTGGTGATCGTGCCCCAGGAGGGGTTCCTCTTCGACGGCACCATCGCCGAGAACGTCGCGTACGGACGCACCCGCGCCGGCGCCGAACAGGTCGCCGCCGCGATGAGGGACCTGGGCCTGGACGACTGGCTGGCCACCCTGCCGCACGGGGTGCACACCGACGTGGGCCAGCGGGGGGAGTCCCTGTCCGCCGGGGAGCGCCAGCTGGTCGCGATCGCCCGCGCCTACCTGGCCGATGCGGACGTGCTGATCCTGGATGAGGCGACCTCCGCCGTCGACCCTGCCACCGAGGCCCGGATCAGCCGGGCGCTGGCCTCCCTGACCGCCGGACGCACCTCGGTGGCCATCGCGCACCGGCTGTCCACCGCCGAGGCAGCCGATCTGGTGGTGGTGGTCGACGCCGGACGGATCGTGGAGTTCGGGCCGCACAACGAACTGGTGCAGGCCGGCGGCCGGTACGCCGACATGTACGCCTCCTGGGTGGTGCAGAGCAGTTGAGCGCGGGCGTGGAAGACCGCCGCGGGCGTGGGAGGATGACACCGTGCCTGAAGAATCCCCCGCAACGCTGGCGCCCGAGGTCGCCGCGCGATTGAAACGAGACGACCAGGGCCTGGTGGCCGCCGTCATCCAGGAGGAGAGCACCGCACGGGTGCTGATGGTCGGCTGGATGGACGATGAGGCCCTGCATCGCACCCTCACCTCCGGGCGGGTGACGTTCTGGTCCCGCTCCCGCGGTGAGTACTGGCGCAAGGGTGACACCTCGGGCAATGTCCAGGAAGTGCGCGGGGTGGAACTGGACTGTGACGGCGACGCGCTGCTGGTGCAGGTACGCCAGCACGGCCCGGCCTGTCACACCGGTACCCACAGCTGCTTCGACGCCGGCGGTGCACTCTCGGCGGTGCGGGCATGAACGCGCCCGCCCCGGGCACACCCAATTCGCCCACCGACCTGCCCTGGGGCCACACCTGGCCGACCCGGGAGGACTTCCTGACGATGGCTGCCGACCACCGAAGGGTGATCCCGGTGGTTCGCAGGCTGCTGGCCGACGACGTGACCCCGGTGGGCCTGTACCGCCGGCTCAGCGCGGGACGGGAGGGCACGTTCATCCTGGAGTCGGCCGGTGCCGACGGGGTCTGGTCGCGCTGGTCCTTCGTGGGCGTCCGGGCCCGGGCGGTACTGACGTGCCACCAGGGCCGGGCCCGTTGGCGCGGTGACGTCCCGGCCGGCATCCCCACCACCGGTCCGGTGCTCGAGGTGCTGCGTGAGGCGCTGGAGAAACTGCACACGCCCGCCATCGAGGGCCTGCCGCCGCTGACCGGCGGCCTCGTCGGCTCGATGGGCTGGGACGTGATCCATCAATGGGAGCCCTCATTGCCCGGGCACGCCCCGGACGAGCTCGACGTACCGGAGGTGTGCCTGGGCCTGGTCAGCGACCTCGCCGCCGTCGACCACGCCGGGGGGTCGGTGTGGTTGATCGCCAACGCGATCAACTTCGATGACACCGACGCCCGCGTCGAGGAGGCCTACGACGACGCCGTGGCTCGCCTGGACGCCATGCAGGAGGCCATGGTCGCGCCCGCGCCCGCCCAGCCACTGGTCACCGGTGACGCCGCCGTCGAGCCCGACCTCCGGTTCCGCACCCCCAAGGAGGACTTCCTCTCCGGGGTGCGCACCGCCAAGCAGGCGATCGTGGACGGGGAGGTCTTCCAGGTGGTGTTGTCCCAGCGACTCGACCTGGACAGCCCCGCCGACCCGCTGGACGTCTACCGGGTGCTGCGCACCATCAACCCCAGCCCGTACATGTACTACCTGCACCTGGCCGACACCGAAGGTGAGGACTTCTATGTGGTGGGCTCCTCCCCGGAGACGCTGGTGAAGGTCGAGGGCCGCGAGGTGACCGGGTTCCCGATCGCGGGGTCCAGGCCCAGGGGAGCCACCCCGGCGCAAGACAAGGAACTGGCCGAGGAACTGCTCGCCGACCCCAAGGAACGGTCCGAGCACATCATGCTGGTGGACCTGGCCCGCAACGACCTGGGCCGGGTGTGCCAACCCGGCACGGTCACCGTGGTGGAACTGATGCAGGTGCTGCGTTACAGCCACATCATGCACATGGCCTCCACCGTCACCGGGCATCTGCGGCCCGACGCCACGGCGCTGGAGGCCTTCACGGCCACCTTCCCGGCGGGGACCCTTTCCGGCGCGCCGAAGGCGCGGGCGATCGCGCTCATCGACGAGCTCGAGCCGGCGCGCCGCGGGATCTACGGGGGTGCGGTGGGCTATTTCGACTTCGCCGGGGACATGGACATGGCGATCGCGATCCGCACCGCCGTGATCAAGAACGGGCGGGCCACCGTGCAGGCCGGCGGTGGGATCGTGGCCGACTCCGACCCCGAGAGCGAGTACGTCGAGTCCCGGAACAAAGCGGCGGCGGCTGTCCGGGCGGTGCAGCGGGCCGCGGGGGTGCGCACCGTGGTGGCCGGGGCGAGGGAATGAGCCGCGGCCGGATGGTGCTGGTGCTGGTGCTGTTGGGCGCCGGCGCGTTCGGCCTGAGCCTGCTCACCTGGGTCGGTGCCGAGGCGGTGACGACGCTGGGCCCCCAGCCGGTGCGGGTCTCCGGTGCCGGAGCGGCGCCGGTGGTGCCCAGTGCGGCCCTGGTCGTGGTGGTCGCGGGACTGGCCGTGGGTCTGTCCGGCCCGGTGGTGCGGATCCTCGCACCGGCAGCGGCGGCCCTGGCGGCAGTGGTGGCCC
This sequence comes from Pseudactinotalea sp. Z1739, assembly GCF_049725055.1. Next base: position 41,826 of record NZ_JBMPQA010000016.1, on the reverse strand, counting down.
TGATCGCCGGGATTGTGCTGATCGCCGACCCGGACCCGGCGGCGCGCTCGGCGGCCGGGGAGGTCGGCGGAGTCCGGGAGATCACGGGCGCGGCCGAACTGACCGTGTGGCCCTGGGTGGTGGTGGTGCTGCTGGCATCGACCGTCCTGGTGGCCCTGGTGTTGCCGTTCCGGGCCGGTACCTGGGCGCCGGCGGCGGCCAGGTATGAACGCGCTGTGGTGCGTCCCGAGGGTGCTGGGCCGGCCGGGACGCGCGCAAGCGGTGCTGCGACCGGACAGACCACTTCCCGGGCGGACTGGGATGCGCTCAGTAGTGGCCTGGATCCCAGCGCGACCGACGACGATGCGCATAGCGGGCATAGCGGGCATAGCGGGCACGACGAGCCCGGCGAGCGGGGCGCTGGGGGCGATGCCTCCGGTCGGGAGCGATAGGCTGTGTCCAGCCACATTCCAGGAGGATCTGCACCCATGTCGAACTCGTCCCAGTACCCGCCGTTGCCACCGTCCGAACCGCCGTCGCACGCCCCGCACGCCAACCACGGTGGGACACCGGCTGCTTGGGCGTTGATGGGTGTGTCGGCCGTGGGTGCGGTGATCGTGGCGATCGGGATCATCCTGCCGTCCACCCCGGTGATCCTGGCCGGCGTGATCGTGCTGGTGGTCGGTGCGGTGATCTCACTGGTGCTGCGCGGACTGGGGATGGGTCAACCGAGCCAGCCCGCGAGGCCGGACCCCGATGACGAGTTGGCGCACCTCCGCAGCCCCGGTCCGATCGCCGCCGAATCGCGCAAGTCCGACCTGCAGGGCGCCCCTCCCGAGGCACCGGAGGCTCACGACGGGAAGTCCCCGGCCGCCCAGGTCCAGTCCGCCGAGGGCGACGGGGGTGAGAACCGGGAGGCCAAGGCGCAGGACGCCGACAGGTAGTCCGACGCTCACGCGATCCCATCCGGAGGCGTCGGGTCGGGCCCACGGTCATCCACACGACCTCGGGCCCCTACGATGGGACCGGGAGGAGAGTGCAGCGTGACTGTTCTGGAGGAGATCGTGGCAGGGGTCCGTGAGGATCTCGCCGCACGCGAGGCCGACGTGAGCCTCGATGAGCTCAAGCAGCGCGCGTACGCGCGCCCCTCGGCCATGCAGGCCCGCGAGGTCATCGCCAAGACCGATGCCGTCACGGTGATCGCCGAGGTCAAGCGGTCCAGCCCGTCCAAGGGCTCCCTGGCGCCGATCGACGATCCGGCTAGACTGGCCGCTGAGTACGAGGCCGGGGGAGCATGCGTGATCAGCGTGCTCACCGAGTCCCGCCGGTTCGGTGGCTCCCTGGACGACCTGTCCGCAGTACGGGCCGTGGTGGACGTACCGGTTCTGCGCAAGGACTTCATCGTCACGCCCTACCAGGTGTGGGAGGCACGGGCCCACGGTGCCGACGTGGTGCTGCTGATCGTGGCGGCACTGGAGCAGAACGTGCTCACGGCCCTGACCGAGCGGATCCACTCGCTGGGAATGACCGCGTTGGTCGAGGCGCACACCGCCGAGGAGGTGGACCGCGCCGTGGACGCCGGGGCCGCGGTGCTGGGCATCAACGCCCGGAACCTGCACACCCTGGAGGTGGACCGGAACAGGTTCAACGAACTCGCCCCCCTGGTGCCCTCCGGCATCGTCAAGGTCGCGGCTTCGGGTGTGCGAGGGCCGCACGACGTGTTCGAGTACGCCCGCGCCGGTGCCGACGCGGTGCTGGTCGGGGAGGCGCTGGTGACCGGAGAAGATGCCCGGGCGGCGGTGGCGGACATGGTGGCCGCCGGTTCGCACCCGGCCCTGCGTGCGGTCCGGTCCCGATGACCCTGCGGGATCGCGCCGAGCAATTGCGCCTGGCCGTGGGCCCCTACTTCGGTGACTTCGGCGGCCGGTTCGTGGCCGAGGCTCTCATCGCCGCGCTGGACGACCTTTCCGCGGCCTGGGAGAAGGCCAGAACGGAGCCGGACTTCGCCGCCCGGTTGAACGCCCTGCACGCCGACTACACCGGCCGGCCGAGCCCGATCACCGAGGTGCCCCGGTTCGCCGAGCATGCCGGTGGAGTCCGGGTGCTGCTGAAGCGTGAGGACCTGAACCACACCGGCTCCCACAAGATCAACAACGTGCTCGGCCAGGCCCTGCTCACCGAGATGGTCGGCAAGAAGCGCATCATCGCCGAGACGGGCGCCGGGCAGCACGGTGTGGCCACGGCCACGGCGGCTGCCCTGTTCGGCCTGGAGTGCACGATCTACATGGGCGAGGAGGACACCCGGCGCCAGGCGTTGAACGTGGCCCGGATGCGCCTGCTCGGAGCGGAGGTCGTGCCGGTGCGCACCGGCACCCGCACCCTGAAGGACGCGATCAATGAGGCTTTCCGGGACTGGGTCACCAACGTCGAGACCACCAACTACGTCTTCGGAACGGTGGCGGGCCCGCACCCGTTCCCCACCATGGTGCGGGACCTGCAGAAGATCATCGGCACCGAGGCCCGGGCCCAGGTGCTGGAGCGCTACGGGATACTCCCCGATGCGGTCGTGGCCTGCGTAGGTGGCGGATCGAATGCGATGGGCATCTTCCACGCCTTCCTCGATGATGCTCAGGTTCGCCTGATCGGTTGCGAGGCGGCCGGTGACGGGGTGGACACCGACCGGCACGCTGCCACCATTACCAAGGGCTCACCGGGCGTCTTCCATGGCGCACACTCCTATCTGCTGCAGGACGCCGACGGTCAGACCCTGCCCTCGCATTCGATCTCGGCCGGGTTGGACTACCCGGGGGTTGGCCCGGAACATTCCTGGCTGGCCGATATCGGGCGTGCGCAGTACCGCCCCATCAGTGACACCGAGGCCATGGACGCCTTCGCGCTGTTGTGCCGCACCGAAGGCATCATCCCGGCGATCGAGAGCGCCCACGCGTTGGCCGGGGCGTTGCAACTGGGCCCTGAACTGGCCGAGGAGGCCGGCGACGGCTCCGAGGCCACCCTGCTGGTGAGCCTGTCCGGGCGTGGTGACAAGGATGTGGCCACCGCGGCCGACTGGTTCGGCCTGATCGATGAGGAGCCGGACGCCGAATGAGCGCCACCGCTGCTGTACTCGATGCCGCCCGGGCCGAGGGCCGGGCCGCACTGATGGTCTATCTGCCGGTGGGCTACCCGGACCTGGAGGGTTCGATCGCCGCGGCCAAGGCCGCGGTGGCGGCCGGGGCGGACATCATCGAACTCGGACTGCCCTACTCCGATCCGGGCATGGACGGGCCGGTCATCCAGCAGACCGTGCAAGCGGCCCTGGACTCCGGCACCCGCACCACCGACGTCCTGCACGCCGTCCGCGAGGTCGCCGCCACCGGCGCCCCCACGCTGGTGATGACGTACTACAACCCGGTGCTGCGGTACGGGCTGCGCGAGTTCGCGCGGGACCTTGCGGCCGCCGGGGGAGCGGGCCTGATCACCCCGGATCTCATTCCCGATGAGGCCCAGGAGTGGATCAGTGCGGCGCAGGAGCATGACCTGGACCGGGTGTTCCTGGTGGCGCCCAGTTCCACCACCGAGCGTCTGGCGATGACGGCGGCGGCGTGCCGCGGCTTCGTCTACGCCGCCTCCACCATGGGGGTGACGGGCGCCCGGGCCGAAGTCGGGGCGCGCGCGGCGGATCTCGTCGCGGCGACCCGCGCCGCCGGTGCGAGTCGGGTGTGTGTGGGCCTTGGGGTCTCCAACGGCGTGCAGGCAGCCCAGGTGGCGGCCTACGCCGACGGGGTGATCGTGGGTTCGGCACTGGTCCGCACCCTGGTCCGCACCGATGGTGACCGGGACGCGGGTCTTGCTGACCTGAGTGCGCTGACCGCTGAGCTAGCCGAGGGCGTGCGCGCGGCTGACCGGTCGACCGTGAGTCGGGAGCACTGATGGGCCAGTTGCTCGCCACCGCGGGTATCCCGAGTCCCGCTCAGGGGGTCTGGTACCTCGGGCCGTTGCCGTTGCGCGCCTACGCGCTGGCGATCTTGACCGGGATCCTGCTCGCGAGCATCATCACCATCCGGCGATACCGGGCCAGGGGCGGCCCGGACGGGGCGTTCGCGGACATGCTGATCGTCGCCGTCCCGGCGGGCATCATCGGTGCCCGGATCTACCACGTGCTCACCCATTACCCCTCCTACTTCGGGCCCGGTGCGGACCCGCTGGAGGCGCTGTACATCTGGCGCGGGGGTCTGGCGATCATCGGTGCCATCGCCCTGGGCACCCTGGCCGGCTGGCTGGTACTGCGTCGCAAGGGCCTGCGCCTGGCCCCGATGGCCGATGCCATCGCGCCGGCGCTGCTGGTCGCCCAGGCGGTGGGCCGGCTGGGCAACTACTTCAACCAGGAGCTCTTCGGTGGTCCCACCGATCTGCCGTGGGGCCTGCAGATCGACGGGCACATCCTGGCCGCGCACGGCCTCGAGGCGGGCACGCTGGTTCACCCGACGTTCCTGTACGAACTCATCTGGAACCTGTTCATGGCGGCGCTGCTGGTGCTGTTGGACCGGCGTCTGCGGCTCGGCGGTGGCCAGGTGTTCGCCCTGTATGTGCTGATGTACGCCTCGGGGCGGTTCTGGATCGAGGGGCTGCGGATGGACCCGGCCCTGGAGTTCGCCGGTATCCGGCTGAACGCCTGGGCTGCCCTCGGCCTGGCGGCGGCGGCGCTGATCGCGTTCGTGGTACTGCGCAGGCGGGGCTCCCACCAGGACACGAGTGTGTGGCTGCCGGGGCGCGAGCCCGCGGACGAAGAGGTGGGCGAGGGCCACGACGACGAGGCATCCGGCGACCGCAAGCCGGCTCACCACGACGAGGCACCCGGTGACGGCGAGTCGTCACCCGGCGACGAGGCACCCGGTGACGGCGGGTCGACAGACGACGACACCGCGGCGGGGACGAGCCCCGGTCGGGGCACGGGGGCGCACATCGACCCCGATGCCTCCACGATCGATCCGGAGGACGTGGGTAGGGCCTAGTGACCCTTCACGGCTTGACAGCATAGGTACTGTAAATCCGTTATGGGCTTATCTTGCCCAACCTTCAAGCGTCGGTAAAGTCCACCAGATGATCTGACCTGGTGGCGGCAAGGATGATCGGATGAGCGGTAGCCCGCAGCACGCAGGACCCTACGCGACGTACAGCGCCATCCCTCCGGCGCACGGACTGTACGATCCCGGCGCCGAACGTGACGCCTGTGGAGTTGCGTTCGTGGCCACGCTGCGGGGCACGCCCGGTCGCGACATCGTCGACGCCGGACTTCGCGCACTGGCGAACCTGGACCACCGGGGCGCGGTCGGCGCCGAGGCGGACTCCGGCGACGGCGCGGGCATTCTGACCCAGGTCCCCGACGCGTTCGTGCGTGCGGTGATCGAGGCGGAACTTCCGGCCGCCGGGTACTACGCCATCGGGTTGGCCTTCCTGCCGCTGGACGCAGCCGGCGCCGACAGTGCTGCGGAGCAGGTGGAGCGGATCGCCGCCGAGGAGGGCCTGGACGTACTCGCTTGGCGGGATGTTCCGGTGCAGGACGGCCTGGTCGGACCCACCGCCCGGGCGTGCATGCCCACCTTCCGCCATCTCGTGGTCGCCGATGCGGCCGGCGCCCTGCACGGTCTGGATCTGGACCGGCGGGCCTACCGGCTGCGCAAGCGAGCCGAGCACGAGGCCGGGGTGTACTTCGCCTCCCTGTCATCCCGCACGCTGGTGTACAAGGGCATGGTCACCACCACCCAGTTGGAGCCGTTCTTCGCCGACCTGTCCGATCCGCGATTCGCTTCCGAGATCGCGCTGGTGCACTCCCGGTTCTCCACCAACACCTTCCCCTCCTGGCCACTGGCGCAACCGTTCCGTGCGGTGGCACACAACGGGGAGATCAACACCGTGCGCGGGAACAGGAACTGGATGGCTGCCCGGGAGGGCACCCTGGCCTCCCCTGCGCTCGGTGACCTGGCGCCGCTGATGCCGGTGTGCCGTGAGGAGCAGAGCGACTCGGCCAGTTTCGATGAGGTGCTGGAACTGCTGCACCTTGGGGGTCGGTCCCTTCCGCACGCGGTGCTGATGATGATTCCCGAGGCGTGGGAGAACCACACCTCGATGAACGCGCAGCGACGCGCGTTCTACGCCTATCACGGCACTCTCATGGAGCCCTGGGACGGACCTGCGGCGATGTGCTTCACCGACGGGCGGTACATCGGCGCGGTGCTGGACCGCAACGGGCTGCGCCCGGGCAGGTACTGGATCACCGCCGACGGACTGGTGGTCCTGGCCAGCGAGTCCGGCGTGCTCGACCTGCCCGCGGCCGAGGTGGTGCGCAAGGGACGACTCGCCCCGGGCCGGATGTTCCTGGTGGACACCGGTGCCGGCCGGGTGATCGAGGATGAGGAGATCAAGTCCGAACTGGCCCGGGCCCATCCCTACCAGACGTGGCTGGCGGAGAACCAGATCAACCTGGAGGACCTGCCCGAGCGCGAGCACGTGGCGCACTCCCGGTCCTCGGTGCTGCGCCGGCAGCAAACCTTCGGATACACGGAGGAGGAACTGCGCATCCTGTTGCGGCCGCTGGCGGCCACCGGTGCAGAGGCACTGGGGTCGATGGGTACCGATACGCCGATCGCGGTGCTCTCCGAGCGCCCCCGCCTGCTGTTCGACTACTTCTCCCAGCTCTTCGCCCAGGTGACGAACCCGCCGCTGGACGCCATCCGCGAGGAACTCGTCACCGCCGTCGGCGGGGCCATCGGTCCCGAGCCCAATCTGCTGGAGGCCACCCCCGAGCACGCCCGCAAACTCGTGCTCCCCTTCCCTGTCATCGACAACGATCAACTCGCCAAGATCAAGAACATCCACCGCACCCCGGGCCCGGGGCGAGGCTTCGCCGCGGTGACGATCTCCGGGCTGTACCGGGTGGAGGGCGGCGCGAGCGCGCTGCAGGCCCGCTTGGAGGAGATCTTCGCCGAAGTCGACGCCGCGATCGAGCAGGGCAGCAGTTTCGTGGTGCTCTCCGACCGTGACTCCGACGCCCTCCTGGCTCCGATCCCGTCCCTGCTGCTGTGCGCGGCCGTGCACCACCACACCCTGCGCAAGCACACCCGCACCCGGATCAGCCTGCTGGTCGAGGCCGGTGACGTGCGCGAGGTACACCATGTGGCCCTGTTGGTCGGATACGGCGCCGCCGCGGTGAACCCGTATCTGGCGATGGAGTCGGTGGAGGAACTGGTCCACTCCGGTGTGCTCAGCGACATCTCCGCGGAGCAGGCCGTGCACAATCTCATCAAGGGACTGGGCAAGGGAGTCCTGAAGGTGATGAGCAAGATGGGCATCTCCACCATGGCCTCCTACCGCGGTGCCCAGGTGTTCCAGGCACTCGGGCTGGCCCAGGACCTCGTCGACCGCTACTTCACGGCGACCTCGACGCCCCTGGGTGGGGTGGGCCTGGAGGTGCTGGCCGCCGAGGTGGCGGCCCGGCATGCCACCGCCTATCCCCGAAGCGGTATCGCCCCGGCGCACCGGCGGCTGCAGATCGGAGGGGAGTACCAGTGGCGCCGCGAGGGCGAACCCCACCTGTTCGACCCCGAGACGGTCTTCCGTCTGCAGCACTCGACCAGGACCCGCAACTACGAGTTGTACAAGGACTACACGCGCCGGGTGGACTCCCAGGCCGGCAGGTTGATGACGCTGCGAGGGCTGTTCACCTTCGCCGACTCCGGGCGCGCGCCGATCGGGATCGACGAGGTCGAACCGGTCAGCGAGATCGTGAAACGGTTCTCCACCGGGGCGATGTCCTACGGGTCCATCTCCGCCGAGGCCCACGAGACGCTGGCGATCGCGATGAACCGGCTCGGAGCCAAGTCCAACACCGGAGAGGGCGGGGAGGACACCGAGCGACTCCTCGACCCACGACGACGCTCCGCGATCAAGCAGATCGCCTCCGGGCGGTTCGGGGTGACCTCGGAGTACCTGGTGCACGCCCAGGACCTGCAGATCAAGATGGCCCAGGGCGCCAAACCCGGTGAGGGCGGGCAGTTACCCGGGGCGAAGGTCTACCCCTGGGTGGCCAAGACCCGGCACGCCACCCCCGGGGTCGGGCTGATCTCACCGCCACCCCACCACGACATCTATTCGATCGAGGACATCGCCCAACTCATCCATGACCTCAAGAACGCCAACCCCGCGGCCCGGGTGCACGTCAAGCTCGTCTCCGAGATCGGCGTGGGCACGGTTGCGGCCGGCGTGTCCAAGGCGCACGCGGACGTGGTGCTGATCTCCGGCCATGACGGCGGTACCGGTGCGAGCCCGCTGACCTCGCTCAAGCACGCCGGGGCGCCGTGGGAGATCGGCCTGGCCCAGACCCAGCAGACCCTGGTGCTGAACAACCTGCGGGACCGGATCGTGGTCCAGACCGACGGCCAGCTCAAGACGGGCCGGGACGTGGTCATCGCGGCCCTGCTGGGCGCGGAGGAGTACGGGTTCGCCACCGCCCCGCTGGTGGTCTCGGGCTGCGTGATGATGCGCGTGTGCCACCAGGACACCTGCCCGGTGGGGGTGGCCACCCAGAACCCGGACCTGCGCGCGCGCTTCACCGGTCGCCCTGAGGACGTGGTCACCTTCTTCGAATACGTGGCACAGGAGGTTCGGGAGATCCTGGCCTCACTCGGGTTGCGGTCGCTGGATGAGGCGATCGGAGAGGTCGATCTGCTCGACACCTCCGCCGCGGTGGACCACTGGAAGGCCGCCGGGCTGGACCTCACCCCGATCCTGGCCAAGCCGTCACTGCCGCCGGGGTCCCATCCACGGCAACGGATCAGCCAGGACCACGCGCTGGATCGGGCGCTGGACGTCGACCTCATCGCCCGCGCCGAAGCCGCCCTGGAACGGGGCGAACCGGTGCAGATCGAGGTCGGTGTACGCAACATCAACCGCACCGTGGGCACCATGCTCGGTCACGAGGTGACCCGCCGTTACGGGAGCGATGGTCTGCCCCGGGACACCATCGACGTCACCCTGTACGGGTCGGCCGGGCAGTCCCTGGGAGCGTTCCTGCCGCCGGGGATCACCCTGCGCCTGTTCGGGGACGCCAACGACTACGTCGGCAAGGGCCTGTCCGGTGGACGGGTGGTGGTACGGCCACCGGCCGAGGCCACCTTCAACGCCGCCGCGAACGTCATCGCCGGGAACGTGATCGCCTACGGGGCCACCTCCGGCCAGGTGTTCCTGCGCGGCACCGCCGGGGAGCGGTTCGGGGTGCGCAACTCCGGCGCCACCCTCGTGGTCGAGGGCGTCGGTGACCACGGATGTGAGTACATGACCGGCGGCACGGTGGTGGTACTGGGCGGAACGGGGCGCAACTTCGCCGCCGGCATGTCCGGGGGGACGGCTTACGTGCTGGACCTCGAGGCGGAGCTGATCAACGCCCAGGCCCTGGCGTCGGGGGACCTGAACCTGTCCGGTGTCAGCGCTGCGGACGTGGCGGAACTGACCGCGCTGCTCACCGAGTACGCCGAGCAGACCGACTCCCCGGTGGCCAAACACCTCCTGGCCGATCCCGAAGACCTGGCCCGTCGCTTCACCAAGGTGGTGCCGCTGGCCTTCACCCGCGTCACCGACGTGCTCGCCGAGGTCGAGGCCGCCGGCGCGGACCTGAGTGAACCCGATGTCTGGAATCGAGTGCTGGAGGCGACCCATGGCTGATCCCCGAGGCTTCCTGCGGGTGCGCGAACGCGAACTGCCCGCCAGCCGACCGGTACCGGTGCGGATCCGGGACTGGAAGGAGGTGCAAGAGCGTCGCGCGGAGGACTCGGCGATGCTCACCCGGCAGGCGAGCCGCTGCATGGATTGCGGCATCCCCTTCTGTCACAACGGCTGCCCGCTGGGCAACCTGATCCCGGAGTGGAACGACCTGGCCCGCACCGGCCGGTGGGACGAGGCGATCGAGCGGCTGCACGCCACGAACAACTTCCCCGACTTCACCGGGAGACTGTGCCCCGCGCCCTGTGAGACCAGTTGCGTGCTCGGGATCAACCAGCCGCCGGTGACGATCAAGAACATCGAGCAGACCATCATCGACGTCGCCTTCGACAAGGGCCTGGTCACCCCGCAGATCCCGGACCGACTCACCGGCTCCACCGTGGCGGTGATCGGCTCCGGCCCTGCCGGGCTCGCCGCCGCCCAGCAGCTGACCCGGGCCGGGCACACCGTGGCGGTCTTCGAACGGTCGGACCGGGTCGGCGGGCTGCTGCGCTACGGGATCCCGGAGTTCAAGATGGAGAAGCGTCACCTGGATGCCAGGCTGGCGCAGATGGAGGCCGAGGGAACCCGGTTCCGTCCCCGGGTGGACATCGGCGGTCCGGGCCACCTCAGCGGCGCCGACCTGCGTGAGCGGTATGACGCGGTCGTGCTGGCCATGGGCACCGAGTTGGCCCGCGACCTTCCCGTACCCGGGCGCGACGTGGCCGGGATCCATCAGGCGATGGAGTTCCTGCCCCAGGCCAACCGGGCCGCTGTGGGTGAGGACGTCCCCGATCAGATCCTGGCGACCGACGCCGATGTGGTGGTGATCGGCGGCGGTGACACCGGCGCCGACTGCGTGGGTACCGCGCATCGTCAGGGAGCGCGCTCGGTGCTGCAACTGGAGATCATGCCCCAGCCACCGGTCGAACGTCCGGAGAACCAGCCCTGGCCGACCCACCCGATGCTGTACCGCGTCTCCAGCGCCCACGAGGAGGGTGGAGAACGGGTTTACGCCACTTCCACCGCGGAGTTCCTGGCCGACGACGACGGCCGGGTGCGGGCGTTGCGGGTGGTGGAGGTGGACCTGAGTTCCGGACGCCTGGAGCCGATCGAGGGGACCGAGCGGGAGATCCCGGCACAACTGGTCCTGCTGGCGATGGGCTTCACCGGTGTGCCCGCCGACGGCTTGCTGAGCGAACTCGGGGTGGAGGTCGATGAGCGGGGCCGGATCGTCCGCGGTGAGGACTTCGGCACCAGCGTGCCCGGCGTCTACGTGGCGGGCGACTGTGGCCGCGGGCAGTCCCTGATCGTGTGGGCGATCGCGGAGGGCAGGTCGGCGGCGGCGTCGGTGGACTCCTACCTGCGTGGGCACACCGAACTTCCCGCCCCGATCGCGGCCGGCACGGTAGCGATGAAAGTCGGGTGAGCGGCCCGGGGGCAGTGGCACGAGCCACCCCGCAGACACAATAGGGTTGGAGCATGCGAAGAGCGAAGATCGTGTGCACCTTGGGTCCCGCCACCGAATCGATGGACATGGTTCAGAAGCTGGTCGATGCCGGAATGGACGTGGCCCGGATCAACCGCAGCCACGGCGACGTCGCCACCCACGAGGCGGTGTACGCCAACGTGCGTGCTGCGGCCAGGGCCTCGGGGCGTGCGGTGGCGGTGCTGGTGGACCTGCAGGGTCCCAAGATCCGGCTCGGACGCTTCGTCGAGGGCGGACACGACCTCGCCGAGGGTGACGTCTTCACCATCACCACCGAGGACGTCCCGGGCACCAAGGATCTGGTATCCACCACGTTCGAGGGCCTGCCCGGGGACGTGCACGCCGGCGACAGGATCCTGATCGACGACGGTCGGGTCGCGGTACGGGTCACCGAGGTGGACGGCCCGCGCGTGGTGACCCGCGTGGAGGTCCCCGGCCCGGTGTCGAACAACAAGGGACTGAACCTGCCCGGGGTCGCGGTGAACGTTCCGGCGCTCTCGGAGAAGGACGCCGAGGACCTGCGCTGGGCGCTGCGCCTTGGGGCGGACATGATCGCGCTGTCCTTCGTGCGCTCCGCAGCCGATTACGACGACGTCAAGGCGATCATGGACGAGGAGGGACGCACCGTCCCGGTGATCGCCAAGATCGAGAAGCCCCAGGCGGTGGACAACCTCGCGGAGATCGTCGATGCCTTCGACGCCATCATGGTGGCCCGCGGCGACCTGGGCGTGGAGCTCCCGCTGGAGCAGGTGCCGCTGGTGCAGAAGCGCGCCACCGAACTGGCGTTGCGCAACGCCAAACCGGTGATCGTGGCCACCCAGGTGCTGGAGTCGATGATCTCCGCGCCCCGGCCCACTCGCGCCGAGGCCTCCGACTGCGCCAACGCCGTGTTGGACGGCGCCGACGCGGTGATGCTGTCCGGGGAGACCTCGGTGGGCCAGTATCCGATCGAGTGCGTCGAGACGATGGCACGCATCATCACGAACACCGAGGTGCACGGCCTGGAACGGGTCACCCGGCTACGGGCCACACCGCACACCAGAGGGGGTGTGATCACCAAGGCCGCCGCCCAGATCGGAGAGACCCTGGGGGCGGAGTACCTGGCCTGCTTCACCCAGTCCGGTGACTCCGCGCGCAGGATGTCCCGGCTCCGTTCGGCGATCCCGCTGCTGGCGTTCACGCCCGATGAAGGTGTCCGGAACCAACTCGCACTGTCCTGGGGAATCCAGAGCTTCACCGTGGACCAGGTCCAGCACACCGACGACATGGTCGACCAGCTCGACAACGTGCTACGCGGGGATGACCTCGCCGCGGACGGGGACCAGGTGGTCGTCGTCGCCGGAATGCCCCCCGGGAAATCGGGCACCACGAACTCCATCCGGTTGCACACCGTGGGGGAGGAGTTCCCCGCGCGCTGAACCAAACGGCGAAGCGTGCGCGGCTACGGTGTGACGATGCGGATACTGATCTCGGCGGACATGGAGGGCGCCACCGGCGTCACCTGGCCCGCGGACTGCGAGCCGGGGGCGCCCGAGTGGGAACGCTGCCGACCCTTGTTCACCTCCGACGTCAACGCCGCTATCGAGGGATTCTTCGATGGGGGCGCGAGCGAGGTGCTCGTCAATGAGGCCCACTCGACGATGCGCAACCTGCTCCTGGAGGAACTGGACCCACGGGCCACGATGATCACCGGGCGGCACAAGGAACTGACGATGGTCGAGGGTATCCAGCGCGGCGCGGTGGATGGCGTGGCTTTCCTGGGCTATCACACCGCAGCCGGGACCCAGGGCGTGCTCTCGCACACCTACATCCCCGGGTCGTTGACCAACGTGCTGGTGAACGGTCGGATCGGCAGTGAGGGGCTGTTGAATGCCCACGTCGCAGCCGCGTACGGCGTGCCGGTCGTGCTGATCACCGGTGATGATCGCACCTGTGCCGATGCCGCCACGTACGCGCCGCAGGCGCGCACGGTGGCGGTCAAGGACTACGTGGCTCGGTACACCGCGGACTGCCGGCCGCCCGCGCGTACCCACGCCCAGATCAAGGAGTCCGCCGCCGCCGCGATGTCCCTTGCCGGGCAGGTCGAGGGTGTGAACCATGGTCCCTTCACGGTGCAGGTCGAGACCGACGCCACCCAACTCGCCGAGGCCGCGACAGTGGTGCCCACGGTGGTGCGGACCGGGGACCGTACCGTGGAGTTCACCAGCGCCACGGCCTACGACATGATCCGGTGTTTCAAGGCCGTCTGCACGCTGGTCTCTGCGGCCACCGAGCACCGGTACGGCTGAGGTGGAGCCCGAGCGCATCCGGCCGCCCCGGCTGCGGCGCGGGGACACCGTGGCGGTGGTGTCCCCGAGCGGCCCCGTCCCGCCCGACCGGCTCGAGCGTGGCGTGCAGGTGCTGCGCTCCTGGGGACTGGAGGTGGCCGTGGCCCCCCATGCTGTGGCGACCCACCCCGAACTGGACTACCTCGCCGGCACCGACGCCCAACGGGCCGGCGACTTCCAGGCCGCCTGGTGCGATCCCCGGATCGATGCGATCCTCTGTGCCCGGGGCGGGTACGGTGCCTTCCGGATGGTGGACCTCCTGGACTTCGAGGCGATGGGCCGGGCCCGGCCCAAGATCCTGGCCGGGTACTCCGACGTCACAGCCCTGCACCAGGCCATCGGCACCCGCCTCGGTGTGGTCACCCTGCACGCCCCGATGATCGGTGCCGAACCCTTCACCAGCGACGAACCCACCAGGGCGATGCTGCGCCGGATGCTGTTCGAACCCGAACTGGTCCGGACCATCACCGCCACCGGTGCCCGTGCCCTGATCGGCGGACGGGCCGGCGGGATCACCATGGGCGGATGCCTGAGCCTGCTCGCCAGCGGCGTGGGTGGGCCCACCGGACCACGGAGCGCGGCCGGGTCGATCCTGGTGATCGAGGACGTGGATGAGAAGCGTTACCAGATCGACCGGATGCTCACCGAACTCCTGCGATCGGGCTGGCTGACCGGCGTCGCCGCGGTGGTCGCGGGGTCCTGGCACGACTGCGAGGACGGGGTCGATGAGGTCCTGATCGACCGCCTCAGCCCACTCGGTGTGCCGGTGCTGACCGACGTCGGGTTCGGTCATGGCTCCCGTTCGGCGACGGTCCCGCTGGGAGTGCCGGCGGTGGTCGAGGACGCCGGGATCCACCTGTACGAACCGGCCCTGGCCTGAGTCGGTGGACGCGGGCAGGTCAGGTCAGGTCGGCCCGCACCTGCTCGATCTCACCGGCACCCGGACCCAGGCTCGCTCCGAGCACCCGATGGGCGTAGTGACACGCCACCTGCCGCTCGGAGGAGTGGGCGGCCAGCACCGGCAGATCCACGGTGCGGCAGTCGGACGCGACCCCGGCCTGGTCCGCCTCACCACTGGCCAGGACCGGGCAGCGCGGGTGGAACCGGCACCCGCCCGGCACCGACGTGGCATCGGGTGGCTCACCGGCGAGCACGATGTGATCGCCGACGGGGGAGTCCGGCAGCACCGAGACCAGCGCCTTCGTGTAAGGGTGCTGGGGGTCGGTGAGGATCTGTTCCACATCGCCCAGTTCCACGATCCGGCCCAGATACATCACCGCGATCCGGTCCGCGATGGACCAGGCCAGACCGAGATCGTGGGTGACGACCAGGGCGCCCAGGCCGAAGTCCCGGCGCAGGCGCAGCAGCAGCGCCAGGATCTCCCCGCGCACCGAGGCATCCAGGGAGGCCACCGGCTCGTCGGCGATGATGATGGCCGGATCCAGTGCCAGTGCCCCGGCGATCACCACCCGCTGACGCTGGCCGCCGGAGAGTTCGTGCGGGTAGGACAGCAGGAACCGCTCGGGCGGGCGCAGCCCGGCCTGGGCGAGCGCCTCGCAGACCCGGGTGTGCTCGTCGTCGTCGATCCCGTGGATCCGTAGACCCTCGGCGACCGCGTCGTAGACGGTGTGCCGGGGGTTGAGGGCGCCGGTGGGGTCCTGCAGTACCAACTGCACCTTCTTCCGGAAGGCACGCAACTCCCGCACCTTGGTGCCCAGCGGCCTGCCACCGAAGGTCACCGTGCCGGCGGTAGGCGCCTCCAGCCCGAGCAGCGTGCGCGCCAGCGTGGTCTTGCCACAACCGGACTCACCGGCCAGGGCCACGATCTCCCCGGGCGCCACGTCGAGGTTGACCCCGGCGACCGCCTTGGCCTCACGGCCATCGGGCAGGCCGAAGGTGACGTGCAGGTCGCGTGCGGACAGGATCTGGTCACTCACGTGGTGGACTCCTCCAGTCGGACGGGAGCGGGCGTGCGGATCGGCAGACCGTCCTGGGCGACGTGGCAGGCGCTGCGGCGCTGCGGATCTTCAGCCAGGGCCTCCAGCGGCGGGACCACGGTGAGGCAGTCGTCCCGGGCCACCGGGCAGCGCGGGTGGAACGTGCATCCGCTCGGCAGGTCGGTCGGATCGGGCGGGTCCCCTGCCAGACCGCGCGGGCGGTGCCGGGCCTCGACGTCCCCGATCACCGGGAACGCGGAGGCGAGCGCGTCGGAGTAGGGGTGGCGGGCGCCGGCGAACACCTCGTGCGCGCGGCCCTGCTCCACCACCTTGCCGGCATACATCACCGCCACCTCGTCGCAGGTATCGGCCAGCACCGACAGGTCGTGACTGATCATGATCATCCCCACGTCACGTTCCCGGACCAGGTTGCTGATCAGGTCCAGGACCTGGGCCTGGACCATCACGTCGAGCGCGGTGGTGGCCTCGTCGGCGATGATCAGGTCCGGGTTGCACGCCAGGGCCATGGCGATCATCACCCGCTGGCGTTGCCCGCCGGAGAGTTCGTGGGGGTAACTCGAGGACCGCCACACCGGGAGCCCGACCTGGTCGAGCAACTCGGCCACCCGCTTGCGCGCGACCTTCTCCTCGACCTGCTCGTGCAGCAGGATCGGTTCGGCGATCTGCGCCCCGATCCTGTGCATCGGGTTCAGCGCGTGCATCGCGCCCTGGAAGATGATCGACGCCGAGGACCACCGGACCGCGCGCAGCGCGCCGAAGGACATGTCGAGGACGTCCTTGCCGTCGAGCAGGATCTTGCCCGTCACCTCGGTCTGCGGGGGCAGCAACCGCAGGATCGCCGCGGCCAGGGTGGACTTGCCGCACCCGGACTCACCGGCCAGGCCGATGGTGCGGCCCGGGTCCAGGCTCAGGTCGACCCCGCGCACCGCGGGGATGGTCCCGCGTGAGCCGGAGTAGGTGACGTGCAGGTCCTGGATCTGAAGCAGTGTCACGAGGCTCACCGACGCAATCGGGGGTTGAGGGCCACTTCCAGGGCCCGGCCGCACAGGGTGAAACTCAGCACCACGAGCAGGATCATGAAGCCCGGGGGCAGCACGTACCACCAAGCCCCGGCGCTCATCGCACCGTTGGACCAGGCGCGGTTGAGGAGCATGCCCCAGGAGAGGTTGTTCGGGTCGTACAGCCCAAGGAACGCCAGGGTGGACTCGGTCAGGATCGCCCCGGCGATCGCCATGATGGTGCTGGCGAGCACCAGCGGGGTGACGTTGGGCAGCACGTGCCGGCCCATCTGGTGCCAGTGCCCGGCACCCAGGGCCCGGGCACGTTCCAGGTAGGGGCGGCCCTCGATACCACGCGTCTGCGCCCGGATCACCCTGGAGGTCCCGGCCCAGGAGGTAATGCCGATCGCGATGATCAGCACCCACATGCTCCGTCCCAGCACAACCACGAGCACGATCGCCAGCACCAGGGTGGGCAGGTTCATGAACCACTCGGCGATCCGCATCAGCACCCAGGAGACGCGGCCCTCGAAGTGCCCCGCGACGATGCCCACGAACGTGCCGATCACCATCGCCACCAGGGCCGCGGCGATCCCGATCACCAGGGTGACCTGGGTGCCGTACAGGGTCAGCAGCAGCACGGACCGGCCGAACTCGTCGGTGCCCAGCCAGTACTCCGAGGTGGGCGGTGCCATCCGGCCACCGGTCGCCTGCGTCACGCTGAGCGACTCCTCTGCGACCACAATCGGGGTGATGATCGCGATCATCACGAAGACGCTCAGCCCGATCAGGCCGGCGACCCCGGATCGCTGCAGGCGGAAGTCGTTCCAGATGGTGCGCATGGACTGGCGCCAGCGGCGCATACGCAGTGCGCGCGCGCTGCGCACGGTGGCGGCGGCGTTCTCGGTGCTCATGTCTTGCGCGCCCTCGGGTCGATGAACCAGTACAGGATGTCCGCGGCCAGGTTGGCTAGCACCGTGGCCGAGGCGAAGATCACGAAGAGTCCCTGCAGGACCGGGTAGTCCGGCACCGCGATCGCCTGGAAGAAGGTGTAGCCGAGGCCGGGCCAGGTGTAGATCATCTCGGTGACCAGCGCACCGTTGATGACGTTGCCGATCGCCATGAACACCAACGTCGTGGTGGGCAACAGGGCGTTGCGCATCGCGTGCCGGCGCCGCACCACCACATCACGCAACCCCTTGGCGCGCGCGGTGGTGATGTAGTCATTGCCCATCTCGTCGAGCATCGAGGCCCTCATGGTGAGCAGGTACCCGGCGTAAATCATCGCGGTGAGCGTGATGGTGGGCAGCACCATGTGGTGGGCGATGTCGAGGAACTGGGGCCAGAACCGGTCCGGAGTGTGCGCCGAGACCATCCGCCCGGTCGGGAACAGGCGCAGTTCCCGGGAGAAGATGATGATGGCGATCATCGCCACCCAGAAGGTGGGAGCGGAGAAGAAGATCAGCGCGATGTTGACGTTGCGCCGGTCGAACTTCGAGCCGTTCAGCCAGGCCGACTTCGCGCCGAGCGAGAACCCGATCAGCACAGACAGGATGAGCGCCACCCCACCCAGCAGCACCGTGGGCAACACCCGGTCGGCGAACAGTTGCAGAACCGGGACCTGGTACTGGATCGAGGTGCCGAAGTCTCCGCTGAGGGTTCCGGTCAGGTAGGACCAGAACTGGATGTGCAGGGGGTCGTCCAGACCCCACTCGGCCCGCAGCGCCCGCTCCAGTTCCGGAGAGGCCGACTGCATGTCCGTCATCAGGTTCTGGATGGGGTCCCCGGGCAGGATCCGGAAGATGAAGAACGCGGTGAACAGCACCGCCAGCAGCGACACGATCGCGCCGCTGACCCGGTTCAGCAGGTACTTCGCCAGCCCCGTGCCCGCGCCCGATCGGGCGCCGTCGTCCGGCGCGCCACCGGCCGGGTCGTCCTCGGACCCGGCCGGCAGCGCGGTCGTTGCATCGGACGTCATCTACTCGCGTTCCTCGGCGGTTTGACGACGACGCACCAGGACCACCACCAGGACGGCCACCCCGAGCAGCACCACCACACCGACACCGATGAGCACGGCGGTGCTCGCCCCGCCGACGCTCTCGCCGGTCGGGCTCGCGGAGTGGTAGGCCCAGGAGCCGATCTGGCCCATGATCATGCCCTCATCGGCCGGCTGGGTGGTGAAGTCCCCGACAGCGGTGCTGTTGTAGGCCTCCATCACCGTGGGGTACCAGAGGAAGATGATCGGGGAGTCCTCGTACAGGATCCGCTGGGCCTCGAACAACAACTCCGCCCGGGCGTCCGGGTCGGTCTCGGACTCCTGGTCCCGCACCAGCGAGTCGAACTCCTCGTTGCAGTAGAAGGTGTCCGTGGTGCCGTCGCCGGGTGCGGCGGGCAACTGCCCGCAGCTCTGCCGGTTCAGGTTGTAGGTCGGGTTCGGGTTGATGCCCCAGCCGGTGAAGGCCAGGTCGATGTTGCCCTCGTCGAACTCGTCCTGGACGTCCTCGGAGATGCGCTGTTCGGTCTCCACGCCGATCTCGTTGAACCACTCGGCGATGAACTGGGCCGTGCCTTCGCGCTCGGCGTTGCCGGCGTCCACGCCGAACACCAGGGACAACGGTTCGCCGTCGGGACCGACACGCACGCCGTCGTCGCCCATCTCGTAGCCGGCCTCATCCAACAAGCGGCCGGCCTCATCGAGGTCGAAGTCCATCCGTTCGTCGTCGCTGGGCTCCCAGTGGATCGTGCTGAACACGTTCGGCACGATGGAGTGGGCCACCTCGCCGTAGCCGCCGCGGACTCGTTCGATCAGTTCCTGTTTGTCCACCGCGTGGTGCAGCGCGCGGCGCACCTGCGGGTCCGCAAGGGCGGGGTGCCCGCTGCCGAACTCCTCACCATCGCGGGTGACGGCACCGGTGTTGAACCGGAACGCCAGCCAGCGCCGGTCCGGGGCCACGTTCGTGGTGATGTGGTCCAGGCCCTCGACCCGGCCCAGTTGGGCCTCGTTCAACCCGCCGACCAGGTCGACCTCACCGGCCTCCAGGGCTGCCACCGCGGTGTCCGGCTCGGTGTAGTACTGGTAGACGAGTTCACTGAAACCGGGCGCGCCCTGCCAGTAGTCATCGAAGGCCTCGTACCGGATGTAGGCGTCGGTGGAGAAGTCGACCATCTGGTACGGACCGATCCCGACGATCGGGAAGTCGTCGTTCCCGTACTCGTTCCATTCACCCTCGTACTCGGACCAGATGTGTTCGGGCACGATCACCTGGTCGCTGCCCTCCAGGTTCACCGAAGGGCTGCTCAGGGTGAACTCCACGGTCCGGTCATCGATCGCCTCGACGTTCTCGATCAACTCCACCACGTCGGCATTGCGGGCACTGATCACCGGGTCGTTCTCGATGATGTGGTAGGTGTACACCACGTCGTCGGCGGTGAACTCCTCTCCGTCGTGCCAGGTGGCCTCGCGCAGGTGGAAGGTCCAGGTGAGCCCGTCCTCGGACTCCTCCCAGTCTTCGGCCAGTCCCTCAGTGGGGCTGTAGTCCTCCGCGCTCATCCGCACCAAGGGCTCGTACTGCAATTGCCGGAACTGGTGCTCGATCACGTAGATCTGGATGAAGGGGTTCCAGTTCTCGATGGACTGGCCGGTGGCGATGGTCAGGACGTCGTTACCGGCGAACTCCTCGTACTCGCCCTGTTCGTCGAGGTCGTCCTCGACCTCCTCCTCACCGGCGGCATGGGCCGGGACGGTGAGGGCCGCTCCTATGGCGATCGCCCCCGCGGTGGCGGCGATTCTGCGCCACATTCCTCGTCCGTGGGTCATAATTCGTTCGGCCTCCTGATCAGCGTGGCACTGGACGTCGATGTCCTGACAACCGCGGCCGGGGATGGTCAACGGTTTGCCAGATGCACCACCATAGCGGTGCTTGGTTACCCGTGTGTGCCACGACACACATTTCACCAGGGCCGCAGATCCTCCGGTGGACACTGAGTTAATCTGATCGGCGGGGCCGAGGGGCCCGGTGAGATCGGTCGACAGGAGGACGTCGTGATGCGCGCGAACCGCTGGGCAGCGGCGCTTGCTGCGGCAGCGCTGACCGGGATGCTCCTGGGGTGCACCCCCGAGGATGAGGTCCAGGACCCGGGTGGGGCTGCTCCGGGAGCCGACCAGGCCAAGAAGCCCGACGGCGATGACAGCGGCGATCGTGAGCGCGTCACCCTGCCCCCGGAGTTCCTGGAGTGCGGTGATCCGGACGCCCTGGATGAGGACGAGGGGTTGATGCTGGCGTCATTGGACCTGGCCGGTGCCCAGTGGTCCACCCCGGAGGGGTTCGTGGAGACGTTCTCCTATTACGAGGACAATCCGGTGGAGAACCTGGTGGACCTGTGGGTGGCCGAGCCGGTGGAGGATCCGGTGATCTTGAACGTGGTCAATGTCGCGATCTACGACGGCCTGGACTGGGATGGCGCCGCCGACGGGTGCAACCGGGTGCCGTTGGCGGCCGTGGAGGACCGGCTGGCGGACTACCGCGACCAGATCGGGGCCGAGGAGATCTCTGAGGCGGAGATGACGCTGCTGGCCGGCCACCCCGCGATCACCCAGTCGGTGAGTCTGAGCAACTACGACTACCTCGGTTACTGGCTCTTCTCCCGGGACCAGCTCCTGCACCTGTACTGCCAGTGGACCAGCGAGCGCGAGGTGATCGAGGCCGGCTGCGCACAACTGGTGGACTCCCTGGAGGTGGACTGATCAGTCCTGCCAGCGCACGGGCCCGCCGGTCTCGGCGAACTCGGCCCGGGCGGCTGCCAGCACCTGGGGATCACTGAGCACGTCCAGCACGGTGCCCGCGATCCCGATCACCCCCTCCAACAGGGCGTCCCGGGCGGGGGGAGTGCGGGTGGAGGCGGCGAACTCGGCGGTGTGGGCGGGGATGTCGGCGCCGGTGGTGTCGAGACTGGGATGGATCGCCGGGACCACCTGGCTCACGTTCCCCATGTCCGTGGAGGCACCGCCGCCGGATCTGGCGGCCAGGTCGCGTCGACCGGAGAGCACACCCGCGAAGCTCCGGGTCAGGACCGAGTTGGTGCGGACCGGCAGGTAGGCCGGCTGGCGGTCCCAGACGATCTCGGCGGTGGTGCCGGTGGCCGTCGCCGCACCGCGAAGGGCCGCGTCCACCCGGGCGGACAGGTGACGTAGGCTGTCCACACCGGCGGAGCGTACGTAGAAGTGCGCCGCCGCTCGGTGCGGGACGATGTTGGGCGCCTGACCGCCGTCGGTGATGATGCCGTGCACCCGGTCGGTCGGCAGGATGTGCTGGCGCACCTGGGCCACCGACTGGTAGGCGGTGACCACGGCATCCAGGGCGTTGTACCCGCGCTCCGGGGCGGCCGCGGCGTGGGCCGCTGTCCCGGTGTAGGTGACCTCCACATGCCGCATGCCCAGGAACATCCCGTCGAGTCGGTCGGTGTTGCCGGGATGGACCATCAGGGCGGCGTCGACGTCGTCGAAGCCGCCGGCCCGCAGGATGAGTTCCTTGCCGCCACCGCCCTCCTCGGCCGGGGAGCCGATGAGTTCCACGGTGCCGGGATCCGACGCAGGGGCGCCGTCGTGGGCCTGAGACAGCAGGTCCCGGGCCACCAGGAACGCCCCGGTCGACATTGCGGCGATCAGGTTGTGTCCGCAGGCATGCCCGATCTCGGGCAGGGCGTCGTACTCGGCCAGGATCGCCACCTTCGGGCCGGACGTGCCGGCGCCGGCGCGGAACGCCGTCGGTAAACCGTAGGCCCCCACCTCCACGTCCGCGCCGTGGCGCGTGAGCAGGTCGGCGATCCGGGCAGCGGAGCGGTGCTCGTCGAATGCCGTCTCGGGGTCGGCGTGCAGGGCGCCGGCCAGTTCGTCGAGTTCGTCCAGCAGGCTGGTGGCACGCTCGATCACCTGCTCGCGTAGCACGGGATCGAAGGGCCTCTCAGGGCTCTGCGTCTCGCTGGTGGGCATAGTCCTCCGTTCGCTGGTGACCTGAGCCTCGCAGACCCGCGTCGGTGCGGACACAGGCATGCCGGCGGCGTCCGCATGCTGGGCCCCAGGTGGGCTAGCGCAGGGCCTCGTCCGGTGCGATCCAGGGCCCGGTGTTCTCGGAGGGGTCCAGGATTCCCGCTTCCAGCCAGCTGAGGTCCCCGCGGAGTACGGCTCGGGCGGTCCGCTCATCCGAGGCATCGGTGTTGATCCACAGTTCGTGGAACAGCCGGGCCACGGTGCGCCGCGCCTGACGGCAGTACGACGCGGCCAGCCGAGCAGAATTCGGGGCGCTGCCGTCCTCCTGCTGCGTCCGCGCGCGGAGGCACACCGCGGTCATCGCGAAGAGTTCGGCGCCGATGTCCACCACCCGGCCCAGGAAGCCCTGCTTGTGCTCGAGCCCGCCCTGCCAGCGGGCCATCCCGTAGAAGGTGGACCGGGCCAGCCGGCGACTGGCCCGCTCGATGAACCGCAGGTGCGTGGCTAGCGGGCCGAACTCGGCGTAGGACCCCGGCACCATCCCCTGGCCGGCGAGCAGACCGGGGAGCCAGGCGGCGTAGAAGCGCGCAGCGCGGACGGCGGCGCGGGCCCTGTCCTGCCCGGTGGCCTCGGGGTCGATGATGTCACCGGCCACCGACAGGTGGGTGTCGACCGCGTCCCGGGCGATGAGCAGGTGCATGATCTCGGTGGATCCCTCGAAGATCCGGTTGATGCGCAGGTCGCGCAACACCTGCTCCACCGGCGCCGCACGCTCGCCGCGGGCTTGTAGGGAGTCGGCGGTCTCGTACCCGCGGCCCCCACGGATCTGGACGAGGTGGTCGGCGATCAGCCAGGCCCGCTCGGAGGTGAAGAGCTTGGCCAGGGCTGCCTCGATCCGCACGTCGGCGCGGTCGGCGTCGGCGAGCCGGGAGGTGAGTTCGAGCACCGCCTCCTGGGCGTAGGTGTTGGTGGCCATGAAGGCGATCCGGTGCGCCACTGCGGCGTGCTCGCCCACTGGCCGGCCCCACTGCACCCGCTCCCGTGCCCACTCCCGGCCGATCTTGAGGGACCACTTGCTGGCCGCGACGCACATGGCCGGGATCGACAGCCGCCCGGTGGTCAGCGTGCTCAGCGCGATCTTCAAGCCCCGGCCCTCCTGGCCGAGCATGTTCGCGGCCGGAACGACGACGTTGCTGAAGCGGGTCAGGCTGTTCTCCAGGCCGCGCAGACCCATGAACGCATTTCGCCGCTCGATGGTGATGCCGGGGGAGTCCGCCTCGACCACGAACGCGGTGATCCCGCCGGGGTGTCCGTCCTGCTCCGGGACCCGGCCCAGGACCACCAGCAGATCGGCGATCGACCCGTTGGTCGCCCACAGTTTGGAGCCGTCGAGCACGTAGTTGCCGTCCTCGTCGGGGGTGGCCCTCAGGTGCAGACGGGCAGGGTCGGAGCCCACGTCGGGCTCGGTCAGCAGGAATGCGGAGATCTCACCGGCGGCGCACCTGGGCAGGAACCGTGCCTTCTGCTCCTCGGTGCCGAACTGGCGTACCGGCTCGGGTACCCCGATCGACTGGTGCGCCGACAACAACGCACCGAGCGCGGGGCTGACCGTTCCCACCAGCATCAGCGCGCGGTTGTAGTACACCTGCCCCAGGCCCGCACCACCGTACTCGGTCGGGATCTTCATCCCGAACGCCCCGGCCTGCGCCAAAGCGTCGAGGACGACCTGGGGGACCTTGGCCTCGCGTTCGATCGCGGCGCCGTCGATGCCGGCCAGAACCTCGCGCAGTCGCCCCAGGAAGGCCTCGCCGCCTTCGTCCGGGTCGGAGTCCGGGGCCAGGTGGTTCTGGAGGATCTCCGGTCGGAAGCGGCCCAGGTACAGTTCCTTGGCGAAACTCGGCTGGTCCCACCGGGTGTCCCGGGACTGTTCGGCGACCCGTCGGGCCTCGCGTTCGTCTACTTCGGGTCTCGGCACCATGACGGCCTCCTGCATCGACGCGGGTACCCCTAGTCTCGGGTATCCCGGCGGCGGCGGCAACGGTGGTGATGTGAGCCCCGGGCCGAGATGCACACCGCACATGCCGGTGAGAAAGTGCGTTCAGGCTCGCGCCACCGCGGCGCGGCCCGATACGGGAGCGCAAACATGACTCAAGACACCCTCGGCGAGCAGGTCCGGACTGTGGCCGCACTCCCGCCGGGTTCAGCACCGTTCAGCCCCTTCTCACCCCGCGGGGAACTGAGTTCGTACCTGCTCAACCTCCTCAGCGGTCCTGGTATGGACGGAGTCGGTGAGTTGGCCACGATCGGTGACCACGCGCTCGCGCGCGCGGGTGAGGTCATCACCGACGACGATGTGCAACTGAGCCTGTTCGCGCTCTACAGCCTGGCCTACGGATCCTTCGACGCGTTCGGGGACCGGTGGGAGTGGTCCCCCGAATTGATCCGGCTGCGCACCGACCTCGAGCACGCCTTCGAGTCCGCGTTGCGGGAGCGGATCCGGCCTCCTGAGTTGCCGGCGGCCACGGCGGGGGCGGTTGCCGAGGCGCTGTTCGGCCTGACCGCTCCCGCCCCCAGCGGTCCGAGTCTGTCGCGTTATGTGGCCAAGCACGCCACCGCAGAGCAGGTCCGGGAGTTCCTGGTGCACCGCAGCATCTACACCCTCCGGGAGGCGGACCCGCACTCCTGGGCCATCCCACGACTGACCGGCCGCGCCAAGGCCGCCCTGGTGGAGATCCAGGCCGATGAGTACGGCGGCGGCAATCCCGGACGGATGCACTCAGCGATCTTCGCCGGCACTGTGCGTGGGGCCGGCCTTTGCGACCACTACGGGCACTACGTGGACCATGTCCCGGCGGTCACGCTGGCCTCGCACAACCTGATGTCCATGTTCGGGATCAACCGCAGGCTGCGGGGTGCCGTGGTCGGGCACCTCGCGGCTTTCGAAATGACCTCCTCGATCCCCAACCGGCACTACGGTGACGGCTTCCGCCGGCTCGGGTTCGGACCGGAGGTGACCTGGTACTTCGATGAGCATGTGGAGGCCGACGCCGTTCACGAACAGATCGCCGGGCACGACATGGCCGGCTCGCTCGCCGAGGATGAGCCGGCCCTCCTTGAGGACATCATGTTCGGCGCCATGGCCTGCCTGAGGGTCGATGACTGGGTCGGGGCGCACCTGCTGGATGCCTGGCAGGAGGGTCGTTCCTCCCTGCGCAAGCCGCTGACCGAGGCCTGACCCCGTGACGGAGGAACTGTATGAACCAGCCCGCTGAACCGAGCATCACCGCCTATCCGAACGGACCGCTCCTGGTCCGGGGTGGTGTCACCATCGTCGGGGCCGATGGCACGCCCATCCCCATGGAGCGCCGGACCGTGGCACTGTGCCGCTGCGGGGCGTCGGCCATCAAGCCGTTCTGCGACGGCAGCCACAAGGCGATCGGCTTCCGGACCGAGCCCTGCTCAGGCGCGTCCGACCTCGTTGACGGCGGCGGAGAACAACCATGGTAGGCGTTGGGCTGCCGGAACCAGGTGCGGCCGGAGCGGGGAGGCGCCCGCAACCATGAGCACCCGCGTCAGGATGGAGTGGCGGCGCACGATCCGCCGCCACGTCCGTTCATAGTTGCCGGGACGGTCCTGCACGGTCGCCTCGATCGCACCCTGGGCCTGGGCCAGCGCCAGGCTGACGCCCTCACCGGTGATCGCATCGAGGTACCCCCCGGCATCGCCGACCAGGAGGACGCGGCCGGCCACTCGCCGTCGGGCATGCTGGCGCAACGGTCCGGCGCCGCGCACCGAGGAGGCGGGCGCCGCCCCGGCCAGGCGCGCCCGCAGGTCGGTGAACTCGGCCAGCTGGGTCTCATAGGGTGCCCGCCGGCTGGTCAGGATCGCGATGCCGACCTCGTCCTCGGCGACCGGGGTCACGTAGGCCTCCGCGTGTGCGGACCAGTGCACCTCGACATGGTCGGTCCACGGCGCACGGCGTACGTGCTGGCGCAACCCGTACCGTCCCGGCCCACGGGTGGGCCGGTCCAGCCCGAGCATCCGGCGCCCGGGGGAGTGTAGGCCGTCGGCCAGGATGAGGTACCCGGCCACCGTGCCATCGACGACGACGCCCCTGGCCTGGGATTCGACCGCCCGTACCCGGGTCTGCTCGATGGGGATACCGGCCTCGCGGGTGGCCTGCAGCAGTGCGCGGTGCAACTCGGTGCGACGCACCCCGCGCCCGGGCGGGCCCAGGAAGTGCGCCTCGGCCTGCCGGCCCGGAGCGCAGTACCGCACTCCCTTGAGGTCCTGCCCCTTCGGGTGCACACCGAGTCGCTCCAGGTGGGCGATCCCCGCGGGCATCACGCCCTCCCCACAGGCCTTGTCGATCACGCCCTCGCGCGGCTCACGCACCACCACCGACATTCCGGCCGCGACCGCGTGCAGTGCGGTGGCCAGACCGGCGGGGCCGGCGCCGGCGATGACCAGGTCAACGGCCACGCCTCAGCCCTGTGCCGGTGCTGCGGCCACGAGCGCGCGGTTCTCGGTCCGGATGCGCACGGTGAGCAGCGCCGCGTTGGCCACCGTGAACACCGCCGCGGTGATCCAGGCAGAGTGCACCAGCGGCAGGGCGAATCCCTCCACCACCACGGCCACGTAGTTGGGGTGGCGCAGCCACCGGTACGGGCCGCCCTGGACCAAGGGCAGCCCGGGTACCACGATCACCCGGGTGTTCCAGCGCCGCCCCAGGGAGGAGATGCACCACCAGCGCAATCCCTGGGAGCCCAACGCCAGCACCAGCATCGTCACCCCGAGTACCGGCACGAACGGGACCGGGGTCAACCACACCTCCGCCAGGGCACCGGCGAGCAGCCCGGTATGCAGCACCACCATCACCGGGTAGTGGCCGGCACCGGCCTCCCAGGCACCACGGGCGAAGGCCCACGCGGCGTTGCGGCGCGCGACGATCAGTTCAGCCACCCGCTCCAGCCCGACGGCCGCGATCAGCACGGTGAACAGGATCTGGGAGGTCACCGGGCCTCCAACAGCACCAGTTCCAGGCTGAATCCCGGACCCATCGCCATCATCAGTCCGAAGGTACCCGGATCGGGCGAGCGGTCCAAGGCGGCCCGCAGGATGTGCAGGACCGAGGCCGAGGAGAGGTTGCCCACCTCCCGCAGGGACCGGCTGGTCAGTTCCAGGGCTTCGTGGGGCAGGCCGAGGGTCTCGGCGAGGGAGTCGATCACCTTCGGTCCACCGGGGTGGCACACCCACCAGCCCACATCGGCGATGGACAGGCCGTTGCGGGCGAGGAATGCCGCGACGTCGTCGCCCACGTTGTCGCGAACCAGATCGGGTACCTCCGCTCCCAGCACGATGCGCAGACCGGTGCTGCCCACGTCCCAGCCCATGGCCTCGGCGGTTCCGACGTAGAGGCGGCTGGCCGAGTCCAGCACCCGCGGGCCGGTGCTGCTCGGCACGCTATGGTGATCCGCTCCGGTCGCGATGAGCGCGCCACCGCCGTCGCCGAACAACCCACTGGCCACCAGGTTCGCACCGGAGTCATCACCACGCTGGATCGTCAGGGAACACAGCTCCACGCTGATCAGAGCAGCAACGCCGTCGGGCCGTCCCCGCAGGAAGTCATGCAGCCGCGCCGTGCCTGCGGCGCCGGCCATGCACCCGAGGCCCACGATGGGCAGTCGCACCACGTCGGGGCGCAACCCCACCCGTTCGGCTATCCGCGCCTCGAGCGAGGGCACGGCGAGCCCGGTGATCGTGACCGAGACCACCAGGTCGACATCCTGCGGGGTCAGGCCGGCCTCCCGCAGGGCGTTGGTCAGGGCGAGGGCACCCAACTCGACGGAGGCTTCGATGAATGCGTCGTTGGTCTGCCCGAAGTCGGACAGTGCGGCGTAACGTTCCAGGGGCAGGGCCAGGTGCCGGTAGTCCACCTCGCAACCGCCGTGGATGCGCCGCAGCATGCGTTCGCCGGGGGCGTCCACTCCGATGATCGGCACCAGTGCATCGGTGAGTTGGCTCTGGCTGTACCGGTGCGCAGGAAGCACCGGCGCGACGGCGAGCACCTGTGTCATTTCTCGAGCGTACGGATATTCGCCGGGGTTCGCGTCCTGTGCCGACGCCGGTGGGACCGCGTAGCCTCAGGGGGTGCGCATCGTCATCGCTCTGCTGCGTGCCACCCATCCCGCCCCTACCGTGGTGGTCACCGCCCTGGCGACGCTGCTGGCTCTGGAGGCAGGTCACGACGCCGGGACCATCGCCGTCGTGGCGCTGGCGGTGCTGACCGGGCAGTTCACGATCGGCTGGTCCAACGACCTGCTCGACGCCGACCGGGACCGGGCTGTGGGGCGTACGGACAAGCCGCTGGCCACGGGCGAGTTGACCAAGGCGACGGTCGTGGCGGCTCTTGTCGCATCGGCGCTGGTGTGTCTCGCCTCGAGCCTGGCGCTGGGTTGGGCTGCGGCGCTGGCGCACCTGGTGCTGGTCGGCTCGGGCTGGGTCTACAACGCCGGACTGAAAGCCACGGTGTGGTCATGGGTGCCCTATGCCGCCGCATTCGCTGCACTGCCGGCCGTTCCATGGCTGGCGTTGACTCCCGCGATGCTGCCGCCCTGGTGGATGCTCGCCGTCGGTGGGTTGCTCGGAGTCGGAGCGCATCTGGTCAACGTGCTGCCGGACCTCAGCGATGATGCCGCCACCGGGGTGCGCGGGCTGGGCCACCGGCTCGGCGCACCTACCTGCGGGCGCCTTGCCGTCGTCGTCCTTCTCGCCGGTACGGCCGTGGGTGTGCTCGGGCCTGCGGGACCGGTGCCCTGGTGGGCCTGGGGGGTGCTCGTCGTCGCGGGGGTGCTGGCAGCAGCCTCGGTGGCGGCACCGCGCCGGCTTCCGTTCTACGGGGCGATGGCGATTGCGGTGTTGAACGTGGTGATGCTGCTGGCCAGGTCCGGCTGAACCGGCCGAAAGGCATTTACCACGGTTGACGACGTTTAGTTACCGCGCTACGGTCCGGGCGTCCTTTTCTTACGACGAAGTGAGGCACTCGATGTTGCGTGGATACAAGGCACCGCTGGGCGCGGTGGTGGCGCTGGCGGCCGGTGTGATCGCCGCACAGGCACCGATGACCGGCAACGACACCATGCCCAGCGGGGATGCTCCGGCCTGGGTCGAGGACGTCGACCGGATCCTGGCGGACTCCCGGTTGGACGGGGCGCTGGCCGGGGTGGTGGTCCAGGACGCCCGGACGGGGGAGCGGCTGTACGAGCACAACCCGGGCTATCGACTGATGCCCGCTTCGAACGTGAAGATGCTGACATCGGCGGCGGCGATGGAGTTGCTCGGGCCGGACTACACCTACACCACCACGGTGCTCACCGACGGCGAGCGGCGCGGGAACTCCGAGGTGGTGCACGGGGACCTGTACCTCAAGGGTGACGGCGACCCCACCATGCTGGAGCAGGACTACGCCGCGCTGGCGGAGCAAGTGGCCGACGCCGGTATCCGCCGGGTGCACGGGGACCTGGTTGCCGACGACACCCGGTTCGACAGTCAGCGACTGGGCCCGTTCTGGTCCTGGGGCGATGAGGACTTCTACTATTCCGCCCAGATCTCCGCGCTGTCGGTGGGCCCGAACGAGGACTACGACGCCGGCACGGTCATCATCAACACCGCACCGGGCAGTGCCGGCGAGGCCGCCGAGGTCTCGGTCATCCCCGAATCCGACTACATCAGCATCGACAACCAAGCCACCACCGTGGCGCCGAGCGGGGCGACCTCGATCAGCGTGACGCGTGAGCGGGGCTCGAACACCTGGACGGTCAGTGGAACGATTGCCGCGGACGCCGATGCCAGGCGGGTGTGGCGCGCGGTGTGGGAGCCGACCGGCATGGCCGCGGCGGTGTTCGCCAGGGCGCTGCAGGACCATGGCGTCGAGGTCTCTGGTGACATCCGGACGGGCGTGGCCACACCGAGCGGTGCCGAGGTGGTGGCAACGCACGAGTCGATGACGCTGACGGAACTGCTCAACCCGTTCATGAAACTGTCCAACAACGGTCACGGCGAAGTGCTCCTGAAGACCCTCGGCGATGAGATCGCGGGCAGTGGCGACTGGTCCAGCGGCGCTGAGGTGCTTCGCGGCTACCTGGAGTCGTTGGGGGTGACCAGTGAGTTGCGTCTGGTGGACGGCTCGGGCCTGTCCCGCGGCAACCAGATCCCCGCCGGTGAGTTCGCCACCTTCCTGTACGAGGTGCAGGAGGCCGACTGGTTCGAGGACTGGTACGCCGAGTTCCCGGTGGCCTGCGCGGGGGAGCGGATGGTCGGTGGGACCCTGAACTCGCGGATGTGTGAGACCCCGGCACAGGGGAACGTGCACGCCAAGACCGGGAGTCTGACCGGGGTGACCGCACTGAGCGGCTACGTCACCGACGCCGACGGACGTGACCTGGTGTTCGCGATGCTGTTCAACAACCACCTAGTGGGCATCGGCGACATCGAGAACCAGATCGCGGTGACCCTGGCGTCGCACTCCGAGGACGGCGGTGCGGCGGTCGCCCCGATGGCGATCGAACCCGCGTACGAGTCCGACCCGGACCTGGAGTGCTCATGGCAGAAGGGTGAGGCGGCGCTGACCTGCTGAGGGCTCCCGGGCAGCACGTCCGGCCCGGCACACGTGCCGGGCCGGTCGTGCGGACTTCTCGGATGCGGACGGCGCGGGACCGCCTCAGCCGTGGGCTCCGGTACCGAGCCAGCGACGGTTGCCCTCCCGGTCACGCACGTACTCCGGCCACGGCAGGTGGGTCGGCGGCTGGAAGTCCGCCGGCAGCAACGGCTCCATCCCCTCGGTTTCGGACCGCTCGGCGAACTCGGCCGCGGCCCGGGCGCGAGCGTCCTCGTCGCACAGCAGGTCGATGAAGGTGCCGGCCACGGTCTTCCCGGTGACTTCGATGGTCGGGTCGATGGCGGCCGGGATGCCGCCGAGGGCGTTCATCACCCAGGGTGGGTAGGCCCCCCGCCCGGGAGCGGGTCGCAACGCCGGGCGGGCCACGTAGAACCGCACCGTCGGGGCGTAGTGGGTCATCTCCACGTAGTCGTCGCTGGTCCAGTTGCGTTGCCAGGCGGGCATCTGCTCACGTAGGGCGGCCTCGGCCTCCTGCGGACTGGTCAACTGTTCGCACTCGGCCAGGAACGGCTGCGTCATCGGGTCGATGCCGAGTTCGCGCTGGATGTCCTGTGCCGCTCCGATCGCCTCGGGCCCGTAGGTCGGGGCGCCCACCTCGGCCAGGTTGTCGTAGAGCACCTGCGCCATCGTGTGGTTGGTCAACCCAGGCCGGGACCGGGCCACCCAGGTGCTCTCCAGCCGGCAGTGGGCCATCGCCGCGGCGTGCTCGGCATTGCGATCCAGCACGGCGAGCACGTGCTCGGCCATCGGCACGTCCGGGGTGCGCCAGGAGTACTGGATGCGCGCCACCTGGGCCGGGAGGTTGTCCGCGGTGGCCTGCCCGGACGCCAGGATGGCATCAGACAGGCTCCACCCGCCCACACTGGGCAGCATCGCATCGTGCATGGTGCGCGACGCGGAGTGCATCTGCATCAACGCGATGTTCGCCCCCGGTGCGCGCGCGGCCGAATGGGAGGCTGGGATCGGGGAGTTCGGGTCGGCGCCCAGTTGCCAGGTCTGCGGCTCGTCGCAGACGAACTCATACACCTTGGAGTAGTACGCCCCGCACTGGGTGTCCCACCGGGCGGTGTTGCACAGCGGCAGCATGTAGAACGGGTGGAAACTGATTATGGCGTCCACGCCGTCGTAGTACCCGCGCAGCCCGTGCACCACCTTGGACCCGTGCATCTTCTCGGCCGGTTCCCCGGTGTAGCGCAACCTGCCCGGGATGTCGCGCTCGATCATGGCATGCTGGGTGGCCAGCAACCCGGCGAGGGTGGCGATGCCGAGTACCGAGTGCGGGTCGGTGTGCCCGGGAGCATCGGGACCCAGGCCCTCGCGGGGCCGGCGCCGAGTGGTCGCCTCCTGGCTGTTGCCCGGCACGGCGTCGTACTCGGCATAGGTGAGCAGGGTTGGGCCGGGACCGTTGCTCCACTCGGCACAGAACGCGGTAGGCATCCCACCGGAGCCTTCCTCCACGTCGAAGCCTTCGGCGCGCAACCGTTGCACATACCAGGACGCGGACTCGTGCTCGCGCCAGGCCGGCTCGGCCAACTCCCAGATGTGCTGATGCCAACGGGACAGGTCCCTCATGTGCTCATCGACCCAGGCCCGGGCGGTGGCCTTGGCCGTCCCCGGCAGTTCCGCACCCGACTCGCTCGACATGTCAGCGGTCATCCTTGCTCCTCGGTTTCGAACAGTGACAACGGCACGTGCAGCAGATGCACCCCGCCGGCGTCGATCGCCGCCCGTAGTGCCCCGGGCAGATCGCCCGCGACGCGGACCGAGGCCCCGCTGCCGCCGAACGCGGTGACCAGCGCCGGCCAATCGGGCTGGTCCAGGCGCACCCCGATCGGAGGGATGCCACGGTCTGCTTCGTTCTCCTCGATCTCCCGGTAGCCACCGTTGTCCACGCACACCACGACCAGGTCCAGGTGCTGCTCCAGGGCGGTCATGAACTCCTGCACCGAGAACATCAACGCACCATCGCCCAGCACGCACACCACGGGGCGGTGCGGACTGGCGACCTTCGCGCCGATGGACGCCGGTAGCCCGTAGCCGAGCGTCGCGTAGGTGGCCATGTACAGGTAGGAGTTCGGATGCTCCACCGGCACCATGTTGGCGGTGCCGTAGTAACAGATCTGTGAGGAGTCCGCCCCCAGGATGACGTCCGCGGGAAGGCCGGCTGCGATCGCGTCGCAACAGGCGGCGGTGGCCGGGGCCCACTCCCGGCTCTCCCGGTCGATCTCGGCGCGGGCCACAGTGGCGCGGCGTGCTCCGGTGGTGTCGCTCGGGTCGCCGTCGGGCAGCGCCTGCAGCAACTGCTCGACGACGACGCCGGCGTCTCCCACGATGCCCATGTGGGCGGGCAGGTTCTTATGAATCTGCGTGCTGAGCAGATCCACGCGGATCACCTGGCCGGACGGTTGCAGCGGCCCCCACCACAACTCGGCCTCGCCGACCTTCGAGCCCAGCACGAGCAGTACATCGGCGTCGTTGACCAGCGCGTGGGCCGCCTTCAACCGCAGCGTGGACCCCACCGCGAGTGGGTGTGACTCCGGCACCACACCGCGTCCGTTCAACGTCGTCACCACCGGTGCGCCCAACCGTTCGGCCAACGCGGTGACCCCGGCGCCGGACCGGACCGCGCCACCACCGGCCAGGACGACCGGACGGGTGGCACCGGTGAGTAAACGGACAGCGCGGGCGACGTGCTCGTCGTCGCCGGCGGCCGGCTGCGGTTCGGAGTGGGGTCGCAGCATCTCCGGAGGGCAGTCGCTCTCCCCTTCGAGGACGTCGAGGGGGACCTCGATCACCACCGGACGCGGGCGGCCGGCGCGGAAGAGGTCCATCGCGTCATGGACGGCCTGGACGGCTTCCCGGCCGGACTCCACCCGCCGGGCCCACTGCACCACGGCATCGGCGGCGGCGCGGGTGTCCTTGGTCTCGTGCAGCGCCCCGATGTCGGCGAACTCCTGGCCTAGCGGCGGGCCGGGAGTGAGGATGATCATCGGGCGGGACTCGGCGTGGGCGGTGGCCGCCGCGGACAGCGCGTTCAACAACCCGGGGCCCGAGGTCGTGACCACCACACCGGGAAGACCGGTTTGCAGCGACCACCCGTCGGCGGCGTACCCGGCGCCCTGCTCGTGGCGGGTGGTCACGGCGTGGATACCCAGTTCCGGAAGGTGACGGTAGAACTCCAGATTGTGCGTGCCGGGGATGCCGAACACGGTGTCCACCCCGTAGGCGCGCAGCACGGTCAGCACGTCCCGGCCCACGTTCCTGGCACTCTCGGTCGTCATGCCGACTGCTCCGACTCGTAGCGGGGTACCCCGTCCACCCAGGTGGAGACCACGGGGATATCGGCGATGGATTGCGGATCCACTGCGAGCGGATCCTCGGCGAGCACGGTGAAGTCGGCGAACTTGCCTACGGCGAGGGAACCCAGTTCCGCCTCCCGTCCCAGTGCGCGCGCCCCGGACAGGGTGTGGGCGTGCAGCGCCTGCTCGGCGGTGATCCGCAATTGCGGCGGGCCCAGTTCAGCACCCTGCGCGGTGCGGCGGGTCACCGCGGTCTGGATCGCCTGCAACGGCAGGGGGTCGGCCACCGGTGCGTCCGAACTGAGCGTCACCGGAACCCCGGCGGCGGCGAACTCGCCCAAGGGGTTGAACCGTTCCCCGGGGCTGCCGATCGCGTCGAGCACCCCTTCACCCCAGTTGTAGTAGTGCTGGGTCTGGTTCACCGGCATGATCCCGGCTGCGGCGATCCGGTTGACCTGCTCCGGTGTGGGCAGCCCGCAGTGCTCGATCCGGTGCCGTGCGTCGGGCCGGGGATCGTCGCGTTGGGCGGCTTCCACCGCATCGAGCACCATCGCGATCGCGTCCGGAGACTGGGCGTGCGTGGCGGTCTGCAGGCCGGCGCGATGGGCGCGGGCGATCATCTGGGCGTACTCGGCCGGCTCGTGGTAGAGCATGCCGGTGCGGCAGGGGTCGCCGACGTAACCGTCGGGGAAGTAGGCGGTCCACCCGCCCAGGGTGCCGTCGGCGTAGAACTTGAATCCGGCGAAGTGCAGCCTGGAGTTGCCGAACGGGCCGTGCAGCCCCATCTCCAGGCCCTCGTCCAGCAAGGCGGAGAGCAGGTACATCGAGTACCGCACGTGCAGATCGCCGGCCTCGGCCAGATCCAGGTAGGTGGTGAACTCCCGGCGCGTCACCTGCGCATCACCCACCGCGGTGACCCCGCCGGCCAGGAACGAACGCTGCGCGGTCCGCAACTGATCCAGGTGCTCCTGCCGAGGGTCACCCAGGTGCAGGTTGGGGCCGTGGTTGCCCACCTTCACCCCGTCGGCGCCGGTGAGGATGTTGCATGCGGCGTCGGAGAGTTCACCGGTCAACTCCCCATCGGCGTCGCGGAAGAACTCCCCGCCGGGCGGGTTCGGAGTGTCCCGGGTGATGCCGTACTTGGCGAGCGTGTAGGAGTTCACCACGCCCCCGTGCCCGGATGCGTTCATCAGGTACACCTCCCGGTCGGTGGCGACCTGGTCCAACTCGAACCGGGTGGGGTGACGGCGCTCGGCGAGGTTGCGGTGCTCGTACCCGTAGCCACGGATCGGTCCCTCACCGGGTGACAGCCGAGCCCGTTCCCGTAGGTGCTCCACGATCTGGTCGATGGTGCGGGCCCTACCCGGGCTGCAGTCCACCCAGGATCGCATCTGCCCGTGCATCAGCGGGTGGGCGTGGGGGTCGATGAACCCCGGCACCACGGTTTTCGCGCCCAGGTCAACCGTGCGCGGCCGGCCCAATCCGGCGTCGTCCGCCGCTGCCCGGCACCGCTCGGTATCACCAAGCGCGACGATCCGTCCGCCGGCGATGAGCATCGCGCTCACCACACCGTCCGGCTCCAGTGTCCGGATCCTCTCGGCGGTGACCAGGGTGGGTGCCCAGTGTTCCGGCGTCCCGTCGAAACTCCGCAGCGTTCGCATCGGCTCCCTCACTTCCACTCGGCCCACCCCCGGTGTCGCTTCCTGGTCGGGGCCGGGGAGGGTAGGCCCGGACCGGGTACGTGCCGACGGTACGCGCCACCTACTCGTTGGCCTCCCGTAGCGCCCGCGCGGTGAGGACATCCTCCTCGAACACCTCATCGACGCGCTGGGGCGCCAGGGCAAGGCAGACGATGCTGATCGCGGTCATCGCGAAGTACAGGATGATCGCGCTCCAGATGGTGTCGGTGGCCTGGTACAACGCGGTGGCGGTCACCGGTGCCAGCCCGCCCCAGATCGCCGCACCGATGGAGTAGGAGATGGACAGGCTGGTCTGGCGGGAGTGCGGAGGGAACACCTGGGCCAGGATCGAGGCCATCGGGGCCCAGGCGAAGTTCATCCCGATCCGCACCGCGGTGAAGAGCACGTACATCAGTGCGACGTTCTCCGGGGCCATGGTCAGGAACATCGGCACCACCAGCGCTGCGGTGAGGATCAACCCGCCACCCATGGCCCGTTTGCGGCCGATCTTGTCCGAAAGCCACCCGATCAGCAGACAGGAGACCAGTTCACCGAAGGCCGCAACGGACAAGATGGTGAGCATCTGGTTCTCGCTGATGCCGATGCCGAACGCGGGTTCGGTGCCGTACGCGGTCGCGAACGTGGTGACCATGTAGTACCCGCCGGTGGAGATCGGGATCAGGCCCACGCCCAACAGGATCAGTTTCCAATTGCGTAGGAACGCAGCCTTGACGGGCAGTTCCTCCTTGGTGTCCTGCTCGATCTCGCTGGTGAACACCGGGGTTTCCTCCACGGTGTACCGCACCCAGAAACCCACCGCGATCAGCACCGCGGACAGCAGGAACGGGATCCGCCAGCCCCACTCGTACAGGAACTGGGAATCGTTCACGGTGAGCAGCCAGAAGATCCCGGAGGCCAGCAGGGCACCCATCGGATTACCCAACTGCGGGAATGCGCCATAGAACCCCTTGAACCGGTTCGGAGCATTCTCCACCGACATCAGCACCGCACCGCCCCACTCACCACCGACGGCGATTCCTTGCAGTGCGCGCAGCACAATCAGAAGGATCGGGGCGAGCACGCCCACCGACTCATAGGTCGGGAGCACGCCGACGGCGGTGGTCGCGACGCCCATGAGCACCAAGGTCATGACCAGGGACCGCTGGCGCCCGAACCGGTCACCGACGTGCCCGAAGATGACTCCGCCCAGGGGCCGGAAGAAGAAGCCGACGGCGTAGGTGGCGAAGGAGTACAGCACACCGGTGATCGGGGCTGCGTCGGGGAAGAACAACGGCCCGAAGACCAGCGCCGCGGCCGTGGCGAAGATATAGAAGTCGTAGAACTCGATCGACGTTCCGACGAAGGAGGCCATCCCGGCCCGCAGGGCCCGCCGATGGCTGAATGTCTGCCCGTCGCCGGGCCGAGGGCTGGAATTCTGCCCGCTGGGAGTTCCGGTGCTCATTACATACCGCCTTGCGAAGGAGGAGTAGTCGCGGCACCCCGGGGTCACCGATCCGGGACATCGTTGTGGTCCGCGCCAGATTGTGGGTGTGAGCATACGAGCCTGCCGGGCGCCCCACAACACAGGTCTGTTGTGAACTCAAGGGAATTCCGCAGACCTGTTGGCAGCGGATGGCAGAATCGTTCGTGACACGCGCAGCAGGCGGCCGGACTGCTGACGAATTGATGGGGATCCGTTCAGAAAGGCATGCCAGGGTCGATGAGCGCCGACGGTGGCTACGGGCTGGACCTGGATCGCCGGCTGGTGCGCGCCTTGCAGCAGAACCCCCGGGCCAGTGTGGTGGCGCTGGCGCACGCGATCCACGAACCACGGGCGGTCGTTGGGCAGCGGCTGCGGGCATTGATCGATTCGGGCGCCATCCGGGTGGTGGCTGCGGTGCACCCGCACTTCGCCGGGCTGCAGGTCACCGCGCACGTGTCGGTGGCCACCAGGGGTCCGGTGGCGGACGCGGCGACCCTGGTCGCCTCATGGCCGCAGACGGTCCTGGTGTCGATCGTGGCGGGAGCCCACGATCTCATCATGGAGGTACGGGTGCCCACCCACACCGACATCCAGGCACTGCTCGCCCAGGTCCGGCGCCACCCGGCCGTGGTGCGGACCAGCACGGTCATCTACACCGGCGTGTTCAAGGGGCTCCTGGAGCACGATACGTATGAGCCGATGAGCATCGACGCCACCGACCGGGCGTTGCTAAGGGAATTGCAGCGCGACGGACGCGCGAACTGGCAGGACCTGGCTGCGCGCGTAGCCCGGTCCTCCTCGGCGGTTCGTGTGCGGGTCAATCGGATGTTGCAGGCGGGGATCGCCCGCCTGGTGGTGGTCCAGGAGCGGGGTCACTTCGGCAGGTTGCTGACCATGGGGGTGGGGTTGACCCTGCGGTCGGAGGCCACACAGGTGCTCACACGGCTGCGTCATGAGGAGGATGTGGAGTTCGCCGCGGCCACGATCGGACGCTTCGATGCGGTCGTCACACTGCGCGGAGCCAGCCCGGTGGACCTGGATGCCTCGCTGGAACGGCTGCGGTCCTTCCCGGAGGTCACCGCTCTGGAGGCGTGGGCGCATCTGCGGTCGGTGAAGGAGGACTACACCAGTGCCCTGTAGGTTTCCCGGACCGGGCTTGCTCAGTCAGCGGTGAGGAACGCACCCGCAGGCCCGCTGGGCGCGGATTCGCGGTTGGCCCACAGGGAGAGGATTTCGTAGCCGACGTGGGCGGCGGCGATCCCGGTGATCTCAGCGTGGTCGTAGGCCGGGGCCACTTCCACGATCTCGGCGCCCACCAGGTTCAGGCCCTGCAGACCGCGGATGGTGTTGAGGAGTTCCCGGCTGGTCAACCCCCCAGCCTCAGGGGTACCGGTGCCTGGCGCGGCCGCGGGGTCCAACACATCGATGTCTACCGACAGATATACCGGCGCATTCCCCAGGCGGCGGCGCATCCGCTCCACGATCGCGGCCACCGAGGTGAACTCGTACTCATCGGCCCTGATGATCTGAAAGCCCAGCACCTCGTCGTCGGTGAGGTCCTCGGCTCCGTATAGGGGACCCCGGATACCGAGATGCATACACCGGGCCAGGTCGAGCAACCCTTCCTCGCTCGCGCGCCGGAACGGGGTGCCGTGGGTGTAGGGGGCGCCCATGTAGGTGTCCCAGGTGTCCAGGTGAGCGTCCAGGTGCAGCACTGCGATCTTGCCGTGACTGCGGTGTACCGAGCGCAGGTTCGGTAGCGCCAGGGTGTGGTCGCCACCGAGGGTGAGGAGTTTGGCACCGTCGGCGCGCAACTCATCGGCGTTCGCCTGCACAGCCGCGATTGCCTCGTCGATGTCGAAGGGATTGACGCCCAGGTCTCCGCAGTCGGCCACCTGCTGGGCGGCGAACGGGGCGGCACCGGTGGCCTGGTTGTAGGGACGAAGCAGTTTGGATGACTGGCGGATGTGGGCGGGTCCGAACCTGGCGCCGGGGCGGTAACTGACCCCGGAGTCGAAGGGCACGCCCAGGATCTTCACCTCGATCGGCGCCCCGGGGCGGGCGGCCTGCACCTCATCCAACCTGGGTAGTAGCCCGAATGTGGGCGGGCCGGCGAACCGAGGCGTGGCGCTGTAATCAGCCGGGCCGAGCCGGTCTTGCGAGGCGTCCATCAGACTCCCTTACGGATCAACTTCTTGTTCACGAACTCCTCGGCGCCCAGCAGGCCGAGTTCCCGCGCGGTCCCGGAGCGTTTCACACCGCCGAAAGGCAGCTCGGGGCTATCGGCGGCCACGATGTTGATGAACACCATGCCCACGTCCAACTGGTCGGCCACTCGGTCCGCCTGCTGCTGGTCGGTGGTGAAGACGTAGGAACCCAGGCCGAACCCGGTGTCGTTGGCCAGGTCAATGGCTTCCCGCTCGCTGCTCACCCGGAACACCATGGCTACGGGACCGAAGAACTCTTCCCTGTAGGCATTCATCTGCGGGGTGACGTCGGTCAGCACCGCCGGGGGGAAGAACGCCCCGGAACGTTGGCCGCCGAGCCGCAACGTGGCACCGTCGGCTACCGCACGGTCGAGTTGGTCCTGCAGGTTCCGGGCCGCCTGCACGGAGGACAACGGGCCCAGTTCGGTGTTCACCGATGTGGGGTCACCTGGTTCTACCGCCGCCATCGCCGCCCGGAACTTCTCCAGGAACTCCTCGTACAACTCCTCGATGATGATGAAGCGTTTCGCGGCCGAGCACGCCTGCCCGGTGTTGTCCAACCGTGCCAGCACCGCCGCCTCGACAGTGGCATCGATGTCGTCGGTCGACAGCAGGATGAACGGGTCCGACCCACCCAGTTCCAGGGCAACCTTCTTCAGGTGTCGCCCGGCGACCTCCGCGACCGCCGCACCGGCCCGCTCGGAACCGGTCAGCGACACCCCTTGCACCCGATCGTCGGCGATGACGTCGGCCGCCTGGTCGTTGGTGAGGTAGACGTTCACGTACGCCCCCTCGGGTAGGCCGGCGTCCCGGTAGATCTGCTCCAGCGCGGCAGCCGACTCCGGGCACTGCGGAGCGTGCTTGAGCAGGATCGTGTTGCCCAGCACCAGGTTCGGTGCGGCGAACCGGGCCACCTGGTAGTAGGGGAAGTTCCACGGCATGATGCCCAGCAGCACGCCCAGCGATGCGCGCCGCACCACCGCGCTACCTTCTCCGAGGATATCCACCGGTTCATCCCGGGTGATCGTCTCAGCGTGGTCGGCGTAGAAGTCGTTGATGTCGGCGGCGAAATCCACTTCCTCCACCGCCTGCAGGTAGGGCTTGCCCATCTCCCGCACGATGATGCGGGCCAGGTCTTCCCGACGCTCCCGGTGCAACTGGGCAGCCCGGCGCACCCCGGCGGCACGTTCAGCCACCGCCGTCGCGCTCCACGTGCGGTGCGCTGTGGCGGCGGAGGCGATGCCCGCCTCCACCTGCTCACCGGTGAACACCGGGAACGAAGCCACCTGCTCACCCGTGGCGGGGTTGATCACCTGGTATTCGATCATCACGGGGCTCCGTTTTGCGTCAATGCGGATGAAGCCACTGTACCGAGGTGCCGGAGTTCAGTCGCGGGCAGAACAGGCCGGCCGTGTCGCCGAGATCTCTTAGGGTTGGAACGCCCAGTGCCAGGGCTCGCGCGGGGTGTCCTCGACGAATCCGAACTGTGCGGCGTTCGTACGCATCCATGCTTGCGCCGGTGCATCCAGGTCGAGGTCCACGGCCATTCCCCAGCCGTGTTGGCTGGTACCCGGCCTGGCACCCAGGCCGCCCTCGGAGTACAGACCCTTGCGACGAACGACGTCGACCTGCACATCGTACGGGCGGTAGGAGTCGGTGACGCCGATGCTCACGCCGTCGGCCGCAGCCGCCGTCAGCAGTTTCTCGAACGACTGGGCGGCGGGTGCCCACAGTCTGTGGCCGGTGTTGCCTACCGGTTCCAGAGCCTCACGAGGGATGCGGCCGTTTCCGTACGCGGCAAGATCGACCGGCACACCGTCGGCGTTGACCTGGAACCCAGACGGTCCGAAGTTGGAAGGTGCGGCAATCGCAGCCGGGGCAGTGTCAGCGACGGCGTTGGCGAGGACGCCGGCGAACGATGTGACAGAACCTGCGGATGGCTGCACGCGCGGAACCGAGACCGAGCCGAGGGTCGCCTCGATCTGCGCCAC